>NZ_JBKHAQ010000094.1:0-10589 GCF_046542825.1 Rhodosalinus sp. | reverse complement strand
TCTCAGGCCAGCATCTCTCAGGCCAGCATCGCCAGCGGGGTTTCCAGATGGGCGACGATGGCGGCCAGCAGCTGTGCGCCCAGCGCGCCGTCGATGACCCGGTGATCGACCGACAGGGTCATCGACATCATCGTGGCGGTGCCCAGGCTGCCGTCGTCCTGCACCACCGGCTGCCGCAGGCCGGCGCCGACGGCGAGGATGGCGCCGTGCGGCGGGTTGATCACCGCGTCGAAGTTCTCGATCCCGTACATCCCGAGGTTGGAGACCGCGAAGCTGCCGCCGACATATTCGTGCGGCGCCAGCTTGCGGTCGCGGGCGCGGGCGGCGAGGTCCTTCATCTCGGCGCTCAGTGCCGAGAGCGACTTCTGGTGCGCGTCCTTCAGCACCGGCGTGAAGAGGCCGCCGTCGACCGCCACCGCCACGGCCACGTCCGAGGGCTTGAGCCGCAGGATGCGGTCGCCCGCCCAGACGGCGTTGGCATCCGGCACCTCCTGCAGCGCGAGCGCGCAGGCCTTGATGATGAAGTCGTTGACCGAAAGCTTCACGCCGCGCGCCTCGAGCTGCGCGTTGAGCTGCGCCCGCAGGGCGAGCAGGTCGTCGATGGCGACCGCGCGGCGCAGGTAGAAATGCGGGATCGTCTGCTTGGCCTCGGTAAGCCGGGCCGCCACCGTGCGGCGCATCCCGTCGAGCGCGATCTCTTCCGTCTCGCGGTCGGCATAGATCTTCGCCACCTGCTCGGCCGTGGGGCCGGAGGGCATCGCCTGCGTCTTCGCGGCAGTCTGCGCGGCAGTCGGGGCACCGGCTGCGGCGGCCGGTTCCCGCGCGGCGGCGGGCGCGGCTTTCGCCGGTTCGGCGCTCTCCACGTCGGCGCGCACGATGCGGCCCCTGGGCCCGGAGCCCGTCACCCGGGCAAGGTCGATGCCGCGCGCCCCGGCGATGCGGCGGGCGAGGGGCGAGGCGAGGATACGGTTGCCCTCGGCGTCCGTCGGGGCGGGCGGGGCCTTGGCGCCGGGGATCTCGCCTGCGGGCTTCGGCGCGGCCTTCGCCTGCGGCTCGGGCGCGCGGCCGTAGCCCGCTGCGGGTTCCTGCTCTTCCTGCGCCTTCTTCGTGGTCTCGGGCGTCGGAGCCTCTGCCTTCTGCGCGGAGGAGCCGGCGCCCTTCAGGTCCGCCGCGCCTTCGCCCTCGTCGAGCATCAGCGCGATGGGGGTGTTGACCTTCACCCCGTCGGTGCCCTCGGCCACCAGCAGCTTGCCGATGGTCCCTTCGTCCACCGCCTCGAACTCCATCGTCGCCTTGTCGGTCTCGATCTCGGCCAGCAGGTCGCCGGAGGCGACGGTGTCGCCCTCCTTCACGAGCCACTTGGCGAGGCGGCCCTCCTCCATCGTGGGCGAGAGGGCGGGCATCAGGATTTCCGTGGGCATCGCGCGCGCTCCCTCAGCGGTAGGTGACGCGGCGCACGGCCTCGACCACCTCGTCGGTGGTGACCAGCGCCATGCGCTCGAGATTGGCGGCATAGGGCATCGGCACGTCCTTGCCGGTGACGTTGATCACGGGGGCATCGAGCCAGTCGAAGGCGTGTTCCATCAGCACCGCCGAGACGTGATTGCCGATCGAGCCCTGCGGCCAGCCCTCTTCGACGGTGACGCAGCGGTTCGTCTTCTTCACGCTCTCGATCACGGTCGCGGTGTCCATCGGGCGCAGGGTGCGCAGGTCGATCACCTCTGCCGAGATGCCGTCTTCGGCCAGACGTCCGGCCGCTTCAAGGGTATAGGTCATGCCGATCCCGAAGCTCACGAGGGTCACGTCCGACCCCTCCTGCCAGATCCGGGCGCGGCCCAGGGGCACGGTGAAATCCTCGATCACCGGCACGTCGAAGCTCTTGCCGTAGAGGATCTCGTTTTCCAGGAAGATCACAGGGTTGGGGTCGCGGATCGCGGTCTTGAGCAGGCCCTTGGCGTCGTCGGCCGCATAGGGCTGCACGACCTTCAGGCCCGGGATCTGCGAATACCAGGCGGCATAGTCCTGGCTGTGCTGGGCGGCCACGCGGGCGGCGGCGCCGTTGGGGCCGCGGAAGACCATCGGGCAGCCCATCTGGCCGCCCGACATGTAAAGCGTCTTGGCCGCCGAGTTGACGATCTGGTCGATGGCCTGCATGGCGAAGTTCCAGGTCATGAACTCGACGATGGGCCGCAGGCCGCCAAAGGCCGCGCCCACGCCCAGGCCCGCGAAGCCGTGCTCGGTGATCGGGGTGTCGATCACGCGGCGTGCGCCGAACTCGTCGAGCAGCCCCTGCGTGACCTTGTAGGCGCCCTGATACTCGGCCACCTCCTCGCCCATGACGAAGACCGTGTCGTCGCGGCGCATCTCCTCTGCCATGGCGTCGCGCAGCGCCTCGCGCACGGTCTGCTGGCGGAACTCGGTGCCTTCGGGCACTTCCGGCTCGCGCGCCCTGGCCGGGACAGGGGGCGCGGGGTGCTGCATCCCGGCCGCGGCCTGATCCTCGGAATTTTGCGCCTTGTCCTTCGGCACAAGCGCGCTGCCGTTCGACGGCGCCTCGACCTCGTCCACCGACTCGTCCTCGCCGGCCATGATCGCGATGGGGGTGTTGACCTTCACGCCGTCGGTGCCCTCGGCCACCAGGATCCGGGCGACGGTGCCCTCGTCCACCGCCTCGAACTCCATCGTGGCCTTGTCGGTCTCTATCTCGGCCAGGATGTCGCCGGCGGCGACGGTGTCGCCCTCCCTGACCAGCCATTTCGCCAGCTTGCCCTCTTCCATCGTGGGCGACAGGGCGGGCATCAGGATCTCGGTGCTCATGCGCGGGGGCTCCCTCAGGCGGTCTGCGGCGTGACGTCGGTGTAGACGTCGGTCCAGAGCTCGGCGGCGTCCGGCTCGGGGCTTTCGCGGGCGAAATCGGCGGCCTCGTTCACGATCTCCTTGATCTCCCTGTCGATCGCCTTGAGGTCGTCCTCCGCCGCGCCGGCCTCGATCAGGCGCTCGCGCACCTGCTGGATGGCATCGCGTTCCTCGCGCATCTTCTGCACTTCCTCGCGGGTGCGGTACTTGGCGGGGTCGGACATCGAGTGCCCGCGGTAGCGGTAGGTCATCATCTCGAGGATGTAGGGCCCCTTGCCGGCGCGCGCGTGGGCCACGGCCTTTTCGCCCGCCGCCTTCACCGCCAGCACGTCCATCCCGTCCACCGCCTCGCCCGGGATGCCGTAGGCGGCGCCCCGTTCCCAGAAATCCGGCGACTTGGTGGCGCGCCTGACGCTCGTGCCCATGGCATACTGGTTGTTCTCGATCACGAAGATCACCGGCAGGTCCCAGAGCTCGGCCATGTTGTAGGTCTCGGCCACCTGGCCCTGGTTCGCGGCGCCGTCGCCGAAATAGGTGAAGGTGACGCGATCGTTGCCCTTGTAGCGGTCCGAGAACGCAAGGCCCGCGCCGATGGGCACGTTCGCACCCACGATGCCGTGGCCGCCGTAGAAATGCTTTTCGCGGCTGAACATGTGCATCGAGCCGCCCTTGCCCCGCGAAAAGCCGCCCTCGCGGCCCGTGAGCTCGGCCATCACGCCCTTGGGGTCCATGCCGCAGGCCAGCATGTGGCCGTGATCGCGGTAGGCGGTGATGCGCTTGTCGCCCTCCTCGGCGCAGGCCTCCAGCCCGACCACGACCGCCTCCTGCCCGATGTAGAGGTGGCAGAAGCCGCCGATCAGCCCCATGCCGTAAAGCTGTCCTGCCTTTTCCTCGAAGCGGCGGATGAGCAGCATTTCACGGTAGTAATGCTTCAACTCGTCGGTCGAGGCGGCCGGCTTCTTCGCCTGTCTGCGGGTGGCCATGCGGGTCTCCTGCGCGCGGGGGACGGGAATGGTTCAACGCTAAACCACTCTCTAGCGGATTCGCCGGCGGGTGGCGAGGGGGCTTTGCGCGCGGCCTGCTGCCGCCACCCCGGGGAGGTCCGCAGGGTGTTCGGCCGTCTGCGCGGTGCGCGCGCAGAGCCCGCGGGCATCGCGGCTTTCGAGGGTGCCGACAGGCCCTTGGATCGCTTGGGTGCAAGCTGTGCGCGGCCTTATCGGATCACGATCTCGTCCGCGCGCATCAGGCCAAGCACGTCGCGCGCGCGCTCGTCGAGCAGGTCGAGGTCGAGGTGGTCGTCCGACAGGCGGCGGGTCAGATTCTCGTAGCGTGCGATCTCGGTCTCCAGAGCTGCCAGTTCGCTGGTCAGCCGCGCGGCCTCCAGCTCCACCTCCGCGCGGCGGAAGAGGCCGTAATCGCCCTGCACCGCGGCGAAGGCGAAATAGAGGCCAAGGCCGAAGGCCGTGGCGAAGAAGGCGATCACGCCGAAGGCGGGCTGGGGACGTTTGCGGATCATGCTCTGCCTCATGCTGCGTCCTCTGACGGGGCGCTATCGGGCAGTATGGCACAGGCGATTCGCACTGTGAATCCCCAACGTCACGGTTTTCCGGGATCGGCCCGACCGCTTATGCTGGCCAGGGAGAGGAGGCCCGCCATGACCAATCTGCCGCCCGAGGACCGGCTTGCCACCCACAGCGTCGAGAACCAGCCCGGCCCGATGCCGCCGCCCGACCTCTGGGGCGGCGACGCGCCCCTGCGCGCGGCCGTGGCCGAACAGGGCGGCGACGGGGCGGCGCTGGCGGAGGCCGCCGCCCGTCTCGGCACGGCAGAGGCCCGTTCGGACGGCGAGGAGGCGCGCCGCGACGCGCCGCGCCTCGTGCTCTTCGACCGGGGCGGCCGACGGCTGGACGAGGTGCGCTTCGCGCCGGGCTATCACAATCTCATGCAGGCAGGCGCCCAGGCGGGCTATGCCGCCGTCGCGTGGGAGGGGCGGCCCGGCGGGCATGTCACCCATGCCGCGATGGTCTATCTGCTGAGCCAGGTGGAGCCGGGCGTCTGCTGCCCGCTGACGATGACCTATGCCGGGGTGCCCGCGCTTCAGGCCGACCCAACGCTGGCCGAGACCTGGGTGCCCAGGCTCACCGCACGCGCCTACGATCCCGCCATGGCACCGGTTGGCGAAAAGCGCGCCGCGACGCTGGGCATGGCGATGACCGAGAAGCAGGGCGGCTCGGACGTGCGCGCCAACACCACGCGGGCGGAACGCGACGGCGATCTGTGGCGGCTGACGGGGCACAAGTGGTTCTGTTCCGCGCCGATGTCGGACGGTTTCCTGACGCTGGCGCAGACCGACAGGGGGCTTAGCTGTTTCCTCGTGCCCCGCTGGCTCGAGGGCGGGCGCAACGCGATACGCCTGCAGCGGCTCAAGGACAAGCTGGGCAACCGCGCGAACGCCTCGGCCGAGATCGAGTATCAGGGCGCGGTCGCCCATCTGCTGGGCGAGGAGGGGCAGGGGGTGCGCACCATCATCCGCATGGTGCATCACACCCGGCTCGACACCGCGATGGCGCCTGCCGGATTGATGCGCGCCGCGCTGATCGAGGCGCTCTGGTGGGTCGAGGGTCGGCGCGCCTTTCAGCGCCGGCTGATCGACCAGCCGCTGATGCGCGCGGTGCTTGCCGATCTCGCGCTCGACTGGGAGGGGGCGCTGGCCGCCGGGCTGCGCGCGGCGCGCGCCTTCGACGGCGCGGACGAGGGCGAGCGGGCACTGGCGCGCATCGCCGTGGCGCTGGCGAAATACGTTTCGAACAAGCGCGCGGTGCCGGTGATCGGCGAGGCGATGGAGGTGCTGGGCGGCATGGGCTACGTCGAGGACACGCCGTTGCCCATGCTCTACCGCGAGGCGCCGCTCAACGGCATCTGGGAGGGGTCCGGCAACGTGATCTGCCTCGACATCCTGCGCACCCTGGCCAGGGAACCGCTGGCAGCAGAGGCGCTCGATGCAGAACTGGACGCCGCGAAAGGCAGCGAGCCGGCCTACGACACGGCGCTCGACGCCCATCGCGCGCGCTGGCCGGACCGGCCCCCCGAGTCGGAGGCGCGCTGGTTCGCGGAAAGCCTGGGCAGCCTTTTCGCCGCTTCAATGCTGATCCGCACCGCGCCCGAAGCCGTGGCCGCGGGCTATGCGCAAAGCCGCCTGGGCGCGCCGCGCGGTCTGATGCCGGGGGCGGTCGCAGGGCTCGACGAGGGCGCCATCCTGGGCCGCCTGGCGCAGGGGTGAGGCGGAACCTGCGCCGCGTTTCCTGGCGTCGATCGAGGGACCGCGCGAGACGCGACCGGACCGCAGGACTACGGGCTTGCCTGTGTCCGCCTCAGCCGGCGACCGAGGCGGCGTAGATCGCGTCGATGGCCTCTTTCAGGGTGCGGTCGAAGGCATCGTCGTCCTGATCGGCCGTCAGCCCCTCTGTCAGGGCGCGCGAGAAGCTGGCAATCATGCCGGTGTTCTGCGCGAGCAGCTTGCAGGCTTCCTCGCGCATGTAACCGCCCGACAGCGCAACCACCCGCATCACCCGATCGTGCACGACGAGCGGTGCGTAGAAGTTCGGCATCGACGGCAACGACAGCTTCAGGATGACCTTCTGCCCCTCGGGCAGCGCGTCGAGGTAGGTATGGAGCGTCTCGAGCAACAGGCGCTCCGCATCGCCCTTGTCCTCGATCGTGATGGTCACCTCGGGCTCGACGATCGGCACGAGGCCCTTGGCAAGCACCCGTCGCGCCACCTCGAACTGCTGGTCCACGACCGCCTTGATGCCGGAGGGAGAGGCCGCATTGATGACCGAGCGCTCCTTGGTGCCGAAGATGCCGTGATCCACCGCCCGGTCGAGCAGCGCGTCGAGGTCGGGGTTGGGCTTCATCAGCCGCACGCCGTTGTCCTCGTCATCCAGCCCCTTGTCGATCTTGAGGAAGGGCACGACGCCCTTCTTCTCCCAGAGATACTGCGCCGCCGGCACGCCGGCGAAGTCGCGCTCCATCGTCTTCTCGAAAAGGATGGCCCCGATCACCTTGTCGCCGGTGAAGGCGGGCGACCGCACGATGCGCGACCGCATCTCATGCACGAGGTCGAACATCTCTTCCTCGGACGCATAGCGATCCTCGGAAACGCCGTAGAGGCTCAGCGCGCCGGGCGTGGAGCCGCCCGACTGGTCGAGCGCGGCGATGAAACCCGGCCCGGAGGTCATCTGGCGGATCTGGTCGTCGGTCGGCATCGGGTCCCTCGCTTCCACTGATCGCTCCGCCCCGCTTCTAGGCAAGCGCGCGGGACGTTGCAATCGCCCCGGCGTCAATCGCCGCGCAGGGCGGCGACACCGGGCAGCGTCCTGCCCTCCATCCACTCCAGAAAGGCGCCTCCGGCGGTCGAGATGTAGCTGAAGGCCTCCGCGGCTCCCGACTTGTTCAGCGCCGCCACGGTGTCGCCGCCGCCCGCGACCGACACGAGCCGCCCCTGCCGCGTCAGTTCCGCGGCGTGGGCCGCGCAGGCATTGGTCGCCGCGTCGAAGGGCGGATACTCGAAGGCGCCCAGCGGTCCGTTCCAGATCAGCGTGCGCGCGCGCTCCAGCGCCTGCATCACATTCGCAACGCTCTCTGGACCTGCGTCGAGAATCATCGCGTCCTCCGGGCAGTCCTCGACCCGGCAGACCTCGTTGGGGGCATTCGCGGCCAGTTCGCGCGCGATGACGGCGTCGCGCGGCAGCAGCAACTCGCAACCCGTCTCGGTCGCGCGGGCGGCGATGGCGCGCGCGGTCTGCTCGAGGTCACGCTCGGCCAGCGAGCGGCCGATGCCGAAGCCGGCTGCATAGAGAAAGGTGTTTGCCATGCCGCCGCCGATCACCAGCATGTCCATCTGCTCGACCAGATTGCGCAGCAGATCGATCTTGGTGGAGACCTTGGCGCCGCCCACCACCGCCATCACCGGGCGGTCGGGGTCGCCCAGCGCCCGTTCGAGCGCGCGAAGTTCTGCCTGCATCAGCCGACCGGCGCAGGCCGGAAGCAGGTGCGCAATGCCTTCGGTCGAGGCATGGGCGCGATGCGCGGCCGAGAAGGCGTCGTTGCAGTAGACCTCGCCCAGCCGGGCGAAGCCGCGGGCGAGCTCGGGATCGTTCGACTCCTCTCCCGGCTCGAAGCGTGTGTTTTCCAGCAGCAGCACCGCGCCCTCCGGCAGCGCCGCTGCCGCCGCTTCCGCCGCCGGACCCGTGCAGTCGGGCGCGAAATGCACCCGCGCGCCGAAGGCGGCCTGCAGCGCGGGCACCAAGGGCTCCAGCGACATCTCGGGCACGCGGCGCCCCTTGGGCCTGTCGAAATGCGCCAGCAGGATGGGCCGCCCGCCGCGGTCCAGGATGTCCTGCACGGTGGGCGCGATGCGCTCGATCCGGGTGGCGTCGGTCACCCGTCCGTCCTGGACAGGCACGTTGATGTCCACCCGCAGCAGCACCCGGCGGCCGCCCAGTTCCATGTCGTCCAGCGTTTTCCAGTCCATGCCCTCGTCCCTTCGCGCCTCCTGCGGGCTGCACGCCTTTTCCCCGCAAGCGCGGGCGGGGTCAATCCGCGGGCGTTCCGGGGCTTGCCGCATACGCGCGCGCCACGGTAACAGGGTCCCGCACACCGACCCACAGGAGCGCCGCATGGCCGAGATCCGCGACCCCGATAACACCATCCTGATGGAGCTGAAGGACGGTACCGTGACGATCGAGCTGATGCCCGATATCGCCCCGCAGCATGTCGAGCGGATGAAGACGCTCGCCCGCGCCGGCGCCTACGACAACGTGGCCTTCCACCGGGTGATCGACGGCTTCATGGCGCAGACCGGCGATGTCGAGCACGGCGACATGGAAGACGGCTGGAACCCGCGGCGCGCGGGCACCGGCGGCTCGGACCTGCCGGACCTGCCGGCCGAGTTCTCGCGCATCCCGCACGACCGCGGCACGCTGGGCGCCGCGCGGTCGCAGAACCCGAACAGCGCCAACTCGCAGTTCTTCATCAACTTCAAGGACAACCATTTCCTGAACGGGCAGTACACGGTCTATGGCCGGGTGATCGGCGGCATGGAACACGTGGACGCCATCACCCGCGGCGAGCCGCCCGCCAGCCCCGACCGGATGATCAGCGTGAAGGTGGCCGCCGATGCGTAAACTGCTTCTCGCAACCGCGCTGCTCGCGGCCGGCCCCGCCTTCGCCACGGGTCTCGAGATCGAGATCGAGGGCGAGGCGCAGGGCACCGTCCGCATCGACCTGCTGGAGGAGGTCGCGCCGGAACATGTCGAGCGCATCACCGCGCTGGCCGAAGCGGGCGCCTACGACGGCGTCGTGTTCCATCGCGTGATCGACGGCTTCATGGCCCAGACCGGCGATGTGGAATTCGGCCGGCTGGAGGGCGGCGACATGGCCCGTGCCGGCACGGGCGGCTCGGACCTGCCGGACCTGCCGGCCGAGTTCTCCGACGTGCCCTTCGAGCGCGGCGTGATCGGCATGGCGCGCTCTGCCAGCCCGGACAGCGCCAACTCGCAGTTCTTCATCATGTTCGCACCCGCGACCCATCTGAACGGGCAATACACCGTCGTGGGCCGCGTGACCGAGGGCATGGAGGTGGTGGACGCGATCAAACGCGGCGAGGGCCGCAACGGCGCGGTGATCGGCCGGCCCGACGCCATGAGCCGCGTGACCGTCACCGAGTGAGTCCAAGTCTGCGATTTTTCGATCGAAAAATCGCAGGCGCACTTTCCCGTCCGGCAGAAGATTTTTCGGTCGAAAAATCTTCGGTCTGCGGCCTTCCGGCAATCCAGAGGCAACGTGGCATGATCCGCGAACCCGTCTTCGTCCTTGTCCGCCCGCAGATGGGCGAGAACATCGGCGCCGCGGCGCGGGGCATGTGGAATTTCGGCCTGGGCCGGATGCGGCTTGTGGCGCCGCGTGACGGCTGGCCGAACCCTGCGGCCGTGGCCATGGCAAGCGGAGCGGGGCGGCTGCTGGACGCGGCAGAGGTCTTCGACGACACCGCAGCCGCCGTCGCGGATGCCACCCATGTCTACGCCACCACGGCGCGGCCGCGCGGCATGACGACGCCCGTCCTTAGCCCCGAGCGCGCGATGGCCGATGCCGCCCGGCGCCTGGCCAACGGCGAGCGCATCGCGGTGCTCTTCGGACCCGAGCGCGCGGGGCTCGAGAACGACGACATCGCGCGCGCCAACACCATCGTCACAGTGCCGGTGAACCCGGAGTTCCCCAGCCTCAACCTCGCGCAATGCGTGCTGCTCACCGCCTACGAGTGGCGCCGCCAGTCGGCGGAGGTGACGCACGAAACCATCGCGGCCGGCCCCGACGGCTGGGCCGAGGCGGGCGAGGTCGAGCGGCTGGCGGATCATTACGAGGAACGCCTGACAGAGGCCGGCTTCTTCTTTCCCGAGCACAAGGCCGGGAGCATGCGCCGCACCCTGCGCAACCTCTGGTCCCGGATGCCGCTGACGAAGGCCGACGTGCGGATCTTTCACGGCGTTCTGCGGCAACTGGTGCGGCACCGCGACCGCACGCCCTGAGCTTGCCGCTCCGCGCGCGCTCGCATAGGTATCGCCCCGCAGACGGGAGGCGCGCATGACCGGGAAACGCAAGCTTTTCGAGGAGGTGGGCGAGACCGGGCGCCCCAGGCAGGAGCCCCGCGGCGGCATGATCGACGCAGGCCGCCG
>NZ_JBKHAQ010000001.1:0-97076 GCF_046542825.1 Rhodosalinus sp. | reverse complement strand
TCCCCGCGATCGTCGACCCCGACGGGCCGGGCGGGCGGCCCCTCGGTCTCTTCGAATCCGGCGCGATCCTGATCTACCTTGCGGACAAGACCGGGCAGTTCCTGCCCGCGGGCGGCGCGCCCCGATACGAGGCGCTGCAGTGGCTGATGTTCCAGATGGGCGGTCCGGGGCCGATGTTCGGACAACTCGGCTTCTTCGTGAAGTTCAAGGGCTCCGAAGTCGCGGACCCGATCCCGCGCGCGCGCTACATCGGCGAGACGAAGCGCCTGCTGGGCGTGGTCGAGACCGCGCTGGGCGACGGGCGCGACTGGATCGCCGGCGACTATTCCATCGCCGACATGGCGCTGGCGCCATGGCTGCGCGCGCTCGACTTCTACGGCGCGAAGGAGATGGTCGGCTGGCAGGATCATCCCCGCACGATGAGCTACCTGAACCGTTTCCTCGCGCGTCCCGCGGTGCAACGGGCGTTGAACATCCCGCCGCGCGAGGGGTGAAGGACCGGCGGAGGGGGCGCTGCCCCCTCGGCCCGTTCCGGGCCTCACCCCCGGGGTATTTCGGGACCATTGAAAGGGGGGGCAGCCCGGCGTCACGTCACGGCAGGCGGCCATCGACGACGTATCGCAGGATCCGCGCGACCTCTTCAGGCGTGCGGGCGACGGCGTTTGCGGCGGCGTCCACCTCCTTGAGGGCGTGGTCGTGCTCGGGCGGGTGCAGGGTGATCAGCGGACGGCCCAGCGCCGCGGCGTAGCCCGCGTCGAAGGCCGCGTTCCATTGCTTGTATTTTTCCCCGAAGCGCACGACGACGACATCCGCCTCCTCGAGCGCGGTGCGGGTGCGGATGGCGTTGAGCAGCGCGCCCTTGCGGTCGTGCCAGAACTTGTCCTCTTCCGCGCCCAGGATCGCCACGCCGCAGTCGTCGCTGGCGGCGTGATCGGTGACCGGCGCGGTGAAGCGCAGGCCGAGGCCATCGGCGGCTCGCTCCACATCGTCGCGCCAGTCGGAATGGATCTCTCCGGCGAGATAGACTGTCAGGCTCATTCGGGTCTCCTGTCGGGGTCGTCGAAACGGGCGAGTATCCGCGACACCTCCGCCTCGCTCACCTGGTCGAAGCGGCGATAGTGGAAGCCCACGGCCTGGAAGGCCTGCGGCCGTGACAGGCAGATGACGTTGTCGGCCTCGTGCGCGAGGCGCGCCAGCGTGTCGGGCGGCGCCACCGGCACGGCAAGCCACACCGCTTCCGGGCTGCGCGCGCGGAGCCCGCGCAGGGCCGCCCGCATCGTGGCGCCCGTGGCGATGCCGTCGTCCACCACGATGGCCGTGCGCCCGGCGAGTTCCACCGGCGGGCGGCCCGACATCCAGCGGTCGCGGCGCTCCGCGATCTCGCGCGTCTTGTCGACGATCTGGCCGGCGAAGTCGCGTTCGTCGAGGCCGGCCATCGCCAGCACTTCGGGGTTGTAGACCGCCTGCGGCGGGTCGCCGTCCACCAGGGCGCCGGCGGCAAGCTCCTCGTGCCCCGGCAAGCCCAGTTTGCGCACCAGCAGAAGGTCGAGCGGCGCGCCCAGCCTTTGTGCCACGACCGCCGCGACCGGCACGCCGCCCCGCGGCAGGGCAAGCACCACAGGGCGCGCCGGGCGCTCTGCCACGACGCGATCGGCCAGTTGCTCGCCTGCCTGCTCGCGATCCTCGAACATCCGTTCCTCCATCGTCGCCCCGCCACACCATGCACCATGGCACGGGCGGCAGACCCGCACCTTGACCGGGCGCAAGGACGCGGGCTGTCAGCCCCGGAGTTCGGCGCCCGTCGCCGCGCGGACCTTGTCGACGATCCGGCCCGACACGGCCTCGATCTCGGCCTCCGTCAGGGTCTTGTCGCGCGGCTGCAGCCGCACGGCCAGCGCCAGCGACTTGCGCCCCTCGCCCAGGCTGCTGCCGGAGAACTCGTCGAACACTTCGACCGTGTCGATCAACGCCTTGTCGGCGCCCCGCGCGGCATTGACGAGGGCGGCGGCTTCCACCTCCGCGTCAACCACGAAGGCGAAATCGCGTTCCACCACCTGCAGGTCGGAGGCTGCCAGCGCCGGGCGCGCGGCGCCCGCGCGGCGCGGCGCCGGAATTTCCTCGGGCCAGAGCGTGAAGGCCACCGCCGGCCCCTTCACGTCGAGCGCCTGCAGCACGCGCGGGTGCAGCTCGCCGAAAGTGCCCAGCGTTTTTTTCGGCCCGAGGCAGAATCGACCGTGCCGGCCCGGGTGCCACCACTCCGCCCCGCCGCGCAGGACCTGCACGCCCGCGGGCGCGCCCAGCGCGGCGAGCACCGCCTCGGCCGCGGCCTTCGCGTCGAAGGCGTCGGCGTCGCGCGCCGGCCCGTGCACGTTGCGCGGCACCGCGCGGCCCACCATGAGGCCCGCAACCTGCAGGTGCTGCTCGCCGGGCTCGGGGCCGTGGAACGCCGGCCCGATCTCGAAGAGGGCGAGGTCCGGGAAGCCGCGCGCCTGGTTGCGGGCCGCCGCCTGCAGGAGGCCCGGCAGCACGTCGGGGCGCATGTGCGTCATCTCGGAGCTGATCGGGTTCTCCAGCAAAAGCCGGTCGTCGCCGCCGAAAAGCGCGGCCGCGGGGCCGGCGACGAAGCTGTATGTGACGCACTCGTTGAAGCCGGAGGCGGCCAGCGCCCGGCGCGCGGCCTGTTCGCGGCGCTGCAGCGGCGTCAGCACCGGGCCGGTCACGCCCTTGGTCGGCCGTGGCAGCGGCCTGCCCTGCAGTTTCGTGAGGCTGGCGATGCGCGCCACTTCCTCCACCAGGTCCGCCTCCCCCATCACGTCGGGCCGCCAGGACGGGACATGCGCCATGTCGCCGTCGAGGCGGAAGCCCAGCGCGGTCAGGGTCTGGCGCTGCTGCCACTCGGGCAGATCCATGCCCACCAGCGAACGGACGCGCGCCGGGTCCAGCCGGTAGGCACGGGAATGGTCGGGCACGCCACCTGCGACGACGATCTCCGACGGTTCGCCGCCGCAGAGGTCCAGGATCATGCGCGTCGCGTCCTCGAGCCCATTGACGGTATAGGCGGGGTCGACACCGCGCTCGAACCGGTAGCGGGCGTCAGAGTTGATTTTGAGCGCGCGGCCGGTCAGCGCGATCTGCACGGTGTCCCAGTAGGCGCTTTCGAGGAAAACCTCGGTCGTTGCCTCGGTGACGCCCGTGGGATCGCCGCCCATGATGCCCGCGATGCTTTCGGGACCGGTGTCGTCGGAGATGACGATGGCGCCCTTCGGGAAGCGATAGGTCTTTTCATCCAGCGCCAGCAGCTCCTCGCCGCCCGCGGCGCGATGAATGCGCAGGTTGCCTGCCACCTTGCCCGCGTCGAAGACATGCAGCGGGCGGTTCCGGTCGAAGGTGAAATAGTTGGTGATGTCCACCAGCACCGAGATCGGGCGCAGCCCGATGGCGCGCAGCCGGTCCTGTAGCCATTGCGGCGAGGGGCCGTTGGTGACGCCCCGGATCACCCGGCCGGCAAAGACCGGGCAGCCGTCGCGCGTGTCGGCGTCGATGGCCACGTCGATGGGGCTGGGAAAGGCGCCGGGAACCGGCGTCGACTCCTGCGGCTTCAGCGTGCCGAGGCCGCGGGCGGCGAGGTCGCGCGCGATGCCGCGCACGCCCAGCGCGTCGGGCCGGTTCGGGGTAATCGCGATCTCGATCACCGGATCGACCTTGGCCGGGTCGTGTGCGGCCAGCCAGTCGACGAAGCGTTCGCCAACCTCACCGGAGGGCAGCTCGATGATGCCGTCGTGTTCGTCCGACAGTTCCATCTCGCGCTCGGAGCACATCATGCCCTGGCTCTCGACGCCGCGGATCCTGCCCACCTGGATCGTCGTGTCGAGGCCGGGGATGTAGGCTCCCGGATGCGCGATCACCGCGATGATCCCCTCGCGCGCATTGGGCGCGCCGCAGATGATCTGCTTCTCGCCCTGGTCGGTCTCGACGCGGCAGACGCGCAGGCGGTCGGCGTCGGGGTGCGGATCGGCCCGAAGGACCTTGCCCAGGGTGAAGCCCGCAAGCCGCTTCGCGGGGTCGAAGACCTCCTCGACCTCGAGGCCCAGATCGGTCAGCGCCTCGGCGATCTCGTCGACCGTGGCGATCGTGTCCAGATGGTCCCTGAGCCAGGAGAGGGTGAATTTCATCTTGCGCGTTCCTTGGGCCTCGGATCGCGCGCGGGATAGCCGATCGCGCCCGCGGGGGGAAGAGGCCGCCCCCGGCGGGCCGGCCAGCCCGGAAAATTCTTCGATCGAAGAATTTTCGGGCCGCGGCAACAGGATGCGGGAGCGTGTTGACGGGGCGGCGATTTTTCGATCGAAAAATCGCCCGCGCGCAGGCCTCAACCGTCGTCGCGGATCATGTCGGGCACGCCCAGCCGGTCGACCAGCCGGTTCATCTCGCGCTCCACCAGCCCGATGTTGCTGTCGCGCACGGTGGGCAGCAGGGCCCGCGCCCGCCGCACCGCGGCATAGTCCACCGACGCCGCGATCAGCTCGGGCTCCGTGCCTGCCACCGCCAGCGGCTCTCCGAAAGGGCCCAGGATGCGCGAGCCGCCCCAGAAGCTCAGGTCCTGCTCCGGCCCCACGCGGTTCACCATGACCGAGGGAGCGCCGTACATCATCGAGTAGAAATGCATCGTCGCCGCCCAGCCCGCGGGGTTGTCGAAGCCGTCGCCTACCGCCTCGACCCCCGAGGAGATCGGCGAGACCAGCAGCGTCGCGCCATGCAAGAAGGCCAGGTGCACCAGCGCCGGGTTCCACAGGTCGGCGCAGATCAGGAGTCCGAGGCGCCAGTCCTCGGCGATGGCGTGGGTGTCCACGAAGCGGCCCTGCGCGTAGTATTTCGTCTCGATCAGCTTGCCGTAGGAGGGCAGGTTGATCTTGCGGTGCAGGTAGATGCAGCGCCCGGCCTTGTAGACGCCGGCGGCGTTGTAGAATTGCGCCGCCGGCCCTTCCTCGATGAAGCCCACGATCAGGATCGTCTCGCCCGCCGCTCGCGACAGCGCCAGCAGCCGCGGGTCGTTGCGCTTCATCGTGACGTCGAGCAGACGCTCGGCCCCGTAGTGGCCCACAAGGCTGAGTTCCGGGAATACCAGCACGTCGGCACCCGACGCCTGGGCCTCTGTCACCCAGGCGTGATGCGTCTCGAAATTGGCGTCGAGATCGCCGATGTGGCTCGCGAACTGCGCGGCGGCAAGGGTCAGGCTCTGCGGCATCGGCGTCTCCGGTCGGCACGCGCCGCCCCTAGACGGAGCGCGCGGGGCGGGTCAAGCGCCGCTCAGGCGCTGTGCGAGGTCGGCCGCGTCGCCGATCGCCGGCTCGTGCAGCTCGCGCACCGCGCGGATGGTGGGCTTGGCCATGAAGCACACCGGGCCCACGGTCATGATCCGGATCGCCGCCGTCCCGCTGCTGTACCAGAAGAACAGGACCGAGCCGACCGTGACGCAGCGCGCGGCGGCGAAATCCACGAAAGCACGGGCCACCTCCCGGCGCACCAGGATCTTCGCGTGCGAGCGGTCCCTTGGCGGGTCGGGCGCCTGGAGAGGTGCATGCCTCACTCCCTGCCGTCGGTTTCCCGGCGTTCGCGCCCTCGGCGGCGCTGCGCACGCAGCCAGAGCGCGACTGCCCCCGCGGGCAGCAGCACGACGGCCCAGGCGGTGGCATTGATCCGGGTGAGGTCGGCCTTGAGCTCCGCCGGCACACGGTCCGAGGTCCAGAGCCCGACGTGCCCCAGGATCACAAGCGCTGCGACGGTAAGGGCGAAGAGGATTCGCATGACAGTCAGTCTAGCGCGCAGGCGCACGCGGTCACGGATGCGGCCCGTTCCCGCATTCCGACCAGAAGCGGATCGCCAGCCAGTCGCAGTCGTGCGTGCTGCTCCTGCAGCCGGGCGTCGTGAAAGGTGCAGGCGCAGTCCACTCGCCGGGGAAGCGGCACTCCCGGGGGCGGTTCGGCAACTGCACATCGCCGACTCCTCGGGCAGGTTGGAGCGCTGCCAGACCTCTCTGGCGGTCCACGGCGCGACCAGGCAGATCACCCGCGCCTCGCCGTCGCAAAGCCCGCCCGCGCCCGGCTGGATCCGCGTGCCGCGCGGGGGCACTCCGGCGCGTCGCCCTTGCCGCAGACCGGGATCAGCGGCGGCTCGCTCCGCGTCCGGCTCACATGGCGCTCGGTCGCACGCTCGATCCAGTCGAGCAGCTCCTGTGCCAGCACATCCGGCGGGCGGACGCAGAAGCCGTGCCGGGCCGCGATCCCGGCGCACCCAGGGCGGGCAAGAGCGCCCGGAGCGTGGCCAGCAGGCAGGGGCGCAGGACACGGGCCGTGCCCCAGCCTGGCGGCAGAGGCCGCGGCCTCACGCATGGGGCCTGCGCAGCAGTGCCTTGCCGACCATCCGGAACGCACTGGGGGAAAAGGAACGTCGCCGTCACCCCGATTCGCGCGCGGCTGCATCGAATCTGCCGCCCCCCGTGCCACGCGCGGCGGAAACCCGGACAGGCCGGCCCGCCGCGCCATCGGGCGCGGGCTTCGTCCGCCGACCCCGGGGCTATCCCGAGCCGCGCAGAATCTCAGCCGCAACGCCCACCGCGATGGCCTGCGGGTGCTTGCCAAGGCCCGGATCCCCGATCGGGCAGCGGAGTCGCGACACCGCGGCTTCCGCGTGGCCCATCTTCAGAAGACGAGAGCGGAAGCGTGCCCGTTTCGTGGCGGAGCCGATCACTCCGCAGGCGATGAAGCCCCTCCGCAAAAGCGCATCGCAGAGCGCAAGGTCAATGTCGTGGCTGTAGGTCAGGATCAGGTGCTCCGCCGCCTCCGGCGCATGGCCCGCAAGATGCGGCAGATCGCGCGCCGGCACGACGCGAACGCCATCCGGCACCGTCTGAGGAAACCGTGCCGCATCCGTGTCCGCCCAGGTGAGCGAAAGGCCCGGCAGCGGCGCCAGCACCCCGATCAGCGCGCGGCCCACATGCCCCGCGCCCCAGATCCAGAGCGCGCGGCCCTCCGGCGTGACCTCCTCGACAAGGGTGGCGCCATCTGTGCCGGGCAGCGGGCGCGCGTAGCGGCCCCGTTCAGGCACCTGCGCAAGGCGGTCGGCGTCATAGACCTCCCACAGCAGCCGCACGGCCCCGCCGCAGCACTGACCCAGCGCCGGGCCGAGCGGCATCGCCCCCACCGCATCGCGTCCGCGGCCAAGGCACTCGCGCGCCCGAGCGGCCGCCTCCCATTCCAGCGCGCCGCCGCCGATGGTCCCCTCCTGTCCGCCGTCCCAGACCAGCATCGCCGCGCCGGCCTCGCGCGGGACCGACCCGCGCGTCTGGATCACTGCCACGCGCACGACCCGCCCCTTCCGCGCCACGGCGCGGGCAAGCGCCGCGCGGTCGAAGGGCAGGGACCGCGCCGCGCCGCCGGCCGCCCCGCTCATCCCGCCCGAACCCGCGCGATGGCGGCCAGGACCCGCTCGGGCGTGGCAGGGGCGTCAAGCGCGGGATAGCCCGGCCCGCAGGACGCCACAGCGTCCGACAGCGCCATCAGCACGGAAATCCCAAGCATCAGCGGCGGCTCGCCCACCGCCTTCGAGCGATGGATCGTCTCCGCCCGGTTTTCTCCTTTCCAGAAATCCACGTTGAACACGGCAGGCGCATCCGAGGCGGCGGGAATCTTGTAGGTCGAGGGCGCATGTGTCCGGAGCCGCCCCTCCCCGTCCCAGACGAGCTCCTCCGTCGTGAGCCAGCCCGCTCCCTGCACATAGCCGCCCTCGACCTGCCCGCGGTCGATCGCCGGGTTCAGGCTGGCGCCCGCATCGTGCAGGATGTCGGCACGCAGGATACGGTATTCGCCGGTCAGCGTGTCCACGGCCACCTCGCTCACCGCCGCACCATATGCGAAGTAGAAGAAGGGCCGCCCCTCGCCCTTGATCCGGTCCCAGGAGATGCCCGGCGTGCGGTAGTAGCCCGTGGCCGACAGGCTCACGCGCCCCATCCAGCAGGCCTTCGCCGCCTCGGCGAAGGTGTAGCTCTCCGCGCCCACCTCGACGCGCCCGTCGCGAAACCGCACCTCGGCGGGCTTCGCCTGATGCCGCTCGGCAAGGAATCCGGCCATCCGCCCCGCGATCTCCTCGCAGGCCAGCCGCACCGCCATGCCGTTCAGGTCCGACCCGGAGGATGCCGCGGTGGCAGAGGTGTTGGGCACCTTGGCCGTGTCCGTCGCGGTGATCCGCACCGCCGCCATCGGCAGGCCGAAGACCTGGGCGGCCACCTGCGCCACCTTCTGGAACAGGCCCTGCCCCATCTCGGTCCCGCCGTGGTTCAGAGAGACCGAGCCGTCCTGGTAGACATGCACCAGCGCACCCGCCTGGTTGAGATGGGTCAGCGTGAAGGAGATGCCGAACTTCACCGGCGTCATGGCAAGCCCCCGCCGGATCACCGTGTTTTCCGCATTCCACGCCGCGACCGCTGCCCGCCGCGCCGCATACCCGCTGGTCTCCAGCAGGCGCTCCGTCATCGCGCCCAGGATGAAATCCTCCACGACCTGCCCGTAGGGCGTCACGCGGCGCTCCCGCAGGTCCTTCCTCTTGCCTGAAATACCCTCGGGGGGTGAGGCGGCAAAGCCGCCGAGGGGGGCCGACGGCCCCCCTTCCTCCGCCTCCGCGTAGTAATTCAGCCGGCGCACCGCGACCGGGTCGCGGCCCACCCGGTGGGCGACGTGATCCAGCACCCGCTCGATGCCCACCATGCCCTGCGGCCCGCCGAAGCCGCGGAAGGCGGTATGCGACTGGTGATTGGTGCGCAGCCGGTGGCTCTCGATCCGCACGGCCGGGATGAAATAGGCGTTGTCGGCGTGCAGCATAGCCCGGTCCGCAACCGCGAGGCTCAGGTCCTGCGACCAGCCGCAGAGCGCGTATTGCACGAAATCCACCGCCAGCAGACGGCCTTCGGCGTCGTGGCCCGCGCGGTAGCGGATGACGAAGGGATGGCGCTTGCCGGTGATGATGAAGTCGTCGTCGCGATCGTAGCGCATCTTGCAGGGGCGCCCCGTGGCGCGAGCGGCCAGTGCGCAGGCCACCGCAAGCGCGTTGCCCTGGCTCTCCTTGCCGCCAAAGCCGCCGCCCATGCGCCGCACCTCGACGCGGACGGCATGCATCGGCAGGCCGAGCGCGTCGGCGACCTTGTGCTGGATCTCGGTCGGATGCTGGGACGAGGCGTGCACGATCATGTCGCCGCCTTCCTGCGGCAGCGCCAGCGCCGCCTGCCCCTCGAGGTAGAAGTGCTCCTGCCCGCCGATCTCGATCTCGCCCTCGGTGAAATGCGGCGCGGCGGCGAGCGCGGCCTCCACGTCGCCGCGACCGTAGACGCGCGGCCCCTCCTCGAAGCGCGACCCGGCGGCGAGCGCCTGCTCGACCGTGAGGATCGGGGGCTCCTCTTCGTAGCTCACCTGCCCCAGCCGCGCGGCCTTGCGTGCCTGAAGGTGGCTCTCGGCCACGACGATAAAGAGGGGCTGACCGGCGTAGTGCACCGTGCCGTCCGAGAGGAGCGGCTCGTCATGGGCGACGGGGGCCACGTCACTGTCGAAGGGCAGATCGTCGGCCGACAGCACGGCGACCACGCCCTCGGCGGCACGCACCGGGCCGAGGTCCATGGCGGTCACGCGGCCCCTCGCCACCGTGCTCGTGCCGAAGCACAGGTGCAGCGTGCCCGCGGGCACCGGAATGTCGTCGACGTAGCGCGCGGTGCCGTCGACATGGCGGTGGGCTGCGTCGTGGGGCACGGGCTTCGCGACGGTCACGGGCGCACCTCCAGCACGCTGGTCAGCGCCCCGGCGTGGTCGAGCGCGTAGCGGATGAGCAGGTTGCGGGCGACCTGCAGCCGGTAGTCCGCCGAGGCGCGCATGTCCGAGATCGGGCGGAAGTCCTCCGTCCAGGCGGCATCGGCGGCGGCGACGCCCTCGGACGTGAGAGGGCGGCCGACGAGCGCGGCCTCCACCGCGCGGGCGCGCTTCGGCGTGGCGGCCATGCCGCCGAAGGCGATGCGCGCCGCGACGATGCGGCCGTCCTCGACCGTCAGGTCGAAGGCGCCGCAGACCGCCGAGATGTCCTGGTCGAAGCGCTTGGAGACCTTCCAGACGCGCAGCCGGTCGGGCTGCCGCGGGATCGTCACCGCCTCGACGAATTCGCCGGGCGCGCGGTCCTGCCGGCCGTAATCGAGGAAGAAGTCCTCGAGCGGCAGGCTGCGCCGGGTCCTGGCATGGCGCAGGTGAAGCTGGGCGCCCAGCGCGATGAGCGGCGGCGGGCTGTCGCCGATGGGCGAGCCGTTGGCGATGTTGCCCCCGAGTGTCGCCGCCGCGCGCACCTGCGCCGAGCCGTAGCGCCGGAGAAGCTCGGCGAAGGAGGGGTGATGCTCTGCCATCAGCGCGCGGACCCGGTCGAGGGTGACGGCGGCGCCGATGCGGATCTCGCGCGCGCCCACCTCGATCTTCTGCAGGTCGCGGCAGCGGTGCAGGAAGGCCACCGGCCCGAGCCGTCGCAGGTCCTTCGTCACCCAGAGCCCGACGTCCGTGGCGCCGCCGATCAGCGTGGCGTCGGGGTGCGCGGCGTACCACGCGGCGAGCTGATCGGAGCTCTCGGGCAGGATGCAGGCGGGGCCAGGGGGGCTGTCTGCCCCCCTCGGCGGCTGCGCCGCCTCACCCCCCGAGGGTATTTCGGGCAAGAGGAAGGACCGGTGGGTGTCGAGCGCGGCGCGGTCGGCCGCGACCCATGCAGGCCGGGGCGCGGTTTCGATGGCTTGCGCGGCCTTCAGGATCGGCGCGTAGCCCGTGCAGCGGCAAAGGTTGCCTGCGAGCGCATCGGTGTGGTCCGTGCGGCCCTGCGCGTGCGCGGCGGCCATGGCGGCCATGATGCCGGGCGTGCAGAAGCCGCACTGGCTGCCGTGATGGGCGACCATGGCGTCCTGCGCGGGGTGGGGGGCGCCCGCATCGCCCAGGCCCTCGACGGTGCGCACCGCGCGACCGTGTAGCTGGGGCATGAAAAGGATGCAGGCGTTGAGCGCGCGCGCGCCGTGCTCTGCGTCGGTGACGACGACGGTGCAGGCGCCGCAGTCGCCCTCGTTGCAGCCCTCCTTGGTGCCGGTGAGGCCGCGGGCGTCGCGCAGCCAGTCGAGCAGGGTTTCGGTCGGAGCGGTGCGTGTCTCGACGGGGGTGCCGTTGAGCAGGAAGGCTGTGCGCATGTCAGGTCAGCATCGCCGCGATACCCGTTGGCCGGGGCGCTCCCCTTCGAGGCGGCGTAGAAGGGGCCGGCAGTTCGGGCGCCGCCTGAAATCCTGCATTTCCGCCGCCGCTTTGGCAAGAGGCGGGGTGCCGCGGGGCCCGGTGCCTTCACCCGGGGCTGCGATCTGCCCAGCCGGCGAAGGTCTTTTCCAGCACGATGACGACATAATAGAGCAGGATGCCGAGCAGCGCGAGCGCGATGAGCACGGCGAACATCAGCGGATAGTCGGAATTCGTCTTGCCCGAATCGAAGAGCGCGCCCAGCCCGCGGCCGTGGGGCGAGACGATCTCCATCAGGTTGGTGCCGATGAAGGCGAGCGTCACGGCGACCTTCAGCGCGCCGAAGAACTCCGGCAGCGTCTTGGGCAGCGCGATCTTCCAGAAGATTGTGGATTGCGAGGCGCCGAGGCTGCGCAGGATGTCGCGGTACTCGGGCTCGAGCGTCGAGAGGCCGATCGAGACCGAGACGGCGATCGGGAAGAAGGAGATCATGAAGGCGATGAGCACGGTGTTGAAGTCGTGTGCGCCCACGAACATAAGCGCGACGATGGGCACCACGGTCGCCTTGGGGATCGCGTTGAAGCCCACCAGAAGGGGATAGAGCGCGTCGCGCATGGTGCGCGAGAAGCCCATGACCATGCCGAGCGCCACGCCCACGATCACAGCGAGCAGCAGGCCCAGCACCGTGCGCCAGAGCGTCTGCCAGCCCATGACGATGAAGCGGTCCCAGTACTGCGCGTAGGCCGGCACGAGGTCCGAGGGCGAGGCCATGACGTAGTCGGGCCAGCCGTTGACCCAGACGAGCGCCTCCCAGAGCGCGATCAGCACGAGGGTGGCGATCACGGGGGCGAGCACGGCGCGGTTGCTCATCGCCCTGGCGACGCGGCGGCCGAGCGAGGGGCGTGCGGCCTCTTCGGGCCGGGTGACGGGGGTGGGCGCGGTGGTGGTGTCGGTCAACCCGGTCTCCTGTCTCAGTGCATGCCGCGGGCGGCCGCGCCGGGGGGCGGGGCGGGATGCGCGGTCGCCGGTTCCTCTGCGGCGCGGCCCTGCGCGATCTCGATCTGGTGGCGCAGGATGTTGAGCATCTCGGTCGCCTCGGGGGTGTAGAGGTGGTCGAGGTCGCGCGGGCCGGTGTCGGGCACGTCGAGGACGTATTGCGTGCGCGCAGGCCGCCCCGACAGGACGACCACCCGGTCGGCGAGAAAGATCGCCTCGCGCAGGTCGTGGGTGATCAGCACGCCGGTAAAAGGCTCGTTGCGCTTGACCTCGTGCATGGTCTGCCACAGGTCCTCGCGCGTGAAGGCGTCGAGCGCGCCGAAGGGTTCGTCCAGGATCAGCACCTCCGGCTGGTGGATGAGCGCCCGGCAGAGCGAGGCACGCTGGCG
Source organism: Rhodosalinus sp. (assembly GCF_046542825.1). Lineage (GTDB taxonomy): Bacteria > Pseudomonadota > Alphaproteobacteria > Rhodobacterales > Rhodobacteraceae > Rhodosalinus. The sequence continues at coordinate 84,409 of NZ_JBKHAQ010000001.1, read as the reverse complement.
CATCCCCCCCGAGAGTTCCGAGGGGCGCTTGTCCTCGAACCCCTCGAGCCCCACGAGCGACAGAAGTCGGCGCGCGCGGGCCTCCTGATCCCTCTTCGGCAGCTTCGTGGGCACGATCTCGAGCGGCAGGAGCACGTTCCTGAGGATCGTGCGCCATTCCAGCAGCACGGGGTTCTGGAAGGCCATGCCGACGTTCGCGCGCGGGCCGGTGACGCGTTCGCCGTGAACGCGGACCTCGCCCGCGTCGGGGATCAGAAGGCCGGCGATCAGCCGCGTCAGGGTGGACTTGCCGCAGCCGGATGGCCCGACGACGGCGGTGAAGCCGCCCTCGTCCACGGCAACCTCCAGCCCGTCGAGGACGGGCAATGGCCCTGTGCGGGTGCGGAAGGTGTGGCACACGCCGCGGATATCGATGAGGTTTTCCAAGCGTCCTCCGGGGCGCTGGCCGCGGGCGGAGTCCGCCCGCGGCGGGTCGTCATTGCAGCGGGAAGCCGCCCTCGGGCAGGTAGGCGTCGGTGAAGTAGAGCGCCGCGTCCGGGGCATTTTCGAACTCGTAGGTGAGCTTGATCTGCTCCAGCGCCTCCGCCATGCGCGCGGGGTCGATGATGCCCATGCCGTTGGCCCGGGTCCAGTCCGTGACCACGTTGGCGTCGATGGCGAGCTGCAGGCGGCGCTGTTCGAGATCCGCATCGGCGGCCGGGTTGCGCTCGATCAGGCTCTCGATCGCCGCTGCCGGATCGGCGATGGCATCGGTCCAGCCCTGCGCCACGGCCGACAGGAAGCCCGAGACCAGTTCGGGGTTCTCCTCGGCAAACGCCGTGTTCACGATGACCGCGTTGCCATAGAGTTGCACGCCATGATCCGCCATCAGGATCGTCGAGATGTCGTCCTCGTCAACGCCGAGGCGCACTAGGTTCAGGAAGGACGAGAAGGAAAATCCCGTCACCGCGTCCACCTCGCCCTCGGCCAGCATCGGCTCGCGCGTGGGAAAGCCCACGGGGTCCACGGTGATCGCGTCCATGTCGAGGTCGTTCTCGGCGGCGAAGATCGGGAACTGCGCCCATGCGCCGTCGGGCGGCGGCGCGCCCAGCACGCGGCCTTCGAGATCCTTGGGCGCCTCGACGCCCTGGCTCTTGCGGCCCACCACCGCGAAGGGCGGCTTGTCGTAGACCATCATCACCGCCGTCACCGGCGCACCCGGGTTCTGGTCGAGGAACTTGATCAGGCTGTTGATGTCGGCAAAGCCCACCGGGAAGGCGCCGGTCGCGACCTTCGGGATCGCGTCGAGCGAGCCCTGCCCGGCGGTGACCTCGACCTCCAGCCCGGCATCGGCGAAGTAGCCCTTGTCGATGGCGACGAAATAGGGCGCGGCCGGCCCCTCGAACTTCCAGTCGAGGGCGAAGGGCATCTCTGTCTGTGCCGCGGCGGCGCTCGCGGCGAGCGTGGCGGCAGCGGCGGTCAGGATCGCACGGTAGAACACTTGGGCATCTCTCCTGCTGGTCTGTCTGTGGCTCTCGCCCAACTCGCTTGTCCGGCGCGGGGTCGTCACGAGAGAATCGTGCTTCAGCGCGCCGCGGGTGTCATCATCAAACATGTTGCCGAAGTTTTGGGCAAGTCGGCGCAAAAACGGGCGCGAGTCCTGTCGGTTTCAGCGCGCCCGGGGTCATTGCGCTGGACACGCCCGCGGGTGGCGCCTCTGATCCGTCCGGAATGCGAGGAGACCGCCTGTGCCGGCAAGCGCCGCGCGGGCGGCCGTCGCGATGCCGCGCATCCGCGGCGGCAAGGAACGGAGGGGCCGATTCTCCAGACGGCGTCGATGTCGGAGGCGCGCAGGCAGGAGGTGCCGGCGCAACCGCGCGCCCGCGGCGCGGTGCGCCTGTCCGTGCGTGCGGCGCGGGGTGGCAGCGCGCTCTCCGCGTTCCGGCACCAGGGCTCGCTGCGCGCGGTGTTTCCGCGTCCCCGGCCGGGCGCGGGGGTGGAGGCGATCCTTGTCAATACCGCCGGCGGGATCACCGGCGGCGACCGGTTCGAGGTCGAGGCCCGGGCCGAGGCGGGCGCGGCGCTGACGCTTTCGACGCAGGCCTGCGAACGGGCCTACCGCGCGCCGCCGGGATCGACCGGGCGACTGGCGGTGCGGCTTGCTGCCGGGCCGGAGGCGCGTCTCGACTGGCTGCCGCAGGAAACGATCCTCTACGACGGCGCGTCGCTCGACCGGCGGCTGGAGATCGACCTTGCCCCCGGCGCGCGACTGCTGATGGTCGAGCCGCTGATCTTCGGGCGCAGGGCCATGGGCGAAACGCTCACCAGCGGCCGCTTTCGCGACCGGATTGCCGTAACGCGCGGGGGGCGGCCGCTCTACCGCGACGGCGTGACGCTGGCGGGCGACATCGCGACCACGCTGGCGCGCCCCGGCGTGGCCGGTGGCGCGGGTGCCATGGCGAGCCTGGTGCTGGTCGGGCCGGAGGCCGAGGCGGAGCTTGCGCCGGTGCGCGCCCTGCTGCCGGCGACGGGCGGGGCGAGCCTGCTCTCGCCTGATCTGCTTGTCCTGCGGCTTCTGGCGCGCGACGGTCAGGCGCTGCGCGCCACCCTGCTGCCGGTGCTTGACCGGCTGACGGGCGGCGCGCTTCCCAAGGCATGGAGACTGTGACCCGATGATGCTGACCCCCCGCGAGAAGGACAAGCTGATGGTCGCCATGGCGGCCGAGGTGGCGCGCCGGCGCCTGTCCCGAGGCGTGAAGCTGAACCACCCCGAGGCGATCGCCCTGATCACCGATGCCGTCGTCGAGGGCGCGCGCGACGGCCGGTCGGTGGCCGAGATGATGGAGGCGGGTGCGCAGGTCGTCACCCGCGAGATGTGCATGGAGGGCGTGCCGGAGATGATCGCCGAGGTGCAGGTCGAGGCCACCTTTCCCGACGGCACCAAGCTTGTCACCGTCCACAACCCGATCCGCTGAGAGGAGACTGCCGATGAGACGCCTGATCGCCGCCGTGCCGATGGTGCTGGCCGCCGGCCCCGCGCTGGCCCATGTCGCACCGCTTGAGCACAATTCCTTCCTGGCCGGGGCGACCCACCCGATCTTCGGGGCCGATCACGTGCTGGCCATGGTGGCGGTGGGCCTCTGGGCCGGAATGCTGGGCGAGCGCGCGGTCTGGGCGGTGCCGGCGGCCTTCGTGGGCTTGATGGTGCTGGGTTTCGCGCTGGCGCTGGGCGGTCTGGCACTGCCGCTGGTCGAGCCGGCGATCCTTGCCTCCGTCGTGGTGCTGGGCCTCGTCGTCGCGCTGGGCCTGCGGCTGCCCGTCGCGGCGGGTGCCGCGCTGGTCGGCGCCTTCGCGCTGTTCCACGGGCACGCCCACGGGACCGAGATGTGGGTGGCGGGCGCGCTGCCCTATCTGGCGGGCTTCGCGCTGGCCACGGCCGCGCTGCACGGGGTCGGATTGCTGCCGGGCCACGCGCTGGCGCGCGCCGGGCGCTCGGCCCCGCGCCTGGCCGGCGGGCTGGTGGCCGCGGCGGGCGCCGCGCCCGCCAGGGGGGTCTGAGCCATGATCCCCGGAGAGCTGCAGACGCCCGAGGGCGAGATCGAACTCAACGCGGGCCGCGAGGTCACGCGCCTGCAGGTCGCCAATACCGGCGACCGGCCGGTGCAGGTGGGCAGCCACTATCACTTCGCCGAGGCGAATCCGGCGCTGGCGTTCGACCGCGCGGCGGCGCGCGGCAAACGTCTCGACATCGCCGCCGGCTCCGCCGTACGCTTCGAGCCGGGCCAGACGCGGGAAGTGACGCTGATCCCCTATGCAGGAGCGCGGCGCGTCTACGGCTTCAACGGGCAGGTGATGGGCGACCTCTGAGCAGCCATTGCAACAGGGAGGGATACCCGATGTGCGACATTTGCGTGGTCAACTCGGTGAAGGAAAAGATGCTCAGCCGGCGCGGCTTTTTCGCCGGCGCGGCGGCGACGGCCGCGGCTGCGGGCATGAGCGCCGCGCCCCGGCCGGTTCTGGCGCAGCCCGCGCGACAGGTGGTGGACATGACGCACGAGCTGTCGGCCGAGTTTCCGACCTTCGGCGGCTCGCCGGGCATCAGCTATGACAAGCAGTTCGATTTCGAGGGCGACGGCTACAACCTCTACGTTCTCTCGATCAACGAGCACACCGGCACCCACATCGACGCGCCGCTGCACTTCAGCGCCGACGGACGCTCGGTGGCCGAGATCCCGGTGGAGGATCTTGCCTGCCCGCTCTGCGTGATCGACATTCGCGCGAAGGCCGCCGAGAACCCGGACGCGCAGGTCACGCCCGACGACCTTCAGGCGTGGATCGGGCGCAATGGCGATATCCCCGACGGGGCCTGCGTGGCGATGAACTCTGGCTGGGCGGACAAGGTGGGCACCGACGGTTTCCGCAACGCCGATTCGGCGCGCCCCGGCACGATGCATTTCCCCGGCTTCCACGTGGAAGCGGCGCAGATGCTGCTGGACGAGACGAACGCGGCGGCGATCGCGGTGGACACGCTGTCGCTCGATCACGGGCCGTCGCCCGACTTCGCGGTGCATTATGCGTGGCTCCCCGCGGGGCGCTACGGGATCGAATGCCTCGCCGGGCTCGACCGGATGCCCGAGACCGGCGCGACGCTCATGGTCGGTGCGCCCAAGGTCAGGAACGGCACCGGCGGCCCGGCACGGATCATGGGGCTCGTCTGATGGCGACCGTGCGTCTGATGGCCGACGACGAGCTAACGGCGGAGGCGGTGGAGGTCTTCGAGGAGATCCGCGCCGCGCGGGGGACCGACTACGTCAACAACTTCTGGCGCGCGCTGGCGCACGATCCGGCGCAGCTGCGCGCGACCTGGGACCGTCTGAAGACGGTGATGGCGCCCGGCGCGCTCGATCCGATGGTGAAGGAGATGGTCTATCTGGCCGTCTCCACCGCCAATTCCTGCAGCTACTGCATCCACTCCCACACTGCCGCGGCAAAGGCGAAGGGCATGACCGAGGAGATGCACGCCGAGCTTCTGGCCGTGATCGGCATGGCCATGCAGACCAACGGGCTGGTGACCGCGATGCAAGTCGAGGTGGACGATGCCTTCAAGGTCTGAGGCCGCGCTTGCCCTTTTTCTGCTGGCCGCGCCTGCCGCGGCGCAGGACGTGAACTGCGCCGAGACGGTGACACAGATCGAGATGACCTATTGCGCGGAACAGGCCTGGCGCGCGGCCGACGAGGACCTCAACCTCGCCTGGAGGCTGGCCATCGACGAGGCGCGGGCGATCCAGTCGGCGCTGCCCGCCGACGCGCCCGTGGACATCGAGGAGGATCTGCGCCGCGCCCAGCGGGTCTGGATCGAGTTCCGCGATCTTGCCTGCGCCGCGGAAAGCCACATGGCCTGGGGCGGCAGCATGATGCCGATGCTCGTCTACGCCTGCCGCGAGCGCCTGACGCGGCAGCGGACAGAGGATCTGCGCCTCTTCGGCGAGGTGAACTGAAACCGCGGCGCCGCCCCGCCGGGGCGGCGCGCACCAGAAAGGGAGCGTTCATGCCCGCACGCATTCCGCGATCCGACTACGCCGCGATGTTCGGCCCCACCACCGGCGACCGCGTGCGCCTGGCCGACACCGAGCTTTTCATCGAGGTCGAGCGCGACCTGACCACCTACGGGGAGGAGGTGAAGTTCGGCGGCGGCAAGGTGATCCGCGACGGCATGGGCCAGTGCCAGGCCACCCGCGCCGAAGGGGCGGTGGACACCGTCATCACCAACGCGCTGATCGTGGACGCCACCGGCATCTACAAGGCCGACGTCGGGTTGAAGGACGGGCGCATCGCGAAGATCGGCAAGGCCGGCAACCCGGACGTGCAGCCGGGCGTCGACATCGTCGTGGGCCCCGGGACAGAGGCCATCGCGGGCGAGGGCAGGATCCTGACCGCCGGCGGCTTCGACAGTCACATCCACTTCATCTGCCCGCAGCAGGTGGAGGACGCGCTGCACTCCGGCATCACCACCATGCTCGGCGGCGGCACCGGCCCGGCCACCGGCACCATGGCCACCACCTGCACGCCGGGGCCGTGGCACATCGGGCGGATGCTGCAGGCGGCCGACGCCTTTCCGATGAACCTTGCCTTCGCGGGCAAGGGCAACGCCTCGCTCCCCCAGGCGCTGGTCGAACAGGTGGAGGCCGGCGCCTGCGCGCTCAAGCTGCACGAGGACTGGGGGACGACCCCCGCCGCCATCGACTGCTGCCTGTCGGTCGCCGACGATCACGACATTCAGGTGATGATCCACACCGACACGCTGAACGAGAGCGGTTTCGTCGAGAACACCGTCGCGGCGATGAAGGGGCGCACAATCCACGCCTTCCACACGGAAGGAGCAGGCGGCGGGCACGCCCCGGACATCATCAAGATCTGCGGAGAGGAGTTCGTCCTGCCCTCCTCCACCAACCCGACGCGGCCCTTCACGGTGAACACCGTCGAAGAGCATCTCGACATGCTCATGGTCTGCCACCACCTCGACAAGTCGATCCCCGAGGACGTGGCCTTTGCCGAAAGCCGCATCCGGCGCGAGACCATCGCGGCAGAGGACATCCTGCACGACATGGGCGCCTTCAGCATCATCGCGAGCGACAGCCAGGCGATGGGCCGCGTGGGAGAGGTCATCATCCGCACCTGGCAGACCGCCGACAAGATGAAGCGCCAGCGCGGCCGCCTGCCCGAGGAGACGGGCGAGAACGACAACTTCCGCGTCCGCCGCTACGTGGCGAAATACACCATCAACCCGGCGATCGCGCATGGCATCGCGCATGAGATCGGCTCGATCGAGGAGGGCAAGCGCGCCGATCTGGTGCTGTGGCAGCCCGCCTTCTTCGGGGTGAAACCGGACCTCGTGCTGATCGGCGGAACCATCGTCTGCGCGCAGATGGGGGACCCCAACGCCTCCATCCCCACGCCGCAGCCGGTCTATACCCGGCCGATGTGGGGCGCCTATGGCCGCTCGGTCGAACGCAGCGCCGTGACCTTCGTGAGCCAGGCGGCGCAGGCCGCGGGCATCCGCGACGCGCTGGGCCTTGCCAAGGACACGGCCGCGGTGCGCGGCATCCGCGGTGTCACCAAGCGCGACCTGATCCTGAACGATGCGCTGCCCGCGATGGAGGTGCACCCCGAGACCTACGAGGTGCGCGCCGACGGCGAGCTTCTGACCTGCGCGCCGGTGGAGGTGGTCCCCATGGCGCAACGCTATTTCCTGTTCTGAGGGCGAAAGATGACCGAGCTTCCCATCGCGCAGACCCTGCACCGCAAGGGCCACTGGCACGGCCCCGCCGACTGGGTGCGGCTGGATTACGAGGCGCGCTTCCTGCGCCGCAAGCGGCTGGAGACCGGGGCGGGAGCCCCCTTCCTCGTCGATCTGCCGCAGACCGTCTCGCTCGATCATGGCGATGCGCTGGAACTGGCGGACGGCCGGCTGATCGAGGTGATCGCCGCGCCCGAGCCGCTCTGCGAGGTCCGCGGCGACCTGCCGCGGCTGGCCTGGCACATCGGCAACCGCCACACCCCCTGTCAGGTCGAGCCCGACCGCCTGCTGATCCGCCGCGACCATGTCCTGCAGGAGATGCTGCAGAAGCTTGGGGCCGACCTGCACGAGGTGGAGGCCCCCTTCACCCCCGAGGGCGGCGCCTATGGCCACGGACGCACCCATGACCACAGCCACTGACGCCCGCCTGACGCTCGCGCAATGGCTGTCGCCTGCCTATCCGACCGGCGGCTTCGCCTGGTCGCACGGGCTGGAGACCGAGGTGGCCGAGGGGCGCGTGACCGACGCGGAAAGCTTCGCCGTCTGGCTGGCGGACGTCCTCGAACACGGCCTCGCCCGTGCCGACGCGGTGCTGCTGGCCGAAGCCTGGCGCGCCGGGTCTGCGGACGAGATCGCCGCGCTCGACACCGAGGCGCGCGCCTTCGCCCCCTCGGCCGAACGTCAGGCCGAGACGGTGGAGCAGGGCGCGGCCTTCGCCCGCACCACCGCCGCCGTCTGGGGCCTCGACCTTCCGCCGCTCGCCCACCCGGTCGCGGTGGGCCGTGCCGCGGCACTCACGGGCCTGCCGCTTTGCGACACGCTTGCGCTCTACCTCCACGCGGTCGCGGCCAGTCTCGCCTCCGCCGCGCAGCGCCTGGTGCCGCTGGGCCAGACCGAGGCGCAGGGCGCGGTCGCCCGGCTGGCACCGCTCTGCGCGCGCCTGGCCGACGATGCACAGGCGCTTGCGCGGGACGACCTGTCCTCCGCCGCATGGGCGGCCGACATCGCCGCCATGCGCCATGAAACCCTGCAACCGAGGCTCTTTCGCTCATGATGAACGGCCCCCTTCGGATCGGCATCGGCGGCCCCGTCGGCGCCGGCAAGACCACGCTGACCGCCGCGCTCGCCCGCGCGCTCGCGCCCGATCATTCCATCGGCGTGATCACCAACGACATCTACACCCGCGAGGACGCCGAGGCGCTGCTGCGCCAGCAGATCCTGCCCGAAAGCCGGGTGATCGGGGTCGAGACCGGCGGCTGCCCGCACACCGCGATCCGCGAGGACGCCTCGATCAACCTTGCCGCCGTGGCGGAACTGGAACGCCGGCACCCCGGGATCGAGGTGGTGCTGATCGAATCGGGCGGCGACAACCTCGCCGCCAGTTTCAGCCCGGAACTTGCCGACCTGACGATCTACATGATCGACGTGGCCATGGGGCAGGACATCCCGCGCAAGAAGGGGCCGGCACTGCGCAAGTCCGACCTGCTGGTGATCAACAAGACCGATCTCGCCCCCTACGTCGGCGTCGATCTCGACATGATGCGCCGGGACGCGGCCGAGACGCGCGAGGGCCGCCCCACGGTCTTTGCCGCCCTGCGCAACGGTGAGGGGGCGGCGGACGCGGTGGCCATCCTGCGCGACCTCGGCGGTCTGCGCGCGCCCGCGTCGGCACGCGCGACCTGATCCGCGTCGCTGTGGCCTGTCCGCGGTCAGGGCTCGCTCCAGGCCCGCGCGCCCCTCGGGCAGCTTCGCTGCGACGGTCAGCAGGTCGTTTCAACCTGTGATCGCGTTGACCGTATGCGCAAGGGTCACAAGCGCCTCGCGGCTGTCTGCCGGGCTGTCTTTGTCGGTTGCGACCGTGTGAACCCAGATCAGGGCGATTCTTGCCGCGACGCGCTGCGGGGGCAGGCCGCGCTGGTCCGGCTGTGGCCTGCCCCGATGCGGGTCACGGCAGAGCATCGGCCCGGCCCGGCGCAGGCTCCCGGGATCTCGGCCATCCGCATCTCCGACCGGGACACGCCGCGTGCAAGACCAAAGGGGCCACCGGAGGGTGCGCGACGGGCCGGCGCTGGTGGAAGGATCGGGAGTGGCGGTGCATCTGGTGCATGGCGCCCATGACCCGGTTGTCAGCCTTGCCTCCCCGTGGGTCCTTGCCGCGCGCCATGCCCACCGCACGCGCCTGACGGTGCTGGAAGACACCGGGCAGCCGGCAGGCTACATCGGAAACGGCGACTCCGGTGACCATTCCAATTCGCGGCGATTTCCCTTTCCTTTCCTGCCCGTCTTGCCTATCTCCCCGCGGCATGAGGTCCCGTTCTTCCGGCGAAGCCGTTTCCATCCCGGTGATCACCGACACCCAGGCGTTGGCCGCCTTTTGCCGCCGCGCGCAGGCAGCGCCCTACGTCACGGTCGACACCGAGTTCATGCGCGAGCGCAGCTACTATTCGAAACTCTGCCTGCTGCAGATGGCGATCCCGGGGAGTGGCGAGGACACTGCGGTTCTGGTCGATCCGATCGAGGGCGATCTGGACCTTGCGCCGCTCTACGACCTCTTCCGCGACGAAAGCACCGTAAAGGTCTTTCACGCCGCCCGGCAGGATCTCGAGATCTTCTATGTTGATGCCGGCGTGATCCCGACGCCGCTCTTCGACACGCAGGTGGCGGCGATGGTCTGCGGCTTCGGCGAACAGGTGGGCTACGAGACGCTGGTCAAGCGGATCGCGAAGGCCGGCCTCGACAAGACATCGCGCTTCACCGACTGGTCGCGCCGACCGCTGTCGGAGGCCCAGAAAGCCTATGCCCTGGCCGATGTCACGCATCTGCGCGACATCTACGAGCATCTCGCGGCGCGGCTGGCCGAGACGGGGCGCGATCGCTGGGTCGCCGAGGAAATCGCGGCGCTCACCGCGCCCGAAACCTACGAGTCACACCCCGAGGACGCCTGGAAGCGTATCCGCACGCGCAACGATCAGCCCCGGTTTCTCGCCATCGTGCGCGAACTCGCGCGCTTCCGCGAATCTTATGCGCAGGCGCGTGACATCCCGCGCAACCGCGTCTTCAAGGACGATGCGCTGCTCGAACTGGCCTCCACCAGGCCGCGCGACATGTCGGAGCTCTCGCGCTCGCGCCTGCTGTTGCGCGAGGCGCGCAAGGGCGACATCGCCGAAGGCATCCTGGCCGCCGTCAAGGCCGGACTCGACTGCCCCGAGGAGGATCTGCCGCGCGTCGAGCGGGCGCGCGACAGGGGTCAGCCCAACCCTGCGCTCGCGGATCTGCTGCGTGTGCTTCTCAAGGCAAAGACCGAAAGCGCAGGCGTCGCCTCGAAGCTCATCGCGCAGGCCGCCGATCTGGATGCCATCGCCGCGGGCGAACGCGATCTGCCGGCGCTGACGGGCTGGCGGCGGGAGGTCTTTGGCGAGGATGCGCTCAGGCTGTGCGAGGGGCGGATCGCGCTCGCCGCCAAGGGGCGCAATGTCGAGGTCGTGCCGATCGACTGAGCGCGGTTCAGCGCCTGAGTTCCCTGGCGTTGCGCGCGGCCTCCACACGGATCATGCGCACACCTTCAAGATCGAGGTCGCTCAGACGGGTGGCCACCTCCGCCACGCGCGTCCGTTCGGGGCCGACGGGCGTGTTCCTGCCCGGCAGCAGACGGTCGAAGGTGAAGACGAGCACTTCGTCGGTGGAGGCCTCTTCCACAGGGGTGAGCTGCACCGCGTAGGGCCCCTGCCGGGCGGCCACCCCGGAGGCACGCAGCACGGCACCGCCCGGCAGAGGCTCGATCGTCAGATCGGTGATCCGGTCGATCGGCCGCCCCTCGTAGGCCTGCTCGGGCCGGGAAAGCGCGCTGCGCCGCGGGATCAGCGGATTGCCATCGGGTTCGGTCACGACCACCTCCCGGCTCGGGCCGAACCAGTTGCCGGGATTGAGACGGGAGTCGCGGATCGTCGCGCAACCCGCGACCACGAGGGTCACCGCCAGAAGCCCCGTCACCGATGCGCGCATGGCCCGTCCCCCTTGCCCGGTCGCCTATCGGGTTACCGCATCGCCCGGCCCTTGAAAAGCGTCAAGCCGGGCTGGATTCGGTGCGCCGTGGCGCCTAGGTCTGCCATGACAAGGCAGATGCGGCAGCACGAACGACAGGAGCGGCACGGGCATGGCAAACGAAGCCTTCGAAGAGATCGTGGAGGATTTCGGGTTCCTCGACGACTGGGAGGATCGCTATCGCCTGGTGATCGAGGAAGGCAAGGCGATGGCGCCGCTGGACGACGCGCTCAAGGTGCCCGCGACCAAGGTCGAGGGCTGCGCCAGCCAGGTCTGGCTGCACCCCCGGATCGAAGGCGGGCGGTTTCATTTCGAGGGCGACAGCGACGCGATGATCGTGCGCGGGCTGATCGCGCTCCTGCACCGGCTCTATGACGGGCTCACGCTCGACGAGGTGCTGTCCGTCGATGCGCGCGCCGAACTGGGCCGGCTCGCGCTGCACGATCATCTCTCGGCGCAGCGGTCGAACGGATTGCGCGCGATGATCGAGCGCATCCGCCAATACGCCGCCGAGGCCAAGGCCAGCGCCTGATCTTCCGGCAGGGGGGCCCGCGGGCTTCCCCTGCTGCACCTTGCAGGAAGGACAGATCGCGACGGGCGCAGGGCGGGCGCCCACCGCGCTCCGGCGATCCGCCGCCTCAGCGCGCCGCCCAGGTCCGAAGCGCGGTCGCAAGATCCCCGTAACCCGTGACGCGCCGCTCGAAGGCCAGCCCCAGCCGCGCGGCGCAGTCGCGCGCCTTTTCGGTCAATGCGGGATCGTCGGTCTGCGCCTGATAGACGAGCTTCTCGTAGTGGCCGAAATAGACGTCGCGCAGGTCCGGATGCCGGTCGAGACCGAGAGGCTTCCAGACGAAGGCGTCGAACTGCCGGACGAGGAAATCGGTCAGGTAGAAGGCAGTGAACTCCTCCTCCGCCCGTCGCGCGAAGGCCTCCACGCCCTCGAAAAAGGCGTAGCAGTGCGGCCCGGCGACCATGCCCACGCCAAGGTCGTTGCACAGCTCCTGCAGACGGCCGCCGGTGCCGCAGTCGGCATAGACGACATGGACCTGGTCGTAATCCGGCGCGTGCTGCGTCACCGCCGCGCGCACGGCCTCGGGTATGCGCTCGGGGTGATTGTGCAGGATCGCCGGAAGACAGTGCAGATCCAGGTGTGTCCAGCCGTTCGCATCGCGCAGGGCAAGGATCTCTCGGGCCAGCGCGCCACAGGCGATCAGCAGGATGCGCCCCATGCGGGCGGGCGGGAGACCCGCCTGCGTCAGGATCTGGTCGTCGGGTGCGTTCGCATTCATCCCTTGCGGCCTTGCGGCGGCGTTCAGCCCGCTACCATCTGGTTGTGCTTGCGCGCGACGAGGGTCTTGGCGGTCTCGACCGCCACGGCAGCATCGCGGCAGTAGGCGTCGGCGCCGATCGCGCGGCCGAATTCCTCGTTCAGGGGCGCACCGCCCACGAGCACGATGTAATCGTCGCGGATGCCCTGCTCGACCATCGTGTCGATCACGACCTTCATGTAGGGCATCGTCGTGGTCAGCAGCGCGGACATGCCCAGGATGTCGGGCTGTTCGGTCTCCAGCGCCTCGAGATAGTTCTCGACAGGGTTGTTGATCCCGAGGTCCACCACCTCGAAGCCCGCGCCCTCCATCATCATCGAGACAAGGTTCTTGCCGATGTCGTGGATGTCGCCCTTGACCGTGCCGATCACCATCTTGCCCACGCGCGGCGCGCCGGTCTCGGCCAGAAGCGGCTTCAGGATCGACATGCCGGCCTTCATCGCGTTGGCGGCCAGCAGAACCTCGGGCACGAAGAGGATGCCGTCGCGAAAGTCCTTGCCGACGATGGTCATGCCGCCCACCAGCGCCTCGGTCAGGATGGCGTAGGGCTCCCACCCGCGCTCGAGAAGGATGTTGACGCCTTCCTCGATCTCTTCCCGGAGACCGTCGTAGAGATCGTCGAACATCTGCTGGACAAGCTCTTCGTCGTCCAGTTCGGAAAGGATGATGTCGTCTTCGTCTTCGGCCATGGCGCGCTTCCCTGGGTCGCACCCGCCGCCTCTGCCGCGGGCGCCTGTCCGGGCGTGTTTGGGAGAAATGCGAAAGATGCTCTTGGCGTTTCGCGACACTCGCGCTGCCGAAGCCGACGCGGTGCGAAATTGTGACGCAGTGCGGGCGAGCTGTCGCAGCGATTGCATTTGTTCGTGTTATGTTCCAGTCTTCGGAAATGACCCGCGCGTGCAACACGGCCTCATCCGACCGGATCGATCCGGGCCGCCGCCGCGGACGCGGCGCCATCAGCGCACGGCCCGGCCGCTTCGAGCCGTCGCGCGAGATCGTTGACGACGGCTGGGGCACGCTGGACGACCCCCTGCCTCCGCTCCGCACACAGGTCACGGAAGAACGGGTGCAAAGCGCGATTGCGCGCAACACCTCGCCCGACGTGCCCTTCGACCGCTCGCTCAATCCCTACCGGGGCTGCGAGCATGGCTGCATCTACTGCTTCGCGCGGCCCACTCATGCCTATCTGGGCCTGTCGCCGGGGCTGGATTTCGAGACGCGGCTGGTGGCCCGGCCCAACATCGCCGAGGTGCTGACGAAGGAACTGGGCAACCCGCGCTACCGGCCCGCGGCCCTGGCGCTGGGCACCGCGACCGACCCCTATCAGCCGGTGGAGCGCGAACGGCGGCTGACCCGCGCCTGCCTCGAGGTGCTGGAGGCGGCGGCCCACCCTGTGGGCGTGGTGACCAAGGGCGCGCTGGTGGAGCGCGACACAGACATCCTGTCGCGGATGGCGGCGCAGGGGATCGCGCGGGTGGGGTTCTCGGTCACCACGCTGGACCCCGACCTTGCCCGGCGGATGGAGCCGCGCGCGCCCTCGCCCGCGCGGCGGCTGGCGGCGATCCGGCGGCTGTCGGACGCGGGCGTGCCGGTGCGCGTCATGGTCTCGCCGATCGTGCCGGGCCTGACCGATCACGAGGTCGAAAAGATCCTGTCGGAGGCGGCGAAGGCCGGCGCGGTGGCGGCAAGCTGGGTGATGCTGCGCCTGCCGCGCGAGGTCTCGGAGCTCTGGCAGGAGTGGCTGGCCGAACACCGGCCTGACCGCGCGGCGCGTGTGATGGCCCGCCTGCGCGAGATGCACGGCGGGCGCGACTACGACCCGCAGTGGGGGCACCGGATGCGGGGCGAAGGACTGCACGCGCAGATGATCGCGCAGCGATTCGCGCGTGCCGCGAAGCGCGTGGGGCTGGCAGGGCCCCTGCCGCCGCTGCGGACCGACCGTTTCGCGCCGCTCACCGGCGGGCCGGACCAGTTGCGGCTGTTCTGAGGGTCAGCCGCGGCGCCGGCGGCGGCTGCGGCGCTCGGTCCCCGCGTCCGCGCCCGTGCCGTCGGAGACGGAGGAAAAGTCGCCCAGCGCCGCCACGATCTGCTCGAGCGTCGGGCGCGGCCCCTTTGGCCGGGTCTCCAGCGCCTCGCGCATCCGCCTGAGGTGTTCGGGCTGGGTGCCGCAGCAGCCGCCGATGATCCGCGCGCCCGCGTCGCGCGCGAGCACGGCATAATCGGCCATCAGGGCGGGCGTCCCGTCGTAGTGGATATGCCCGTCCACGTATTTCGGGATGCCGGCGTTGCCCTTGGCGATCAGCGGGCGCGTCGGGCCCGCCTCGGCGAAACCCAGCACGGTGCGCAACAGGTCGGCCGCGCCGGTGCCGCAGTTCGCGCCGAAGGCGATGGGCGGATTGGGCAGGCTCTCGACCAGCTCCGCCATCGCCGGCGCGGTGACGCCCATCATCGTGCGCCCGGCGGTGTCGAAGCTCATCGTCCCACACCACGGCATCGCTGCCCGCGCGAAGGCCTCTGCCGCCGCGCGGTATTCCTCGGGCGCCGAGATCGTCTCCAGCCACAGGATATCCACGCCACCCGCCTTCAGCCCCTCTGCCTGCTCGTGGAACATCTCGACCGCCTCGGCGTGGCTCAGGCTGCCCACCGGTTCCATGATGTCGCCCGTGGGGCCGACGGAGCCCGCCACCACGACGGGACGGCCCGCCGCATCGGCCACCTCGCGGCCCAGTTCGGCGGCGGCGCGGTTGAGCTCGAACACCCGGTCCTGCGCCGCGTGCAGCTTGAGCCGCGAGGCGTTGCCGCCGAAGGAGTTCGTGAGGAACAGGTCGCTGCCCGCCTTCACCGCCCCGCGATAGAGGGCACGGATCCGGTCGGGGTGATCGACGTTCCAGAGCTCCGGCGCGTCGCCGGACATCAGCCCCATGTTGAAGAGCGTGGTGCCGGTGGCGCCGTCGGCCAGAAGCCACTCGCGCTGATCCAGAAGGCGGGTCAGAGGGTCGGACATGAAAATGCGCTCCGGCGCCGAAACGGGGACGACACGGCGCCATTCGCTCGCGACGACGCGCCGCACAAAGGCGATCCGCGCCGCTCCGGCGGATCAGTTCTCCTGCAACAGCTGGCCCTTGGCCTCGGCCAGAAGCTCGGCCATCTTGGCGCGGATCTCCTCGGGGCTGGACAGGTTGCCAAGATCGCCCGCGACCTTGCGCACCACGTCCTCGTGCCCGGCCTCCTCGAAGTCGGCCTTGACCACTTCTCGCGCGTAGGCCTGGGCGTCATCGCCGGTCTTGCCCAGCTTGTCCGCGGCCCAGAGGCCCAGAAGCTTGTTGCGCCGCGCCTCGGCCTTGAACTGCATCTCGGCGTCGTGGGCGAACTTCGCCTCGAAGGCGTGCTCGCGGTCTTCGAAGGTGCTCATCGCTCGGTCCCTCAGGAAGGCTGCGCGGGGCCGGCCCGCATGTCGTGCACAGATATGCCCGCGCCGGCCGCGCGCCGCAAGGGGAAGCGGGCCTGGCACGGGGCGGCCGCGCTTGCGGCAGGGGGCTGCATCGCTTATGTCGGCGCAAGCCGTCGGAGCGGGTCTCCGGCGCTTTTTTCGATGGAGTCCCGATGGCGCGGCGCAAGAAGATCTACGAGGGCAAGGCCAAGATCCTGTACGAAGGCCCCGAGCCCGGCACGCTGGTGCAGTACTTCAAGGACGACGCGACCGCCTTCAACGCCGAGAAGCACGAGGTGATCGACGGCAAGGGCGTGCTGAACAACCGGCTGTCCGAGTTCTTCATGACCGGGCTCAACAACATCGGCGTGCCCACCCACTTCATCCGCCGCCTCAACATGCGCGAGCAGCTCGTGCGCGCCTGCGAGATCATCCCGCTCGAGGTGGTGGTGCGCAATTTCGCCGCAGGCTCGATGGCCAAGCGCCTGGGCATCGAGGAGGGCACGCCCCTGCCCCGCCCGATCGTCGAATACTACTACAAGGACGACAAGCTGGGCGACCCGATGGTGACCGAAGAGCATATCGCCGCCTTCGGCTGGGCCAGCCAGCAGGACATGGACGACGTCGTGAGCCTTGCCCTGCGCGTCAACGACTTCCTCTCCGGCGTGATGATGGCGGTCGGCATCCGGCTGGTCGACTTCAAGATCGAGGTCGGGCGGGTCTACGACGGCGATTTCCAGCGCCTGATCGTGGCCGACGAGATCAGCCCCGACTCCTGCCGGCTGTGGGACGTGCAGACCGGCCAGCGGCTGGACAAGGACGTCTTCCGCCGCGACCTGGGCAACCTGAGCGACGCCTATACGGAGGTGGCGCGGCGACTGGGCGTCATGCCCAAGAACGCGACCGGTATGACGAAGCCGCATCTCATCAACTGAGGCGCGGCGCCGGCTGCAGCGGCGGCATGGGTATTTTCGGACCATTGAAAGGACGGGACGCGCGATGAAGGCACGGGTCACGGTGATGCTGAAGGACGGCGTTCTGGACCCGCAGGGCGAGGCGGTGCGCCATGCGCTGGGCGCGCTCGGGTTCGCCGGCGTCGCGGGGGTGCGCCAGGGCAAGGTGATCGAGCTCGACCTGGCCGAGGGCATGGGCCGCGACGAGGTCGAGCGCATGTGCGAGGCGCTGCTCGCCAACACCGTGATCGAACGCTACGAGATCGAGCTGGCCTGATGCGGGCCGCCCGGCTGACGGCCTGGCGCGCGCCGCTGGAGCTGATCGCGGCGTCCGATCCCGCGCCCGCGGCCGGCGGCGTGGTGCTGCGCGTGCTGGCCTGCGGCGTCTGCCGCTCCGACTGGCACGTCTGGACCGGCGCGGACCCTGACGTGTCGCTGCCGCATATCCCCGGCCACGAGTTCTGCGGCGAGGTGGTGGCCGTGGGCACGGGCGTCAGCCGCTGGCGCGAGGGCGACCGGGTGATCGCGCCCTTCATCCTTGCCTGCGGCGCCTGCCCGGACTGCGCGGCGGGCCACCAGACGATCTGCGCGCGGCAGGTGCTGCCGGGGTTCACCGCGCCGGGGGCCTTCGCGGAACTCGTCGCGGTGCCCCACGCCGACGCCAACCTGACGCGCCTGCCGGAGGCGGTGGCGCCCGAGCTTGCCGCGGCGCTGGGCTGCCGGGTGACGACGGCCTGGCATGCGCTGACGGGGCGCGCGGCGCTGGCGGCGGGCGAATGGCTTGCCGTGATCGGCGGCGGCGGGGTGGGGGTGGCCGCGCTGATCCTCGGCCGGGCGCTGGGGGCGCGGGTGGTCGTGGTGGACGTGGTCGAGGAGAAGCTTGCCTTCGCCCGAAGCCTCGGGGCCGACGCGGTGGTGAACGCGGCCAAAGGCGACGCGGCGCAGGCGGTGCGCGACCTGACCGGAGGCGGCGCGCATGTGGCCGTCGAGGCGCTGGGCGTGGCGGAGACGACGGCCACGGCACTGAAATCGCTGCGCAAGCTGGGCCGCATGGTGCAGGTGGGGATGCCCGCGGGCGATCACGCGGCGATGACCCTGCCCTGGGACACGGTCTATTCCGGCCAGCTCGCCGTCTACGGCACGCGCGGGATGCCGGCCTGGCGTTATCCGCCGCTGCTGGACCTGATCGCCGCGGGGCGGGTAGACCTCTCGCCGCTGGTCACGCGGCGGATCGGGCTCTCGCAGGTCACGGAGGAACTCGCCGCCTTCGACGCGCCAGCGCCGCCGGGGGTCGCGGTGGTGACCGATTTCGCGGGGTGACCTGCGCGACACTCCGGTCTAGCATTCGATCATGGCACGCCGTCTGGACCGGGACAGTCTTCGCGCAAGGATCGAGGCCGAGTATGCGGCACGCGGCGACCGGCTGGGCTGGCGCCTGCTCTACAGTCCCGAGGCGGTGCTGGACGGGGCGGAGGTGGCCTTCGTCGGACTGAACCCCGGCGGCGATCATGCGCCGCCTGGGCATGCAGAGTTCGCGATGCCCTCCGGCAGCGCCTACTTGACCGAGAGCTGGTCGAACGATCCGGCGGGAAAGAGTCCGCTGCAGCAGCAAGTAAGCGCGCTCTTCGATGCACTTGGGGTGCAACCGGAGCATGTTCTTGCGGGCAACCTGATACCGTTTCGCTCGCCGAGTTGGTCGGCGCTGCGCGACAAGTCCGGGGCGACGCGCTTTGGCGTGGCGCTGTGGCGGGACATTCTTGACAGTGCGCGCCCGCGTCTCGTGATCGTTCTGGGCCGCACCGCTGGCGACACCCTCGCGGGCGAACTCGGTCTTCGGCTGGCCCGCGAGGAGCGCGTGGAGTGGGGAGACGTCACCGCTGGTGTTTGGGAGGGCGCGGATCTCCGGTTGATCCGGCTGCCGCATCTCTCGCGGTTTGCTATTGTGGGCCGGCGAAAGAGCGAACCAGCACTGGCACGACTGTTCGGAGAGGACTGGCGAAAGACTACGGATCGTCTTATCTGACGACTGCGGCAACCGGTCCCCCGGCATGCCTCAACAGACCGGAGACCCTATCATGCGCGCCGCCGTTCTCGTCTTTCCCGGCTCCAACTGCGACCGCGACCTGGCGGTGGCGCTGCGCGCGGCGGGCGCGCAGGTCGAGATGGTCTGGCACAAGGAAACCGCGCTGCCCGATCGGACGGACCTCGTCGCCGTGCCGGGCGGCTTTTCCTATGGCGACTACCTGCGCTGCGGGGCGATCGCGGCGCAATCGCCGGTCTGCCGCGCGGTTGCGGACCACGCGGCGCGCGGCGGGCATGTCCTTGGCATCTGCAACGGGTTCCAGGTGCTGACCGAGATGCGGCTGCTGCCGGGCGTGCTGATGCGAAACGCGGGCCTCACCTTCCTCTGCCGGCCCGAGACGCTGATGGTGCGCAGCACCGGCTCGGACTTCACGGCCGGCTATTCCGAGGGTCAGGAGGTGGTCTTTCCCATCGCCCACCACGACGGCAACTACACCGCCACGGAGGAAGAGCTTGACCGGCTCGAAGGCGAGGGGCGCGTGGCCTTCACCTATGCGAACAACCCCAACGGATCGGCCCGCGACATCGCGGGCATCCTGTCGGAGAACCGGCGCGTGCTGGGCCTGATGCCACACCCCGAGCGTGCGGTGGACCCGGTGCATGGCGGCACGGACGGTGTAGCGCTCTTCCGCTCGCTCGTGGGCGCGCTGGCGATTGCCTGACTTGAGCCGTCCGCGGGTGGGCCTTATCCTCCTGCCATGCGGGATCTCGTGATCACACGGACGGAGCGGCGGCGCAGCGCACCGCCCGGGTGGCCTGTTCGGCTGGCGCTGGTTGCGCTGGTCGGCCTTGCGGTCGCGATCGTCTGGTTCACCAACGCGTTTCTCACCGAGCGCTTCACGGAGACCACCCGCAACCGTGCCGAGGTGCGGCTGGCGCTCTATTCCGGCAACCTCGTCTCCGAACTTCGACGCAACGCCATCGTGCCGCAGCTTCTGGCGCGCGACCCGGCGCTGATCGCGGCGCTGAACTCGTCCGATTATTCCCAGTCCACCCAGCGCCTGATGGGCTTCGTGGACGAAATCGGCGCAGCCTCGCTGATGCTGCTCGACCGGGAGGCGCGCGCGGTAGCGGCGACCAATCGCAACCGGCTGGGCTCCACCCATCGGTCGGAGCCCTACTTCGTCGAGGCGCTCCGCTCCTCCGGCACGGTCTTCACCTCGCTCCCGCGCGAAGAGGGCGGCTACCGCTTCACCTATTCGCGTCGGATCGACGGGCTGTCCGGCGCGCTTGGCGTGATCGTGGTGGAAGTGGACCTCGCCAAGTTCGAGCGGGCCTGGGCAGGGATCTCGGATGCGGTGCTGGTCACCGACAGCGAAGGAACGATCATCCTGTCCACGGAACCCCGCTGGCGTGGCCTGACCGAAGCCGGGGCGCTGGAGCGAGAGCCGCCGATGACCGCCATCGCACGCGCCCTTCAGGAGGCGGTGGACTGGGCGACGATCCCTGCCGACGCCTACCTGGAAGGACAAGCGGTGATGCGGATGGAGACGCGCATTCCGTTCCGCGGGTGGCGCATGGCCAGCTTCACCACATATGCCAGCGTCCGCGACCAGGTGAACGCGGTCCTGGCGCTGGAGATCATGGGCTTCGCGATCCTTCTGGCGGGGGCCTTCTATCTTCTGAACCGCAAGACCGCGGTGCGCATGGCGCTTTTCCAGCGCGAATCGGCCGAGCTGCGCGACCTGAACGCCCGCCTGCAGCGCGAGATCGCCGAGCGCGAGCGCATGCAGCAGACGCTGGCCGTGGCCGAGCAGAGCCTTGCCCAAAGCTCCAAGCTCGCCGTGCTGGGCGAGATGTCGGCCGCCGTCAGCCACGAGCTGAATCAGCCGCTCGCGGCGATGAAGACCTATCTGGCCGGCGCGCGCCTGCTGTTGCAGCGCAACAGGCCCGACGAGGCGTTGACCGCCTTTCACCGCATCGACGGGCTGATCGAGCGGATGGGCGCGATCACGCGGCAGCTCAAGTCCTACGCGAGCAAGGGGGCGGAGCAGCTCGCGCCCGTCGATCTTGCCGAGGCGCTGACCTCTGCGCTGTCGATGATGGAGCCGCAGCTGCGGGAACGGCAGGTGCGGATCAACCGGGTCCTGCCCGAAGGACCCGTCACGGTGATGGGCGACCGGGTTCGGATCGAACAGGTGATGGTGAACCTGATCCGCAACGCCTTCGACGCCGTCAAGAGCGTGGCCAGCCCCGAGATCGACATCATCCTTGCCCGCGGCGAGACGGCGGTGCTGACCGTGCGCGACAACGGCGACGGGATCGAGGACCTCGATGCGCTCTTCGAACCCTTCTACACCACGAAGCAGCCGGGCGAGGGCGTGGGCCTGGGCCTTGCCATCTCGTCCGGCATCGTTACGGACCTGGGCGGGCGGCTGACCGCGCGCAACGCCACGGGCGGGGGCGCGGTCTTCGAGATGCAGTTGCCCGTCCTCGCCGAAGAGACAAGAGCAGCGGAGTAGCCATTCATGGCCAAGGCAATGAAGATCGCCATCGTGGACGACGAGCGCGACATGCGTCAGTCGATCAGCCAGTGGCTGGCGCTGTCGGGCTTCGACACGGAGGCCTTCCCCTGCGCCGAGGAGGCGCTGAAGGCGGTGGGTCCCGACTATCCCGGCATCGTGATCACCGACATCCGGATGCCCGGGCTGGACGGGATGCAGTTCCTGCGCAAGCTGATGGGGATGGACAGCGCGCTGCCGGTCATCATGATCACCGGGCATGGCGACGTGCCGATGGCGGTCGAGGCGATGCGCCTGGGCGCCTTCGACTTCCTGGAAAAGCCGTTCAACCCGGACCGGATGACGGAACTTGCCAAGCGCGCGTCGAATGCCCGGCGCCTGACGCTGGATACCCGCGCGCTGCGCCGGGAACTGGCCGAGGGCGGGCAGATCATGAACAAGCTGATGGGCTCCAGCCCGGCGATGGAGAGGCTGCGCGAGGATATCCTGGACCTGGGTCAGGCCGACGGGCACGTGCTGATCGAGGGCGAGACCGGCACCGGCAAGACGCTGGTGGCCCACGCGCTGCACGCGGTGGGCAGCCGCGCCGGCCGACGCTTCGTGCTGGTGTCCTGCGGCGCCTTCGAGGAAAGCGCGCTGATGCGGCGGCTGTTCGGCCCGGTCCAGCCCGACGACAGCCGCCTGCCGGCGATCGAGGAGGCGCGCGGCGGGACACTGGTACTGGAGGACATCGAGACGCTGTCGGAGACCGGCCAGGCGCGGCTGCTGTCGGTCATCAACGACGAGGGCACGCCGCCCGAGACGCGGATCGTCGCGATTTCGAACCTGCAGGACGAGGGCAAGACCTGCGAGACGATGCTGCGCCCCGATCTGTACTACCGTCTCGCCGCGCTCCGGATCGTGGTGCCGCCGCTTCGGGCGCGTGGCGAGGACATCCTGACGCTGTTCGCCCGCCTGACCGAGCAGTTCGCGGAGGAATACGGCTGCGAGACACCGAACGTCAGCGCGCAGGAGGCCGCACAGCTCCTGCAGGCGCCATGGCCCGGCAACGTGCGCCAGCTGATCAACCTGGCCGAACGGGCGGTGCTGCAGGCGCGCCGCGGACAGGGCTCGATCGCATCGCTGCTGATGAACGACCACGACGAGATGCGCCCGGTGATGACGACCGAGGGCAAGCCGCTGAAGGAATACGTCGAGGCCTTCGAGCGGATGCTGCTCGACAACACCATGCGCCGGCACAAGGGCTCGATCGCGGCGGTGATGGACGAGTTGTCGCTGCCGCGCCGCACGCTGAACGAGAAGATGGCGAAATATGGCCTGCAGCGCGCCGACTACCTGTGAGGCACGCGCGTCACGGGCCGCTCTTCCGCCCTCTCGG
The DNA here is from genome assembly GCF_046542825.1 of Rhodosalinus sp. Taxonomy (GTDB): domain Bacteria; phylum Pseudomonadota; class Alphaproteobacteria; order Rhodobacterales; family Rhodobacteraceae; genus Rhodosalinus. Next base: position 61,459 of record NZ_JBKHAQ010000001.1, on the reverse strand, counting down.
GCGTCATCGCTGCGAAGAGGCGCGCCAGCGCTGATGAGCGGACTGCGCCGCGCTTCTTGTCATGTTAACGATTTTGCCATTGTATTCGCCGTGCGGCTGCCTTTATGGTGCCCTGCAGGCGTCCGGCCGCCACGGCCGGCTTCGCCCCTAAGTTTCTCTGTTTCAGACGCTCCCGGCCCTGCCGGCCCGACGATCCGGAACAGACCGTCCCGGCCTCGTGCCGGCAAGATTGCCCGGACCGCACCCGCGGAGGGCCCCCAGCGGATGCTCCCGAAAGGGGGTGTCGGAGTGAAACCGCGATGACGCGCAGAGGACTTGATCGAGACGACAGGTCACCGGGAAATCCCGCGCTCTGCCGCACCACAGCAATCGCACAGACAAGTCACGGGCGCCCGGCGCAGCGCGAGACAGGCGCGCGCCGGCGGTCCCCGTGCAAACGGACGACATGGCAAAGAAAATGCTCATCGACGCCACCCACGCGGAAGAAACCCGCGTCGTGGTGGTGGACGGAAACAAGGTCGAGGAATTCGATTTCGAGTCGGTCAACAAGCGTCAGCTAGCCGGCAACATCTATCTCGCAAAGGTCACGCGCGTGGAGCCGTCGCTGCAGGCGGCCTTCGTCGACTATGGCGGCAACCGCCACGGCTTTCTCGCCTTCTCGGAAATCCATCCGGACTACTACCAGATCCCCGTCGCCGACCGCGAGGCGCTGATGGAGGAAGAGCGCGCCTATGCCGAAGCGCAGCGCGCCCGCGACGAGGACGAGGAGGAGCCGAAGAAGCCCCGCCGCTCGACCCGCTCGCGCAGCCGGTCCAAAGCCGCGAAGACGGAAAGCGACGACGCGGTGGCCAGGGCGGAGACGACGACCGCTACCATCGAGGGGATGGAGACCATCGACCTTGGCGACGAGGACGAAGGCGTCTCTCCGATGGAGCGCGTGGGCGACACCCCCGTCGAGGAACCCGAGGAAAACGGCAACACGTCAGGCAGCGAGGACGACGAGGAACAGCCCTTCGTCGCCGCCGACCACGCCGCCGAGCGGGACGAGACCATCGAGGCGGTCTCCGAGATCGACGACCAGGAGGACATCCGCCCGCCGCGCAAGCCGCGGCCGCGCAAGTACAAGATCCAGGAGGTGATCAAGGTCCGGCAGATCATGCTGGTCCAGGTCGTCAAGGAAGAGCGCGGCAACAAGGGCGCCGCGCTGACAACCTATCTCTCGCTCGCCGGCCGCTACTGCGTGCTGATGCCCAACACCGCGCGCGGCGGCGGCATCAGCCGCAAGATCACCAACGCCGCCGACCGCAAGAAGCTCAAGGAGATCGCGGGCGAACTCGACGTGCCGCGCGGTGCGGGCCTCATCATCCGCACGGCCGGCGCCAACCGCACCAAGGCCGAGATCAAGCGCGACTACGAATATCTGCAGCGGCTGTGGGAGCAGATCCGCGAACTGACCCTGAAGTCGATCGCGCCCGCGAAGATCTACGAGGAGGGCGACCTGATCAAGCGCTCGATCCGCGACCTCTACAACCGCGAGATCGACGAAGTCCTGGTCGAGGGCGAGGCGGGCTACCGCAATGCCAAGGACTTCATGAAGATGATCATGCCGTCCCACGCCAAGAACGTGAAGCATTACCAGGACACGCTTCCGCTCTTCGCGCGCTTCCAGGTCGAAAGCTACCTGGGCTCGATGTTCAACCCGACGGTGCAGCTCAAGTCCGGCGGTTACATCGTGATCGGCGTGACCGAGGCGCTGGTGGCGATCGACGTGAACTCGGGCCGCGCGACCAAGGAAGGCTCGATCGAGGAAACAGCCCTCAAGACCAACCTCGAGGCCGCCGAAGAGATCGCGCGCCAGCTGCGGCTGCGCGACCTTGCCGGGCTGATCGTGATCGATTTCATCGACATGGACGAGCGCAAGAACAACACCGCCGTCGAGAAGAAGCTCAAGGACAAGCTCAAGACCGACCGCGCGCGCATCCAGGTGGGCCGCATCTCGGGCTTCGGCCTGCTGGAGATGAGCCGCCAGCGCCTGCGCCCCGGCATGATCGAGGCCACGACCCAGCCCTGCGCGGCCTGCCACGGCACGGGCCTTATCCGCTCGGACGACAACCTTGCGCTCGCCATCCTGCGCCAGATCGAGGAAGAGGGGGTGCGCGGCCGCTCGGGCGAGGTGCTGGTCAAGGCGCCGGTGGCCATCGCCAACTACCTGATGAACCAGAAGCGCGAGCACATCGCGGTGATCGAGGCGCGCTATGGCCTGGCCGTGCGGGTCGAGGGCGACCCGATGCTGGTCAGCCCCGACTTTGTGCTGGAGAAGTTCAAGCAGGCGACACGCGCGGTGCCCGAGCCCGCGGTGCCCGTCGTCTCGCTCAGCGTCTCCGCCGCCACGGCGGAAGACGAAGAGGAGGCCGCGCCCGAACCGGACGCGACAGAGGCGCCGCCGGCGCCCGCACAGGCCGACGGCGAGGGAGAGCCCAGGCCGAAGAAGAAGCGCCGCCGCCGCCGCCGCAAGAAGCCCTCGGGCGGAGACGATCAACGCGACGAATCGCTGTCGGAAGCTGCCGGGGCGCAAAGTCCGGCCGAGGCGGGCGAACCTCTGGAGGCCGATGCGCCGGATCGGGACGCGGAGACACCCGCGGCCGAGTCGGAACCGGCGCACGCCGAGCCTGCTGCGGAAGAGGCCGCGACGCAGGCGGAGGCCCCAGCCGCGAAGCCCGCGCGCAGCCGAAAGCGCGGCGGAAGCTCGAAGAAGAGCCCGCCGAAGCCGGCCGAGGCCGCGCCGGATGCAGCTGCCGCGAGCGAGGCCCCTGCGACGACGGGGGCACAGCCGCCGCGGGACGCCGAATCGCAAGAGGCCGGACCGGCGGAAGCCGCGTCCGATGCGGCCGCGGAGCCGGCCGATGCGGCCCCCCCAGCCTCGGCGGAGGCAGAAGCGCCCGTCGTGGAGGCAGAGGTTGTGGAGGCAGAGAGCGAAGAGACCGCGCCCCGCTCCGAAGCAGCCCCTGCGCGCAAGAGCGAAAGGCCGGCCCCGAAGACCGGAACGGACACTCCGGACAAGGTTCCCGAACCCGTCGGCGCCTCCGAAGGCGAGGAGAGGCCCGACGACAAGCCGAAGAAACGCGGCTGGTGGATGCTGGGTCCGCGCTGAGGCGCGGGCGCGGCACGCCGGACCGGCAACGCGGCGCGCGAAGATGTGAGCGCGCGCCGCGTGACGCGACCGGAGAAGGGCGCTAAGCGGGAATCATGTTCGGGATCGAGATCATCGACGCGGGGCTGATCCCCGCAATGACCGTGGCGCTGCTGGCCGGCGTGATCTCGTTCCTGTCGCCCTGCGTTCTGCCGATCGTGCCGCCCTATCTCGCCTACATGTCCGGTGTCTCGCTGGGCGAGTTGTCGGAGGAGCGGGGGCGGTCGCGCGCGCTTCTGCCTGCCTTCTTCTTCGTTCTGGGCCTGTCGACGGTGTTCCTGTTCCTGGGCTTCGCGGCGTCGGCGGCGGGACGGGCCTTTCTGGCCTATCAGGGCTGGTTCAACACGATCGCAGGCCTGATCGTGATGGGCTTTGGCGCGCATTTCGTGGGTCTCTACAGGATCGGGTTTCTCGACCGCGAGGCACGGCTCGACGCGGGCGACCGCAGCGGCAGCGCCTTCGGCGCCTATGTGCTGGGCCTTGCCTTCGCCTTCGGCTGGACGCCCTGCATCGGCCCGCAGCTGGGCGCGATCCTCTCGCTGGCCGCGACCGAGGCCGACATGGCGCGCGGCACCACCCTTCTGGGCGTCTACGCGGTGGGGCTTGGCGTGCCCTTCCTGCTGGTTGCGGCCTTCCTGCCGCGGCTGGGCGGTCTGATGGGCTGGATGAAGCGGCACATGGACCGGATCGAGACGGCGATGGGCCTGCTGCTCTGGACCATCGGGCTGCTGATGCTGACGGGGGGCTTCTCGGCCTTCTCCTTCTGGCTGCTCGAGACGTTTCCGGCCCTCGCGGCGCTCGGCTGAGCCGCGCCCCGATCCCGGCATCTGCCATCCCCTGGCGGCGGAAGCCGCTTGCAAGCGGCTTACCGCGGCGCAGGCTTGCCGCGCCGCCCTCCGCTGCCGCACGGGCGACGCGCGCGGCAAGCCTTACTCTCGCCCGATTACCACGCTAGGCTTTTCGCCACGCAAGAGGCCAAGGGCATGGGCGGAAGCACGGACAGACAGGTGGCGCGGCGCCGGGTGTTCTACATTCCCGGCTACGACCCCTTTCCGCCGCGGCGCTACCGCGAGCTCTACCGCCGCGAGGCGGCCGAACAGGCGGCGCTCTCAGGCCACGAGATCGCCCTCGCCCCGCGCGAGGCGCGGCGCGGCGCCGGCTGGGGCGTCGACGCGCGGATCGACGGCGCGGAGGTGCACGCCGAATTCGAGGTGCTCGTCTGGTCGGACATCGTGCGCGGCAGCATGGCGCAGGGGGTGCCGGCGACCTACGGCCAGCTCGTGCGCACGGCGTGGATCTACGGCGCCACCGGCGCGCTCTGGCGGCTGATGCGGCTGCGCAAGGGGCCGGTCATCGCGGCCTTCTACCCGGTCGCGATGCTGCTGGGGCAACTCGGCCTTGCCCTCCTCGCGGCCTGGGCGCTCGGCAGCCTGCTTGCGCGGCTCGTCCACCCTCTGGCCGCCTGGGCGGGCCTCGCCGTCGTCTGGCCGATCCTTGCATGGTTCAAGCGGCAGGACGGTCGCGTCTATGCCCATTACCTGATGCACGACTACGCGTTCTCGGCGCACTGGCGGGGCGCGAACCCGCCCGCGCTGGAACGCCGGCTGGCCGAGTTCACGGACCGTATCGCCGAGGCGCTGGCCGAGGACTGGGACGAGGTGCTGGTGGTCGGCCATTCCTCGGGTGCGCATCTGGCCGTCTCGGTGCTGGCCGACCTGGTCCGCACGGGCCGCGTGCCCGCCGACGGTCCGGCGCTGGGGTTCCTCTCGCTGGGGCAGGTCGTGCCGATGATGTCCTTCCTGCCACGGGCGCAGCGGCTGCGCGCCGACCTGGCCTTCCTGTCCGAAAGCGATGCGCTCACCTGGGTCGACGTGACCGCCCCCGGCGACGGCTGCGCCTTTGCGCTCTGCGATCCGGTCGCCGTATCGGGCGTGGCGGGGCCGGCCAAGCGCTGGCCGCTGGTGATCTCGGCCGCTTTCACGCAGACGCTGAGCCCGGAGCGCTGGCGCGCGCTGCGCTGGCGCTTCTTCCGGCTGCATTTCCAGTATCTCTGCGCCTTCGACCGGCCCGGCGACTACGACTACTTCCGCGTCACGGCCGGCCCCCGCACCCTGGCCGCGCGCTTTGCCGGGCGCGCGCCCTCGCGCTCGCGCATCGAGCGGCCGCTGTCGAAATACACCAGCCGCGCCGCATGATCCCGCCCAAGCCGCCTGCGCGCGCCGAGCGCGTCTCGCTCTGGCGCTACCTGCGGCTCTTCCGGCAGGACATCCTGTCGGCGCAGCCCGAACGGCTCTACCGCGCCTGGATGGCGGAGTTCCGCACCCCCTTCTTCCGGTCCTACCTCGTCAACCAGCCCGACCTCGTGCGCTGCGTCCTCAAGGAGCGGCCCGACGACTTCCCCAAGTCGGACCGCATCTCGGAAGGGCTGCGCCCGCTGCTGGGCGAGTCGGTCTTCGTGACCAACGGCGAGGCCTGGAAGCGGCAGCGCCGGATCATCGACCCGGCCTTCGAGGGCGGGCGGCTCAAGGACACCTTCCCGGCGATGCGCGACGCGGCAGAGGCCGCGGCGGCCCGCCTCGCCGCGCAAGCGGGCGAGGAGGTGGAGATCGAGGAACAGACCAGCCACGCCGCCGCCGACGTGATCTTTCGCACGCTGTTCTCGATCCCCATAGAACACCGCATCGCGCGGGAGGTCTTCCACGAATTCCGCGCCTACCAGCGCACCCAGCCGATCCTGAACGCCGCCGCCTTCGTGCCCCTGCCGCGCTGGCTGCCGCGCGGGCACCGCCGGCGCACCCGCGCCTCGGCCCGCGCGATCCGGGCGCTGATCACCGAACTGACGGCAGAGCGGATGCGCGCGATCGAGGCCGGCGCGGCGCCCGACGACCTGGCCACCAAGATCATGACGACCCGCGACCCGGTGACCGGAGAGACCTTCACCACGGAAGAGATGGTTGACCAGGTGGCGATCTTCTTCCTCGCCGGGCACGAGACCTCGGCCTCGGCGCTCGCCTGGACGCTCTACCTGATGGCGATCTTTCCCGACTGGCAGGACCGCGTGGCAGAGGAGGCGCGCGCCAATCTGCCGCGCGACGCACCGGCCGATTTCGCCGCCGTCTCGCGCCTGCGCGTGACGCGCGACGTCTTCCGCGAGGCGCTCCGCCTCTACCCGCCGGTGCCCATGATGGTGCGCGAGGCAACGCAGGCAGAGCGGTTCCGCGACCGCGACCTGCCCCGCGGCGCGCAGATCGTGCTCTCGCCCTGGCATCAGCACCGGCACACCCGGCTCTGGGACAACCCCGACGGCTTCGATCCTGCCCGGTGGGAGACGGAGAACGGCCGCAGCTGCGCGCGCGAGGCCTACATGCCCTTCTCGGCCGGTCCCCGGGTCTGCACCGGCGCCGGCTTCGCGATGGTCGAGGGCGTGCTGCTGCTGGCGCGGCTGCTGCGTGACCTGCAGGTCGCGCCGGGCACGCGCCCGCCACCGGTGCCGGTGGCGCATCTGACCGTGCGCTCACGCGAGGGTATCTGGCTGAAAGTTGCCGGACGCTGAATCGCTGCCGACGGAGCCGTCAGGCGCAGCGACGGTCGAGGGCACGCCTCCTGTCGGCCGCATGGCAACTGGCGTGATCCACGGTCGTGCAACACGGACAGCAACGGCATGGCGCCTGCCCTTCAGGGCTGCTGCGCGACGATCCGGATTCCCTTGCGTCCAGACGCGAAGCGGCAAGCCCGCGAGAGGAGGAGGCGCTTGCACCGCTCTGCGCGCCGACAGGCCCGCTGCCGACCGAAGCGATGCCGCCGGCCGGCGCCCTGTCTTGCCGGGCAGGCATATCCGGCTGCACGTCTCGCGCTGGATCCGCTGCGGCACAGTCCCGCCCGGTGCCGCCGGAAGGGGACCGTCCGCGCCTGCCCGGGCGCACAACCCCCGCGATCCGGACAGTCCCGTGCCCGCCGGCAACGCCCCGAAGGCCCTCAGGCGCGCCCGCCGCTGCCCGACAGCATGAGCGCGTCGATGCCCAGCGTGCCAAGTGCCGCCTGCCACTTGCCACCGTCGTCGGCGGCAAAGACCAGCTCGGGCGTCGCCTCCGTGGTGAGCCAGGCATTTTCCGCGAGTTCGGCCTCGAGCTGCCCGGGCCCCCAGCCGGCATAGCCCAGCGCCATCAGCGCCTTCTGAGGTCCCTTGCCGCGCGCAAGCTCCTCGAGGATGTCGAGCGTCGCGGTCATGCCGAAGTTCGCATCGACATGCAGGGTCGAGCGGTCAGAGGCATAGTCGGGCCCGTGCAGCACGAAGCCGCGCCCGGTCTCGACCGGACCGCCGAAATGCACCTTCATGCGCCGCGCCTGCGGCCCGGCCTCGATCGAGAGCTGCTCGAAAAGGTCGGCAAGGGTGATGTCGTCGGTGGGCTTGTTCAGGATCAGGCCCATCGCCCCTTCCTCGGAATGCGCGCAGAGAAAGACGACGCTGCGCGCGAAGCGCGGGTCGCCCATCGCGGGCATCGCGATCAGCAGCTTTCCGGTCAGCGGGGTGGTCTCGGACATGCGGCCTCTCCGGTCTGCCGTTCAACATGACCCCGGCACGGGACGGGTTCAAGGCCGCGCGCTCGCCGCAACGTGAGGCGGCGCGACTTGGCAAACTGTGCGCGCTGCGCGATGTCGGGGCCATGACAGTGCGACAGATGCTCCTTGCCGCGTTTTCCTGCGCCGCGCTTGCCCTTCCCCTGCCCGCCCGCGCGCTCGACGTGATCGCGGGCGAGATCCTGCCCGGCTGGCGCCTCGACGACGGCACGCACATGGCCGGGCTGCGGCTGACACTGGCGCCGGGGTGGAAGACCTACTGGCGCGCCCCGGGCGACGCAGGCATCCCCCCGCGCTTCGACTGGAGCGGGTCGGAAAACCTGCGCGCGGTCGAGATCGCCTGGCCCATGCCGCAGATCTTCGACCAGAACGGGATGCGCTCGATCGTCTACGAGGGCGAGGTGGTGCTGCCGCTGCACGTCCGTCCCCTGCGCGAAGGCGCCCCGATCCGCCTCGATGCCCGGGTGGAACTGGGCGTCTGCGAGGATATCTGCGTCCCGACCTCGCTGGGCGTGGCAGAGGTGTTACCGGAGGACGCATCCCGGCCCGATCCGGCGATCGCCGCGGCACTGGCCGCGCGTCCCCTCAGCGCGGCGGAGGCGGGCGTGCGCCGGGTCGCCTGCACCATCGTGCCAGGCGCACGCGGCCTGCGCCTGACAGCGGAGATCGAGATGCCGCGCGCCGGACGCACGGGCGCGGCGGTGATCGAGGCGGGCGATCCGGAAATCTGGGTGTCCGAACCGGACATCGCCCGCATCTCTCCGGACCGCCTGACGGCGACCAGCGTTCTGGAACACATGGAGGGCGGCGACTTCGCCCTCGACCGCGGCGCGCTGCGGATCACGCTGCTGGGCTCGGGCACGGCGATCGATATCCGGGGGTGTTCCGCGAAGTGACCCGTGCCTCGGGAAAGCGCGTTGCAACGCGCTTGACGCCGCGCGTCATCGATTCGCTTCCCTTGGCATGGAGCGCGCCAAGCGGTTTCCAAACCGCTTGCAAGCGCGTTGCAACGCGCTTTCTTGCCTCTCATGCCGCGCGGCGCGCGGTCCGCCGCGCCGCCACGGCAGCGGCCAGATAGACGGTCGTCGCCAGCACGGCGATCCCGCCAAGATAGACCGTCAGCGCCGCGACAAGGGGCGACAGATCCCCAAGTCCCTGCAGGCTCAGCGCAGATGGCAGCGCGCCGGTCGCCGCCGTCCAGCCCAGCGTCGCCACGAGCCAGCCGAGGCTCGCGGCAAACCCGAGCGCCAGACCAAGCCGCAGCCGGCGCCGGCGAAACCGCAGCCCGCGGCGAAACGCCTGCACCTGCCGGCCCGCATCCTCCTGCATCGCCACCAGCGCGGGCACCACCAGCAACACCAGCAGCATCCCGAAGCCCAGCCCGTAGACCAGCGTGATCACCGTGGGCTTGAGGAACTCCGCCTGGCTCGACCCCTCGTAGAGCAGCGGCATCAGCCCCAGCACCGTTGTCGCGGTGGTCAGCATCACGGGCCGCAGCCGGTCCGCCGCGCCGTCCACGATGGCGGGCCGCAGGCCGCGGCTGCGCGCCTTCTCGTCGATCGTCGTCACCAGCACGATGGAATCGTTGATGATGATGCCGGTCATGCCCAGAAGCCCGACGACCGAGAACATCGACAGCGGCACCTCCCACAGGTGATGACCCCAAACCGCGCCGACAAGACCGAAGGGAATCACCGCCATCACGACCAGGGGCCGCGTCCAGCTGCCGAAGATCCAGGCCAGCGCGAGGTAGATGCCCACGAGGCACAGCAGGAGCCCCGTCAGCGCGTCCGAGAGGAACGCGTCCTCCTGTTCGCTGAGACCGGCAAGGCGCCAGTCCACCTGCCGCTCGGCCGCGATGGCCGGCAGGATCTCTTCCTCCAGCGCGGTCGTGATCTCGGCTGCGCGCGCGGCATCGTCCATGTCGATATCGCCGGTGACCGATACAACGCGCAGACCGTTCTCGCGCCGCACGGTGGAAAACCCGATCTGCCGCTCGACCGAGACGATGTCGGCCAGCGGAACGTATTCGCCCGCAGGCGTGCGCATCTGCGTGCGCTCCAGGAAATCCGCCGTCAGTTCGCCCTCGGGCAGTTCCACCCGGATCGTCGCGCTGCGCGGGCCGGCGGGATAGGTCGCGGCCTCGATCCCGCCCAGGCGATGGCGCAGCACGCGCCCCAGTTCGTCGGGCGTGAAGCCAAGCGCCTGCCCCTGCGGCGTGAGCTCCAGGATCAGCTCCTCCTTGTCGTAGGCCAGCGTGTCCTCGACGCCGGAGACCTCCGCAAAGCGCGCGACCGCCGTCTTGAGATCCTCCGCCGCGGCCTTAAGCGTCTCCGCCTCGGCGCCGTAGAACTGCACGTCCAGCGCATCGCCCCCGGGCCCCGAGCGCCAGCCGCGGAAGCTGACCGTCTCGGCCATCGGGTGCTGCACGACGCGGTCCTGCAGCTCGCCCACGAAGGCGAAGGCCGAATAGGGCCGCAGGTCGGCGTCGATCAACTCGATGGAGATGCCGCCAAGCTGATAGGGTTCCTTGGTGTCGGTCCCCGCCATGCCCCAGCCGGCATTGCCGCCGACCTCGGCGAGCACGTAGAGCACCGGGTTCAGGCCGTGCTCCGCCTCGTAGTCCGCCGCCAGCTCCTCGACCGCGCGCTGCATCGCGGCCATCTGCTCGAGGCTGTCCTCGCGGGTGGCTCCGGCGGCCATGGCGAAGTTGCCGGTGACGGAACTCTGCTCGGGCGCGTTGAAGAATCGCCAGGACACCTCGCCCGAGATCAGCAGCGCCACCTGGCTCGCCAGCACGGCGACGGCCCCCGCGAGCACGACGTAGCGCGCGCGCACGACGCCCCGCATGGCAGGCCGGAAGAGCCGGTCGCGCACCTGCACGAAGCCGCGGTTCACCTGCCGAGAGGGCCAGTCGTACCAGTGTTCGCGGTCCGCGGCCTTGAGCGCATGGCTCATGTGGTTGGGCAGGATCAGGAAGCATTCGACGAGGCTGGCCAGCAGCACCGCGATCACGGTAAAGGGGATGTCGGCGATCAGGTCGCCGAAGCGCCCGCCCACCGCGACGAGCGCGAAGAAGGCGATCACCGTGGTCAGCGTGGCCGCAAAGACAGGCATCGCCATGCGCCGCGCCGCGTTTTCGGCCGCAACGACCGGCGGCTCGCCCAGGTGGCGATAGCGGTGATCGGCGTGCTCGCCCACCACGATGGCGTCGTCCACCACGATGCCCAGCGTGATGATCAGCGCGAAGAGCGAGATCATGTTGATGGTCAGGCCCGCGGCATACATCACCGCGATGGCCGCGAACATCGCCGTGGGAATGCCGGCGGCCACCCAGAAGGCCGTGCGCGCGTTGAGAAACAGGAACAGCAGCAGCACGACAAGGCCCAAGCCCATCAGCCCGTTTTCGATCAGGATGTCGAGCCTGCCGGTGATGTAGTCCGCCCGCGTGCGGATCAGGTCGACGCTCACGCCCTCGGGCAGCGTGGCCTGAAGCTCTGCCGCCACCTCTTCGACCGTCTGCTGGATGCCGATGGCATCGCCGCGGTCCGACCGGTCCACGCGGACCGAGATCGCCGGATTCTCCCCCACGAAATAACTACGCTCCCGGTCCGGGCCGCCCACCCGGACGGTGGCGACCTCTCCGACGGTGAGCGTGCCGCCGGTGGGCGTCGAGCGCAGGACGATGGCCGCAATCTCGTCGGCGCCGCGTTTCTCGACTCCCGTGCGCACCCGCGTGGTCGCGCCGGAGACGTCGCCTGCGGGCTCGGCATCGACTTCGGCGGCGATGGCGGCGGCGATCTCCTGCATGCTCAGGTCGTGCGCGATCAGCGCGGCAGAGGGCACCTCGACCACCGTCTCCGGCGCGGCAAGGCCCTGGATCGTCGTACGCGTCACCCCCTGCTGGAAGAGCCGCGCGACGAATTCGTCGGCATATCGCGCCAGCTGCTCGACGCCCACTGGCCCGGTGACGACAACATCCGTCACCCGGTCGCGCCAGGCGCCGCGGCGCACCTGCGGCTCTTCGGCCTCCTCCGGTAGCGTGGCGATCTGGTCCACCGCGGTCTGCACGTCCGCCGCCGCGCGCCCCATGTCCCAGCCGGGTTCGAAGTCGATGCGCAGGCTCGCCCGCCCCTCCCGCGAGGTCGAGTCGGTGCCCTCCACCCCCTCGACCGCCAGCAACGCGGGCTGCAGCACCTGCACGATGGCCGAGTCCACGTCCTCGGCGCCCGCGCCCCGCCAGGCGACGGAGACGGTGATGTCGTCCACCACCACGTCGGGAAAGAACTGCGCGCGCATGTTGGGAAAGGACACGAGGCCCGCCACCAGCATGAGCACCAGAAGCAGGTTGGCAAGCGTCGGATGCCGCGTGAAGTAGGACAGGATGCCGCCCGCGCGGGCGGGGATCTCGCGCGCCATGCGCTCAGCCCCCCATCCGCGATTCGATCCGCTCGACCATCCGGGCGGGCACCTCGGGCTCGGCAAGCCGCGCGAGGATCCGCGCCTTGGCGTCGTCCGGCATCTGCCGGCTGCCCTCGATGAAGGCCACAAGCCGCGCGCGGCGCTCTTCGCTCAGCTCCAGCATCGGCTCGGGCGCCGCATCCTTCGCGATTTCGCCCTCAAGCGGGCGCACCTCCACGCCGGGGCCGAGCAGAGGCGTCCGCGCCGCCACCACCTGCCGCCCGTCGAGGCCCGGGGCGCGCACCAGCACCTCGTCGCCCTGCCGTCGCAGCAGGGTGACGGACATCGCCTCCAGACGGTCGTCCGGCCCCACCACCAGCACGTCGCCCCCCGAATCGAGCGCGGCGGCGGGCAGTCGCACGACGCGTTCCAGCGGCGGCTCCTCGATTTGCACGGTGACGAAATCGCCGGGCTTGAAGCCGCGCGCCGCCTCGAGCCGGGCGAAGATCAGCCTGCCGGACTGTCCCTCGCCGACCGCCGCGCTGTCGCGTTCGAGCTGGCCCCGTGCCAACAGGTCGGTGCCGAAGACGTCGAGCCGCACCTCCACCGGCGCGGGCCGCAACCTGCCCTCCGCATCGAGCAGGCGGGCATATTGCGTCGTCGAGACGCGGAAGGCGACCTCGAGCGCCTCGGCGTCGATCAGCCGCGCGAGCCGTTCGTTGAGCGACACGAGCCCGCCCTCGATCGCCGCGACATCGGCCAGCGTTCCGTCGAACCCCGCGCGCAGCACGGTGTCGTCCAGCCGCCGCTCCGCATCCCCAAGCGCGATGCGGCTGCGGGTGATCCGGGTGGCGGCCTGAGCCACGCGCGCCTCGGCCTGCGCCTCGGCCTGCCGCCGCGCGACCACCGCCTGCCGCGCCGAGGAGGCCGCCAGTTCCGCCGTCTCGACCGTCGCCGCCGTGCCCACGCCGCGACCGGCGAGGTCCCTCTGCCGCGCCAGCGCGCGTTCGCGCAGATCGGCCTGATCGCGCGCCGCCGCCAGTTCGTCCCGCGCGAGGCCCAGGGCGCGCTCGGCCTCCCGCGCCTCGGCCTCGGCATCCATCAGATCGGCGCGCGCGCGATCGAACGCCGCCTGCGCCTCGGCCGGGTCGAGGCGCAGCAGCACCTCGCCCGCCGCGACCTGGCCACCTTCGACGAAGTCGTCCGACAGCGCGACGACACGGCCCGCAGCCGCGGCCCGCAGCTCCAGCATGCGGCGGCTCTGCACCTCGCCGAAGGCGGACAGGACCGGCGTCTCGGTGCCCGCCTCCGCGCGCACCACGTCGACGGCAAAGACCCGCTCGCGCACCTGCGGCACGCGCGGCTCCTGCGCCATGCGCTCCTGCACCGCGCCTTGCAGCGACAGCCCGGCATAGACCAGAAGGCCCAGCGCCGCGGCCACCAGGAACAGGCCCGTGACGCTCTGTCTGAGAAATCGCATCCATCCCCCTCGTGCGGCCCTGCCGGGCCAGAATAGGCAGATAGGCAGCCCCCGGGGAATCCCCAAGCCCGCGCGGTTCCTGCGTCACGGATGCGCCCTTCCGTCGCGCTCAGTCGAACATTTCCGCAAAGAGCGGGCGCAACGGCTCGATCACGTCGAAACGCAGAAGCTGCGCCGGAGTGAGAAAGGCGAAACCCGCCCCTTCGCCCAGCCGCAGATCGCCCGGCGCGACCCGCCGGTCGGTATGGAAGACATAGAGCACCCCGTCGGCGCGCGCGTGGGAGGGCACCCGCACCAGCGGCGCCAGTTCATGCTCCGACAGCCAGACGCCCGTCTCTTCCCGGAATTCGCGCACCGCGGCTTCGACCAGTTTCTCGCCCGGCTCGACGCCGCCGCCGAAGAGCCCCCAGTGCCCGGGCGCTGCGATGTCGGGACGGTCGTCGCGCAACTGCATCAGCACGCGGCCCGCGCCGTCCTGCGCCATGACCAGCGCGCCCTGCCAGCCCTCCGCCTCGGGCAGGGCACCCAGCCTGCGGAACCCGCTCACTTTCGGCGGCGGTGCTCGTCGAGCCGCGGCAGGATCTCGACGAAGTTGCAGGGCCTGTGGCGATAGTCGAACTGCGGGCCAAGGATCGCGTCCCAGGCATCGCGGCAGGCCGAGGGGCTGCCCGGCAGCGCGAAGAGATAGGTGCCCCCCGCCACCCCGGCCGTCGCGCGGCTCTGCACCGCGGAGGTGCCGATCTTCTGCCAGGAGACCAGCGCGAAGATCGTGCCGAAGGCATCGATCTCCTTTTCGTAGACGTCGCGGTGCGCCTCCACCGTCACGTCGCGGCCGGTGAGGCCTGTCCCGCCGGTCGTCAGCACGACGTCGATGTCCGGGTCGGCCACCCAGCGGCGAAGCTGCTCCGCGATCATCTCGCGCTCGTCGGGCAGGATGCGGCGGTCTGCCAGGACGTGCCGCGCCTGCTCGATCCGCTCCACCAGGGCGGCGCCCGAGCGGTCGTCCTCCGGCGTGCGCGTGTCGCTCACGGTCAGCACGGCAATGCGAACGGGCAGGAACTCGCGCGACTGGTCGATGCGGCTCATGCTGCGGACCTTGCGCCAAGGACAAGGCGCAGTGCAAGCGCCCCGAAGATGCCGGCAGAGACCAGGGCGGCGATCCGCCGCGCGCGCGGCGCCCGCACGAGACGGGCGGCGGCCCTGCCTGCCGACAGGCCGACCGCCCCGTTGACCAGAAGGCCGCCCAGCGCCAGCAGCCCGCCAAGGATCAGGAACTGCGCCAGGATCGCGCCCTCGGCGGGGCGCACGAACTGCGGCAGGAAGGCCAGCGTGAAAAGGATGACCTTCGGGTTCAGCAGGTTCACCGCAAGCCCCGCCCGAAAGGCGCGCGCCGCCGGCATGGCAGCGGCGCTGACCTGCGCCGGCGGGCGGCGCAACACCTGAACTGCCAGCCACAGCAGATACCCCGCGCCCAGCCAGCGGATCGCCTCCAGCGCGGCGGGATGCGCCGCGATCAGCGCGGCAAGGCCCAGCCCCGCCGCGAGGGCATGCAGCATGACGCCGGCGGAGATGCCGGCCGCGGCGCCGAGCGCCGCGCGGCGTCCACCCGACAGCCCCTGCGCCAGCGCGAACATCATGTCCGCCCCCGGCGTCAGGTTCAGCGCAAGCGCGGCCGGCAGGAAAGCCAGCAGGACGAGCGGGTCGATCATGCGCCCTCCAGCCGCGCGGCGAGCGTCAGCATGTCCTCCCAGGCCATGCGCCTGGCGTGCGGATTGCGCAGCAGGTAGGCGGGATGCAGCATCGGCAGCGCGGGCAGGCCCAGCGCCTCGTCCCACTGCCCGCGCAGCCGGGTGATGCCCCTGCGGCCCAGCAGCGCCTGCGCGCTGGAATTGCCCATCACGACCAGCACCTCCGGCGCGGCAAGCGCGATGTGCCGGCGCAGGAAGGGCAGCATCATCGCCGTCTCCTCCGCCGTGGGCTCGCGGTTGCGCGGCGGGCGCCAGGGCAGGACGTTGGTGATGTAGACCGAGCCTTCGGGCGCCGCGGCTGCGCGGTCGAGGCCGATGGCGGCAAGCATCCGGTCCAGCAGCCTGCCGGCCCGCCCGACGAAGGGCCGCCCCTCCAGATCCTCCTCGCGTCCGGGCGCCTCGCCCACGATCATCACCCGCGCGCCCGCCCGCCCGTCGGCGAAGACAAGGCTGCGCGCGCCCTGCTTCAGCGCACAATGCGGATAGGCCGCAAGCGCCGCGCGCAAGGCATCGAGATCCGCGGCGCCGCGCGCCGCGGCCTCCGCCTCTGCCACGGGGTCCGTCCGTGCCCCGGCGGACTGAGGCGTGGCGACGGGCGCCTCCTGCGCGGCGGCAGCGGCCTGCGCCGCCGCCTCCGCCTCCGCGAAGCGATCCACCGGCGCATCGCCGATGGCCTCGGTCGCGCCGAGCTCGACCTGCCATTCCAGCAGGGCCTTCGCGGTGTGCCAGTCGATCGCGGACTCCATGATCCGAGAGTAGTGCGCGCGGCAAGAGGCCGCCAGCCCGCCGCAGGTGGTGCGCGCGAAGAAAAATCTTCTGCGAAGATTTTTCGGAAGCAGCCCGTCCGAAGAATTTTCGATCGAAAATTCATCTCCCTGACCGCCACCCGCGCGGCACAGCCGCGCCTTGCCCCGCCCCGTCGCGGGTCCTATACCGACGCCAGCGGCGAAGAGGGCGCGCATGGGCTTCACCGACCGACATCTTCTGGGCATCGAGCCGCTCAGCCCCGCCGCGATCACCGAGATTCTCGACCTCGCCGACAGCTACGTCGCCTTCAATCGCCAGCCCGCCCGCCACGCAGACGCGCTTGCCGGCGCCACGCAGATCAACATGTTCTTCGAGGCCTCCACCCGCACCCAGGCCAGCTTCGAGCTGGCAGGCAAGCGACTGGGCGCGGACGTGATGAACATGGCGATGCAGGCCAGTTCGCTGAAGAAGGGCGAGACGCTGATCGACACCGCGACCACGCTCAACGCCATGCGGCCCGACCTGCTGGTGGTGCGGCACCCGCAGTCGGGCGCGGTGAATCTGCTGGCCGAAAAGGTCACCTGCGCGGTGCTGAACGCGGGCGACGGCCGGCACGAACATCCCACGCAGGCGCTGCTCGACGCGCTCACCATCCGCCGGGCGAAGGGGCGGCTGCACCGCCTGTCGGTCGCGATCTGCGGCGATATCGCGCATTCCCGCGTCGCGCGGTCGAACATCCTGCTGCTCAACCGCATGGAAAACCGCATCCGGCTGATCGCGCCGCCCACCCTGCTGCCCGCGGGCATCGACGCCTTCGGCGTCGAGGTCTTTGGCGACATGGAGGAGGGCCTGCGCGACGTCGACGTGGTGATGATGCTGCGGCTCCAGCGCGAGCGGATGGACGGCGGCTTCGTCCCGTCCGAGCGCGAGTATTACCACCGCTACGGGCTCGACCACGACAAGCTCACGCATGCGAAACCTGACGCCATCGTGATGCACCCCGGCCCGATGAACCGCGGGGTCGAGATCGACGGCACGCTTGCCGACGACATCAACCGCTCGGTGATCCGCGATCAGGTCGAGATGGGCGTGGCCGTGCGCATGGCGGCGATGCATCTGCTCGCCCGCAACTGGCGCGAGGCCGCGGCCGAGGTCACGGCATGAGCGAGCCCATCGACCTGCCCGCGCACGAGGCCGGCGTGATCCGCGTCTTCGCCCTCGATCTGCCCGAAGCGGAGGCGGAGCGCTGGCGCGCGCCCGAAGGCTCCGACGAGGGCGACGACCCGCTCGCCCGCGCGCTGGGCGCCGATCCCTTCGACCGCACCTATGCCGAGGTGATCCGCGTGGCCGACCTGGGCGCGATGTCGCTGTCCACCTATCTCGCCGAAGGCTACGGACTCCCCGAGGACGAACTCGCGTCGCTGCGCGGCCGGCTCGACGCGCTCACGGGCCATGTGGCCGTGACCATGTCCAGCGCCTTCGGCGGCAAGCCGCAACGGCTGGAGGTGCGCGCGCCCCTGCGGCTCGTCGCGCGGCTGACCGAGGAAGGGGGCCAGACCCCGCGCATCGCGCTTGGGTCCGGGTCCGGCCACGGAACGATCTCGCCCGCGCCGGTCCCGCCCCCGCCCGCGCGGCGCACATCGCCGGTTCTGGCGCTTCTGGCGCTTTTGGTGCTGGCGCTCCTCGTCGCCGCGGTGGTGCTGGGGGGCGGCAGATGAGCACGGTCTTCCGCCCCGACCGGGCCACCTACATCCGCGATCACGCCTGGATGGCGGCGCTGGCGATGGCGGGCGCGATGGCCGTGCTCTGGGCGATCGGAAACCCGCATGTCTGGACCGGCGCCGTCGCGGGCCTTGCCGCCGTCGGCGTCCGCGCCTGGTATCTCGCCTCCGAGGAACTGGGGCACGAGTGGCGCATCGAGGACGGCGCGCTGCACGGCCCCGGCGGGCGGCGCGTGGCGCTGGACCAGATCGAACGCCTGCGTCCCCTCGGCAGCGCCGTACAGGTGGTGACGCGCGGCGGCGACAAGCACCTGATCAAGTATCTCGCCGACCGAGAGGCGGTGCTCGCCGCGATCCGGCAGGCCGCGGGGAGGACCCTGTGACCTCCATCCTGATCCAGAACGCGCGCCTGATCGACCCCGAGGCCGCGCGCGAGACCCGCGGCTGGCTGCTGATCCGCGACGGCCGGATCGCGGGCCTGAGCGGCGAAGAGGCCCCGCCCGGGGCCGATGAGCGGATCGATGCGCGCGGCCGCTGCCTCGCCCCCGGCATCGTGGACTGGGGCGTGAAGATCGGCGAGCCGGGCGAACGGCACAAGGAAAGCTTCCGCTCGGCGGGCCGCGCGGCCGCGGCGGGCGGCGTCACCACGCTGATCACCCGCCCCGACACGCTGCCGCCGCTCGACACGCCGGAGGCGCTGGATTTCGTCCGCCGCCGCGCGGGCGAGGCGGGTGGCGTCCGCATCCACCCCATGGCCGCGCTCACCAAGGGCTGCGAGGGGCGCGAGATGACCGAGATCGGCTTCCTGCGCGACGCGGGCGCCGTGGCTTTCACCGATGCCTTCCGCGTCACGGCGGATGCGCGCGTGCTCTCGCGCGCCCTGACCTATGCCCGCGGGCTGGGTGCGCTGGCCGTCCTGCACCCGCAGGAACCGGGGCTGTCGCGCGGGGCCGCGGCCACCGGCGGCAAGTTCGCCACGCTCAAGGGTCTGCCCGCCGTCTCGCCGATGGCCGAGCGCATGGGCCTCGACCGCGATGTTGCGCTGGTGGAGATGACCGGCGCGCGCGTGCATTTCGACCAGATCACCACCGCCCGCGCCCTGCCCGCGCTGGAGCGCGCGAAATCGAACGGCTTCGACGTCACCGCGGGCGTCAGCGTGCATCACCTGACCCTCAACGAGCTCGACGTCGGGGACTATCGCACCTTCTTCAAGCTCACCCCGCCGCTGCGGTCGGAGGAAGATCGCCTGTCGGTGGTCGAGGCGCTGCGCACGGGGCTGATTGACTTGCTCTGCTCGATGCACACGCCGCAGGACGAGGAAAGCAAGCGCCTGCCCTTCGAAGAGGCCGCGCCCGGCGCCGTGGGACTGGAAACGCTGCTGCCGGCCGCGCTGCGCCTCTACCACGCCGGCGCGCTGGACCTGCCCGCGCTCTTCCGCGCGCTGGCGCTCAATCCCGCGCGCCGGCTGGGCCTGGAGGCAGGCACCCTGCGCGCGGGCGCGCCCGCCGATCTCGTGCTCTTCGACCCCGACGCGCCGTTCCGTCTGGACCGCTGGACGATGCAGTCGAAATCGAAGAACACGCCCTACGACGGCGCATTGCTGCAGGGCCGGGTGCTGGGCACCTGGGTCGGCGGGCGCCGCATCCACGGAGAGGCCTGATGCCCCCGCTCGAGACCGCATGGCTCCTGCTGCTCCTCTGGGCCGCCGCCGGCTACCTGCTGGGCTCGGTGCCCTTCGGCCTCGTCATCACGCGGGCCTTCGGGCTGGGCGACCTGCGCGCGATCGGTTCGGGCAACATCGGTGCGACCAACGTGCTGCGCACCGGCAGCAAGAGCGCCGCGGCAGCCACCCTGATCCTCGACAGCGGCAAGGGGGCCGCGGCAGTGCTGCTCGCGCGCGCCATGGCGGGCGAGGACGCCGCGCAGGTGGCCGGGCTCGCCGCCTTTCTCGGGCACTGCTTCCCGGTCTGGCTGCGGTTCGACGGCGGCAAGGGGGTGGCGACCTTCCTCGGCACGCTGCTGGCGCTGGCCTGGCCCCTGGGCCTCGCTGCCTGCGCGACCTGGCTCGCAACGGCGGCAGTCACCCGCCTCTCGTCGCTCGCCGCGCTGGTTGCGGCCGCGCTCTCGCCACTCTGGGCCGTGCTGCTGGGCCGGGGCGAGACAGCAGCGCTCGCCGCCGCGCTGGCAATTGTCGTGCTCTGGCGCCACGGCGACAACATCGCCCGCATCCGCGCAGGGACCGAGCCCCGGATCGGCCGCAAGCGCGAGGGCTGAGGCGGTGCCGGGCGTTGCAAGACGCGCTCCGCACCCGGCCGGCCCGCCTATCCGGGACGCGCCCGGCCGCGTGCGGGGGCCTCTTCAGCCGATACCGGCGCTTTCCCCGCTCTGACGATACCCAAGGTCGAGGCCGCGTCAGCGTTCGGGCGCAACGCTCCCCTTGTGCGGCAGGTCCAGGAACCTCCGGATCTCTTCAACCACGTCTTCGGGATCCGTCACCGGCAGCATGTGGCCCGCGCCGGGAATGACGACCCGCCGGGCGCCGGGGATACGCGCGGCGAGGCCCGCGTCGATCGCCGCGATATACTCGGGGCTCTTCGCCCCCTCCATCAGCAGCACCGGCACCTCCAGCCGGCCCAGCGCGCCGGAGCGCAGCACTTCCCCGCCGTCGGCGCGGATCACGGCAGAGGCTGCCTCGACCACCCGGATGCGGCGCGCCAGCGTCTCCCGCTGCGCCGGGCTCAGATCCTCCCAGGGGCGACCGTCGCCCCATTTCGCGGTGAAAAGGCGCGCGGCCTCCGCCCAGTCCCCGCGCGCCGCCGCGGCGGTGTAATCCGCCATCTCGGCGTCGTGCCGCGCGATCAGGTCGGGCCGGTCCTCCGGCAGAAGCTGGAAGAACACGGGTTCGATCAGCACGAGGCTGCGCACCAGCGCGGGCCGCTCCACCGCCAGCCGCAGCGCCACGGTCGCCCCGAAGCTGTGGCCGATCAGGTCCGCCTGCCCCTCGATCAGGTCCGCCGCCATCGCCACGGCCTGTGCCTGAACGTCGCCCGGCCCCTCCCAGGCGCCGCTGCGCCCGTGGCCGGGCAGGTCGAAGGCGGTCATCGACAGCGCATCCGACAGCCGCTGCGCCACGCCCTCCCAGAGCGTGGACTGCCCGAGCGAGCAGTGGATCAGCACCGCCGCCCGGTCGCCGCGACCCCAGCGCCGCACAAAGGTCGGAAAACCGCCGGCGGTCACGCGGCCCGGTCCGGCGCTTTCCACGCTCAGAGCCTGCCCGCGAGGTGGAGGTCCAGATCCTCCAGCCGGTCCTGTCCCCAGAACCGCTCGTCGCCCACGATGTAGAAGGGTGACCCGAAGACGCCGGCCTCCACCGCCTCTTCGAGGTTGCGGGCGTAGGTTTCCGCCCCCGCCAGCAGGCCGCGGTCGGCCAGGCCGGGATCGAAGCCCGCGCGCCCGAGGCAGTCGCGGATCACCGCGTCCTCGGCGATGTCGCGCTCCTCGACCCAGCAGGCGGTGAGGATGTTGCGCACCAGCGCGCCGGTATCCCCCGCGCCGTCTGCCTGCGCGGCGATGATCGCGTAGGACGAGGGCGCGGGATTGGTCGGGAAATGCGCGGGCTGCAGGGCGATCGGCATCTCGCGCTTCTTCGCCTGCCGGCGCAACTCCTGCAGCCGGTAATCGCGGCGCGCCTGCGGACGCTCGGGTAGCGGCTGGCCGCCGGTGCGCGCGAAGAGGGCAGCCGCGTCCACGGGCTTGTAGACGATCTCGGCGCCGTGGCGCTCCGCGATCCGCTCCAGCCGGTCGCCGGCCAGACAGGCGAAGGGCGAGACCGTGAAGAAGTAGTAGTCGATCCGCATCGAGCCCGCCCTCCGTCGCGTCCGGGTTTGCGCGACCCTAGGCGCGTGCTAAGCGGTGTCAACGTCACGAATCTGTCATGCCGCCTCTGACGGAGCCCCCTCCCCATGCCGAACGCTGTCGAGCCCAAGCTCATTTCGGGCAATGCCAACCTGCCGCTCGCCCGTGCCATCGCCCGCCGCATGTCGATGCATCGCGGCATGAACGTGGACCTCGTCGATGCGCGGGTGGAACGCTTCAACGACGGCGAGATCTTCGTCGAGGTCTTCGAGAATGTGCGCGGCGAGGACATGTTCATCATCCAGTCGACCTCGAACCCGGCGAACGACAACCTGATGGAACTGCTGATCATGACCGACGCGCTGCGCCGCTCGTCGGCTGCGCGGATCACCGCCGTGATCCCCTACTTCGGCTATGCCCGGCAGGACCGGCGCACCAAGGCCCGGACACCGATCTCGGCCAAGCTGGTCGCCAACATGATGGTCGAGGCCGGGATCGAACGGGTGCTGACCATGGACCTGCACGCCGCGCAGATCCAGGGCTTCTTCGACATCCCCGTCGACAACCTCTATGCCTCGCCGGTCTTCGCGCTCGATATTGCCGAGCGGTTCAACGGCCATCTCGAGGAAGTGACCGTGGTCTCGCCCGACGTGGGGGGCGTGGCGCGGGCGCGCGAGCTTGCCACCCGGATCGGCAGCCAGCTCGCCATCGTGGACAAGCGCCGCGAGAAGGCCGGCGAGGTCGCGGGCATGACGGTGATCGGCGAGGTGGAGGGCCGGCGCTGCCTGATCGTGGACGACCTCTGCGACACCGCTGGCACGCTGGTGAAGGCGGCCGAGCTTCTGATGGAGAAGGGGGCCGCCGAGGTGCACGCCTATATCACGCACGGCGTGCTGTCGGGACCGGCAGTGGAGCGGATCAGCGGGTCGGTGATGAAGCACCTGGTCATCACGGACACCATCGCGCCCAGCGAGGGCGTGCGCGTTGCAGACAAGATCCGCATCCTGCCCACCGCGCCGGTCTTCGCGCAGGCGATCCTGAACATCTGGAACGGCACCTCGGTCTCGTCGCTCTTCAACACCGAGATGCTGGAGCCGCTCTACGAGGGCCAGCTTCGCAGCTGAGGCGGGCAACGCGCTTGCAAGCGCGTTCAAGCGGTTTGGAAACCGCTTGCCCCCGCCATCCGCACAACGTCAGTAGAGATTCCAGTCGTCAGGATTGGGCATCTGGCCCAGCGCGATCCAGCCCACCCGTATGCGCGCAACCCGCGTATCGGCCCAGGTGCGAAAGACGATCTCGAACCCCTCCTCCGTCACCCGTTCGGCCGCAAGGTCCGCGCGCGCGTTCGTGCCCTGGTCGAAGTCCCACAGGGTGACCGAGACCTGCACAGCCGGACGCCTCGCGAAGGGTCTGGAAAACCGCACCCTGTCACGGCGCGCGCGCGCGCCATTTCCGGTCCACATCGGGCCGCCGTCCTCGTAGTCCGAGAACAGCGTCACCTCGCCCTGTTCGATACCCAAGAGACGGGATTCGAAGGTTTTCATGGCGCTTCCGGTGCCGGCCGGGCGGGCTGTGGCATCCTCCGGCAAGAGCGTGGCACAAACGAGCGAAGGGGCCCCGCCGCGACGGGGTCCCTTGCAGCGCCGGTCCCTCCCGCGCGCTCGCTCAGAGGCTGGCCTGCCGGGTATCGAGGCCGATGTGCGTGCCGACGGCGACCATATCGGCCAGCAGCTTGGCCGCATCGTCCACGGGGCCCGGTTCGTTGACGAAGGCTTCCTTCGCCTTCGTGTGCGCTTCGCGTGCCTCTGCGATCATCTCGTCGAGATGCTCCTGCGTCATCTCGCCCCGCGGCACCGCACGCTCGGCCAGAACCGTCACGCCTTCGGCGCCGATCTCGGCGAAGCCGCCCGTGACGACATATTCGTCGCCGCCCTCGGGACCGCGCGCCTTGAGCAGGCCGGGGCGCAGGGTCGTGATCGTGGGCAAGTGACCGGCCATCGCGGTCAGGTCGCCCGCTGTGCCGGGGATCTCCACCTCCGTCACCGCCATCGAGGCCAGCCGGCGCTCGGGGCTCACGAGATCGAACTGCATCGTGTCAGCCATGGGGTCTCCTCATGTGGCCCCGGCCGCACCGGCCGGGGCGTGCGATCGTCCCGATCAGGCGGCTTCGGCCGCCATCTTTTCGGCCTTCGCCTTCACGTCCTCGATGCCGCCGACCATGTAGAAGGCGGCCTCGGGCAGGTGGTCGTATTCGCCCGCGACGACGGCCTTGAAGGACGAGATCGTGTCTTCGAGGGACACCTGCACACCCGGCGAGCCGGTGAAGACCTCGGCCACGTCGAAGGGCTGGCTGAGGAAGCGCTGGATCTTGCGGGCGCGGGCCACCGTCAGCTTGTCCTCTTCGGACAGCTCGTCCATCCCGAGGATCGCGATGATGTCCTGCAGCGCCTTGTAGCGCTGGAGAACGCCCTGCACGTCCCGCGCGACCTGATAGTGCTCCTCCCCGATCACCGCCGGGTCGAGCAGACGCGAGGTCGAGTCGAGCGGGTCGACGGCCGGATAGATGCCAAGCTCCGAGATCGCCCGCGACAGAACGGTCGTTGCGTCGAGGTGCGCGAAGGAGGTCGCCGGCGCCGGGTCCGTCAGGTCGTCCGCGGGCACGTAGATCGCCTGCACCGAGGTGATCGAGCCCTGCCGGGTCGAGGTGATCCGCTCCTGCAACTGGCCCATGTCGGTGGCAAGCGTCGGCTGGTAGCCCACGGCCGAGGGGATGCGGCCCAGAAGCGCCGACACCTCGGAGCCCGCCTGCGTGAAGCGGAAGATGTTGTCGACGAAGAACAGCACGTCCGTTCCCGACTGGTCGCGGAACTGCTCCGCCAGCGTCAGGCCGGACAGCGCCACGCGCGCCCGCGCGCCCGGCGGCTCGTTCATCTGGCCGTAGACCAGCGCCACCTTCGACTTCGTCAGGTCGTCGGCGTTGATCACGCCCGACTCGATGAATTCGTAATAGAGGTCGTTGCCCTCGCGCGTCCGCTCGCCCACGCCGGCGAACACCGAGTAGCCCGAGTGCACCTTGGCGATGTTGTTGATCAGTTCCTGGATCAGAACCGTCTTGCCCACGCCGGCGCCGCCGAAGAGGCCGATCTTGCCGCCCTTGGCGTAGGGGGCGAGCAGGTCGATGACCTTGATGCCGGTGACAAGGATCTCGGATTCGGTCGACTGGTCGACGAACTCGGGCGCGGGCGCGTGGATCGGGCGCCGCTCTTCGGTCTCGATCTCGCCCTTCTCGTCGATGGCCTCGCCCACGACGTTCATGATGCGGCCCAGCGTGGCGTCGCCCACCGGCATGGTGATCGGGCCGTCGGTGTCCGTCACCTCCTGCCCGCGCACCAGACCTTCAGTGGCATCCATCGCGATGGTGCGCACCGTGTTCTCGCCCAGGTGCTGCGCCACCTCGAGCACCAGACGCTTGCCGTTGTTGTCGGTCTCGAGCGCGTTCAGGATCTCGGGCAGGTGGTCGCCGAACTGCACGTCCACCACGGCGCCGATGACCTGGGTCACTTTGCCTTTTGCGTTCGCCATCCAAGTAACCTTTCAGGCTGGGAGTTTACGATTCATCGCCGCCGGAGGCAGCGGTTTTTTTTTCGGCGCCACGCGAGAAGAGACGCGGCTCCAGAGGTCCTTGAGCCGTCGCGATACGGTATCGACGGCCTGCAACGCCTGCCCGGTCGCGCCGATGTAGACATGGGTGGCCGGCGCGCGGATCCGGGCGGGCAGGCTCAGGTGCGCATACTTGGTCGAGAACCGGTCCAGACCGATGCGGAAGGCCGGGCTGTCCGATCCGCCGCTGTGGTGGTGCAGGAAGAACGGCACCACATAGGCGCGGCCGCCCGCGGCGCGACCCTGCAGGCAGAGGTCCGTGCCGAAAAGATGATACCCCTCCAGGTCGAGTGACGGAAAGGTCATCCGCCGCCGCGGCAGGACGAGAAAGTTCTCGTCCAGCGACTGCACCTCGACCGGGCCGCCCTCCATCCGGTGCGTCCCGTGCGGGTCGCTCAGATGCAGCACGAGTTGCTCCGACCGCCCCGCCGACCAGCCCGCATTGCCCGCCACCGTCCAGAGTGGATCGCGGTCCTCGAGAGCGCGCAGCACGTCGAGCAGCTCTTCCGCCCCCTGATCGACCAGTTCGATGTCATCATGCGTGAAGAGGATATACTCGCCGCGACAGGCGGGGAACACCGCCCGCAACGCGCCGTATCCCTCGAAGCGGTTGGCATCGCGGTTGTCCAGTGCAAGAAACTCGGTGTTGGACGCATCGAACCCCAGCCGCGCGAAGGAAGCGAGCATCCGCTCGTATTTTGCCTCCGAGGCCACGAGCGTGCAGACAGAGAACGACAGCTCGGCTGTCGCTTCTTCCGTCACGTATCGCGGCGCGATGGCTGTCATGTCCCTGTCGTCCCCGGTTCCGTGCGGCTCAGAGCGCCTCGGCGCCCGAGATGATCTCGATCAGCTCGTTGGTGATCGCGGCCTGGCGCGAGCGGTTGTATTCGATGGTCAGCTTGTCGATCATCTCGCCCGCGTTGCGCGTCGCGTTGTCCATCGCGGTCATCCGCGCGCCCTGCTCCGAGGCGCCGTTTTCCAGCAGTGCCGAGAAGATCTGCGTCGCCACGCCCTTTGGCAGGAGATCGGCCAGGATCTCCTCCTCGCCGGGCTCATAGTCGTAGAGCGTGGCGGCTTCACCCTCTTCCGGCGCCTCGAAATCGGCCGGGATCACCTGCGTCGCGGTGGGCACCTGGCTCACGACGTTCTCGAACCGCGAAAAGAAGATGGTGGCGACATCGAACTCGCCCGCCTCGAAGCGGTCGAGCACGTCCTTCGCCACGCGCTGCGCGTCGCCGTAGCCCAGGCGCTTCACCTCGCTCAGGTCGATGTGGCCGACGAAGGCGTCGGACCATTCCCTGCGCAGGGCATCGCGCCCCTTCTTGCCGACGGTCAGGATCTTCACGGCCTTGCCCTGCCGGCGCAGTTCCTCGGCGCGCTGGCGGGCGAGCTTGGCGATGTTGGCGTTGAAGCCGCCGCAAAGGCCGCGCTCGGCCGTCATCACGACCAGCAGGTGGGTCTGATCGCTGCCCGTGCCGGCCAGCAGCTTCGGCGCGGTATCGCTGTCGCCCACGCTGGCGGCAAGCTGCCCCATGACCGCGGCGAACCGTTCGGCATAGGGGCGCGCCAACTCGGCCGCCTCCTGGGCGCGGCGGAGCTTGGCCGCCGCGACCATCTGCATGGCCTTGGTGATCTTCCGGGTCGACTTGACCGACGCGATCCGGTTCTTGAGGTCCTTGAGGCTCGGCATGTGGCCTTGGTCCTTTGTCCCTTGGGATCAGGTCAGCTGAAGTCTTTCGCGTATTCGTCGATCGCGGCCTTCAGCTTGTCGGCGGCCTCCCCCTTGATCTTGGGGTCCTCCTCCGCGATCCAGTCAAGGATGTCCTTGCGCTTGCCGCGCAGGTGCCGGAGCAGGCCATCCTCGAAGCGGCGCACGTCCGAGACCTGGAGCTTGTCGAGGAAGCCGTTGGTGCCGGCAAAGATCACGGCCACGATCTCCGCGTTCGTCAGCGGCGAATACTGCGGCTGCTTGAGCAGTTCGGTCAGCCGCGCACCGCGATTCAGCAGGCGCTGGGTGGCTGCGTCGAGGTCCGAGCCAAACTGCGCGAAGGCCGCCATTTCGCGATACTGCGCGAGTTCCAGCTTGAGCGAGCCGGCCACCGACTTCATCGCGCCGGTCTGCGCGGACGAGCCCACGCGGCTCACCGACAGGCCGGTGTTCACCGCCGGGCGAACGCCCTGATAGAACAGGTCGGTTTCCAGAAAGATCTGCCCGTCGGTGATCGAGATCACGTTGGTCGGGATGAAGGCCGACACGTCGCCGCCCTGCGTCTCGATGATCGGCAGCGCGGTCAGCGAGCCCGCACCATGATCCTCGTTCAGCTTCGCGGCGCGCTCCAGAAGGCGGGAGTGCAGGTAGAACACGTCGCCCGGATAGGCCTCGCGCCCCGGCGGACGGCGCAGCAGAAGCGACATCTGGCGGTAGGCCACGGCCTGCTTCGACAGGTCGTCGTAGACGATCAGCGCGTGCCGCCCGTTGTCGCGGAAATATTCGGCGATGGCGCAGGCCGAATAGGGCGCGAGATACTGCATCGGCGCGGGGTCCGAGGCGGTCGCGGCGACGACGATGGAGTATTCCATCGCGCCGTTCTCCTCGAGCCGCTTGACCAGCTGCGCAACGGTCGAGCGCTTCTGCCCGACAGCGACATAGACGCAGTAGAGCTTCTTCGACTCGTCGTCGCCCGCGGCCTCGTTGTAGCTCTTCTGGTTGAGCATGGCGTCGAGCGCCACCGCGGTCTTGCCGGTCTGACGGTCGCCGATGATCAGCTCCCGCTGGCCGCGGCCGATCGGGATCATGGCGTCGATCGCCTTGAGGCCGGTGGCCATCGGCTCGTGCACCGACTTGCGCGGGATGATGCCGGGGGCCTTCACGTCCGCGACGCGGCGCTCGGACGCCGCGATCTCGCCCTTGCCGTCCAGCGGCTGGCCCAGCGCGTCCACCACGCGGCCCAGCAGCGCGTCGCCCACCGGCACGTCCACGATGGACCTGGTGCGCTTGACGACATCGCCCTCGCCGATGTCGCGGTCGGAGCCGAAGATCACGACACCCACGTTGTCGATCTCGAGGTTCAGCGCCATGCCGCGGATGCCGCCGGGGAACTCGACCATCTCGCCGGCCTGGATGTTGTCGAGGCCGTGAACACGGGCGATGCCGTCGCCGACAGAGAGCACGCGGCCAACCTCTGCCACCTCGGCTTCCTGGCCGAAGGACTTGATCTGCTCCTTCAGGATCGCCGAGATCTCGGCAGCTTGGATACCCATCTATCCGACCTCTTTCATTGCGTTCTGGAGTGCGGCGAGGCGCGCGCGGACCGAACTGTCGATCATCAGCGAACCCACCTTCACGACGAGGCCGCCGATGAGATCCTCATCGACGGTGGCATTGATCTTGACGTCCTTTCCGACCTGGGCGCGCAGCGTCTGGGCCAGCTTCCTCGACTGCTCGTCGCTGAGCGGCCGGGCCGAGACGACGTCTGCCGTCACCTCGCCCTTGTGGCGCGCGATGCGCTCGCGCAGTTCGCGCACCAGTGCGGGCAGCACGAAGAGACGCCGCTTTTCCGCCATCAGGCCCAGCGCGTTGCGCAGGCCCGGCATCACGCCCATCTTGTCGGCAACGGCGAGGATCGCCGCGCCCTGTTCGGCGCGGGTGTAAACGGGCGACGAGATCAGCGCGCGCAGGTCGGCGCTGTCGTCGAGCGCGGAACCAAGATCGTCCACACTGCGTTCCAGCTCGCCAAGCGAGTCGCCCTCGAGCGCGATTTCGAAGATGGCGGTGGCATAACGGGACGCAATGCCAGAGGAAATCGAAGCAGGTTCGGACACGTCCACCCTTCCGCTGTGAAGCCCCCGCATGCGGCACGACACGAGCCGCCCGGGGGCGTTGAGACGCCCGGCCGGGCGCCGGGCCGCAAAATCGGTGTGCGTGTAGCAGAGGCTTTCACGGCGGGCAACAACCTATCCCGCCTTTCGCCGCAAGGCCCCTGTGGCTTGGCCCCCGTGACCCTGGCCGGGCAATGCGCGAACCTGCCTGCGCCGGGACGCCGCGCCGCAGCACTCGCGGCCGGCTCCAGGCGCCCGCGCCGCTGACCGGCACGAAATGCGAAGCGGCGCGCGCGGCCCGCATCCCTTGCGCAGCGAGCCGCGGCAGCGGAACGCCCGGCGCGCACTCGGCCACCCCGGTCCCGGTCACGGCCGCACGGACGCCGGAAAGCGCCCTGGCGCCGATCAGATGGCCCACGCGCCGGTGCGCGGCATCACCGCGGTCCGTCCGGTCCGGACCCCGGCAGGCGAGCGGCCGGTCGCGTTTCGGTTCGATCCGCGCGCCGGCAAGCGCCCCGGTCAGGACCTGCAAGGGCGTGTTCCGGCAGCGGCCGTCCGGCGCGAGGCGCGCGGCGTGCCCGTGCCGGTCTGCCCTTCCCGGACCCGCCAGCAGGCCGCCATGACGCGGTGAATATCCATCGCAGGCATTCGGGCCCCGCACCGGCAGCCTCGCGGCCGGAGGCTCCCCGGGCAAGGCGGTGGCCCTGCGGATCAGGCGGGCTTGGCCTCCGGCGCCAGCACGCCCGCGGGCTCGCGCGCCCGTTCGCGCAGCCCGCTGGGCCGGGGCGGTTGGCGCTTCGTCGCCTCGACGATCAGCACGCCGCCCGCCAGCACGGTGTGCAGCCTGCGGCCCATGCGCTCCCACATCGGGCCGGACTTCATCCAGAAGCGCCGCGTGCTGGGCGGCTGGAAAAGCGCGGCGGCGTGCCGCTCCGGCACGAAGTCATGCGCCTCGATCTGCGTCTCCAGCTGTCCCAGCGAATAGGGACGACCGTAGCCGAAGGGCGTGGCATCCGACCGCGACCAGAGGCCGGCGCGGTTGGGCACCACGAAGATCGCGCGCCCGCCGGGACCAAGCACGCGATGCGCCTCTTCCAGCACCGCCGCGGGGCGCTCGGACGTTTCCAGCCCGTGCAGCATGACCAGCCGGTCGATGTGGCCGGTCTCGAGCGGCCAGAGCGTTTCTTCGCAGAGCACCGAGACATTGGGCATCCCCGCCGGCCACGGCATCACGCCCTGCGGCCCGGGCATCAGCGCGACGACACGGCGCGCCTCGGCCAGATAGGGACGCAGCAGCGGCACGGCGAAGCCGAAGCCCGCCACGGACTGGCCTTGCGCCTCGGGCCAGAATTCGGTCAGCTGACCGCGCACGGCGGCCTGCACCGCCCGGCCCAGCGCGCTGCGATAGTAGAACTCTCTGAGGTCCTGCACGTCGAGATGCATTGCGGCCCCACGGTGCGATCGGTCAAGCTGGACCGACAATAGCAACGGAGGGCCGAAACGCCATGCCCCTGGAAATCGTGACCGTCCACTGTCTGTCGGACAACTACGCCTTTCTCGCGCACGACCCGGAAACCGGCCGCACGGCGGTGGTCGACGTGCCCGAGGCGTCCCCGATCCTCGCCGCGCTCGACGACCGCGGCTGGTCCGCGGATGTCGTTCTGCTCACCCATCATCATGCCGATCACGTGCAGGGCCTTGACGCGATCAGGGCGCGCTTCGCACCGCGGGTGGTCGGCGCCGCGCAGGACGCGCACCGTCTTCCGCCGCTGGACCAGCAAGTGCGCGAAGGCGACACGGTCGAGATCGGCAGCGAGCAAGGCACCGTGATCGAGGTGCCGGGCCACACCGTCGGGCACATCGCGTTCCACTTCCCCGAAAGCCGCGCGGCCTTTACCGCCGACAGCCTGATGGCGCTGGGCTGCGGGCGCGTCTTCGAGGGCACGATGGAGCAGATGTGGCAGAGCCTGTCGAAGCTCGCCGCGCTGCCGCCCGAGACGCTGATCTGCTCGGGCCACGAATACACGCTGGCCAACGGAAACTTCGCCCGGTCCGTTGAACCGGGGAACCGGCGCCTTATCTCGCGTATTGAAGAAAGCAAGAAAGCGCGTGCAGAGGGCCGGCCGACCGTTCCGTCGGCCCTGTCACTGGAGTTGGAAACCAACCCGTTCCTGCGCCCGGACAGCCCCGAAATCCGCTCCAACGTGGGTTTGCCGGACGCCTCCGCAGCCGAGGTCTTTGCAGCCCTGCGCGCGCGCAAGGACAATTTCTGATCTGTCGCGCGGCGGGCGCGCACCGGATCAGGGCAATGTGTCCCACCCGCCCAAGAAAGTGCTTGAAGACCGCCCGTCTTCGACCAAACTTTAACACTCAGAGCCCATGGTGGAAGGGCCTCTTCCCCTTCCGCCCAGACCAGAGGAGCACAGCCCGTGCCGTCTTTCTCGACCACGCTGGAACAGGCAATCCACTCCGCGCTGGCGCTGGCGAACTCGCGGTCGCACGAATTCGCCACGCTGGAACACCTTCTGCTCGCGCTCGTCGACGAGCCCGAGGCGGCCAAGGTGCTCAAGGCCTGCAATGTCGACACCGAAGAGCTGCGCGGCACGCTGGTGGATTTCATCGACGAGGAACTGTCGAACCTCGTCACCGACATCGAAGGATCCGAGGCCGTGCCGACCACCGCCTTCCAGCGGGTGATCCAGCGCGCGGCGATCCATGTGCAGAGCTCCGGCCGCACCGAGGTGACCGGAGCCAACGTGCTCGTCGCGATCTTCGCCGAGCGCGAATCGAACGCCGCCTTCTTCCTGCAGGAGCAGGACATGACCCGCTACGACGCGGTGAACTTCATCGCCCACGGCGTGGCCAAGAACCCCGCCTATGGCGAAAGCCGCCCCGTCACCGGCGCCACCGAGCAGGAGGAAGAGGCACAGACCGCCGCCGAACCCGGCGACCAGAAGGAATCGGCGCTGGGCAAGTATTGCGTCGATCTGAACGCCAAGGCGCGCTCGGGCGACGTGGACCCGCTGATCGGCCGCGACACCGAGGTCGAGCGCTGCATCCAGGTGCTGTGCCGCCGGCGCAAGAACAACCCGCTGCTGGTGGGCGATCCGGGCGTGGGCAAGACCGCCATCGCCGAGGGCCTGGCGCGCAAGATCGTCAAGGGCGAAACGCCTGAGGTCCTGAAGAACACCACCATCTACGCGCTCGACATGGGCGCGCTGCTGGCGGGCACCCGCTATCGCGGCGATTTCGAGGAACGGCTCAAGGCCGTGGTGAACGAGCTCGAGGAACACCCCGACGCCGTGCTCTTCATCGACGAGATCCACACCGTCATCGGCGCCGGCGCGACCTCCGGCGGCGCGATGGACGCCTCGAACCTGCTCAAGCCCGCGCTGCAGGGCGGCAAGCTGCGCACCATGGGCTCCACCACCTACAAGGAGTTCCGCCAGCACTTCGAGAAGGACCGCGCGCTCAGCCGCCGGTTCCAGAAGATCGACGTGACGGAACCCACCGTCGACGACACCGTGAAGATCCTCAAGGGCATCAAGCCCTATTTCGAGGAGCATCATGCGGTGAAATACACTGCCGACGCGATCAAGTCGGCCGTCGAGCTTTCCGCGCGCTACATCACCGACCGCAAGCTGCCCGACAAGGCCATCGACGTGATCGACGAGGCCGGGGCGGCGCAGCACCTGCTGGCCGAATCGAAGCGGCGCAAGACCATCGGCCAGAAGGAGATCGAGGCCGTCGTCGCCAAGATCGCCCGCATCCCGCCCAAGAGCGTCTCCAAGGACGACGCAGAGGTGCTCAAGGACCTCGAGGGCACGCTCAAGCGCGTGGTGTTCGGGCAGGACAAGGCGATCGAGGCGCTGGCAAGCTCGATCAAGCTGGCGCGTGCCGGCCTGCGCGAGCCCGACAAGCCGATCGGCAACTACCTCTTCGCCGGCCCGACCGGCGTGGGCAAGACCGAGGTGGCGAAACAGCTCGCCGACACGCTGGGCGTGGAGCTGCTGCGCTTCGACATGTCGGAATACATGGAAAAGCACGCCGTCTCGCGGCTGATCGGCGCACCGCCGGGCTACGTGGGCTTCGACCAGGGCGGCCTGCTCACCGACGGCGTGGACCAGCATCCGCATTGCGTGCTCCTGCTCGACGAGATCGAGAAGGCGCATCCGGACGTGTTCAACATCCTGCTGCAGGTTATGGACCACGGCACGCTGACCGATCACAACGGTCGCCAGGTCGACTTCCGCAACGTGGTGCTGATCATGACCTCGAACGCCGGCGCCATCGAACAGGCGCAGGCCGCCATCGGCTTCGGCCGCGACCGCCGCGAGGGCGAGGATACCGCTGCGATCGAGCGGACCTTCACGCCGGAGTTCCGCAACCGACTGGATGCTGTCATCAGCTTCGGTGCGCTGCCCAAGGAGGTCATCCTGCAGGTGGTCGAGAAGTTCGTCCTGCAGCTCGAGGCGCAGCTCATGGATCGCAACGTGACCATCGAGCTCACCACAGCAGCCGCCGAGTGGCTGGCCGACAAGGGCTACGACGACAAGATGGGTGCGCGCCCGCTGGGCCGCGTGATTCAGGAGAACATCAAGAAGCCACTGGCCGAAGAGCTGCTCTTCGGCAAGCTGGCCAAGGGCGGGGTGGTCCGGGTGGCCGTCAAGGACGGTGCGCTCGACCTGCAGATCGAGAGCACGCCGAAGCCGCGGCTGTCGTCGAAGAAGCCCCCGCTTCTGACCGCCGATTGATGATCCTGCGGGCCGTCGCGCTCGCCCTCGCCCCCGTGGCCGTGCCGGCCGCGGGGGCGCTTCAGCTTTCGGTGCCCATCGACTGCCCGCCCGACATGGGCTGCTACATCCAGCAATACGTCGACACCGACCCGGGCCCGGAGGCAGAGGACTACGCCTGCGGCACGCTCAGCTACGACGGGCACACCGGCACCGACTTCGCCCTGCCCACGCTGGCTGACCTCGACGCCCGCGTGCCGGTGCGGGCCGCCGCCCCCGGCACCGTGCGCGGCGTGCGCGACGGCAGGGCAGACCGGCTCTACACCCCCGAAATGGCCGAGGCGCTCGACGGGCGCGGCTGCGGCAACGGCGTGGCACTCCGGCACGAGGACGGATGGGAGACGCAGTATTGCCATTTGCGCCGCGGCTCCATCGCGGTCCGGGCCGGCGACACGGTCGCCCGCGGCGATCTGCTGGGCGAGGTGGGGCTGAGCGGGCGCACCGAGTTTCCTCACCTCGAATTCATCCTGCGCCGCGACGGCGCGACCGTGGATCCCTTCGATCCCACGGGCGACGAGGTCTGCGGCACCGCTTCCCCTGACGCGCTCTGGACCGATCCGCCCCCCTATCGCCCCGGCGGGATGCTGGACGCGGGCTTTGCCCCTGCGATTCCCGAATACGCCGCGATCAAGGCCGGGACCGCCAGCGAAACCGCCATGACCACGCAGGCCCCCGCGCTGGTCCTCTTCGGCTTCGCCTTCGGCACGCGCGCAGGCGACGTGATCGCCCTGCGGATCGCGGGCCCGCAGGGCGAGGTGATCGACCATTCCACCCTGCTCGAACGCGACCGGGCGCAGATGTTCCGCGCTGCGGGCACCCGCCGCCCGCCCGCAGGCTGGCCCGCGGGCGACTACCGCGGCACCGTCACGCTCCGCCGCGACGGCACCGAGCTGGAGCGCATCGAGACCACCGTCACCCTGCGCTGATCACCTCGAAACGGTCCACGTCGACCATGCCGTGATCGGTGATCTTCAGGTGCGGGATCACCGGCAGCGCCACGAAGGCAAGCTGCAGGAAGGGCTCCGCCAGCGTCACGCCCAGCGCCTTCGCCGCCGCGCGCAGCTCGACGAGCCGCGCGTGCACCTCCTCGAAGGGCGCAAGCGACATCAGCCCGCCCATCTCCAGCGCCAGTTCGGCCGTCACGCGCCCGCCCTCGGCCACGACGAAGCCGCCCTCGATCTCCGACAGCCGGTTCACCGCCACCGCCATGTCGGCGTAATCCGCGCCCACGCAGACGATGTTGTGATGGTCATGCGCCACGGTCGCCGCGATCGCGCCCCGCGCGATGCCGAAGCCGCGCACGAAGCCGGTGGCGATGTTCCCGTTCACCCCGTGCCGCTCGACCACGGCGATGCGGGCCAGGTCGCGCGCCGGATCGGGGCGCTTGTCGCCATCCTGCGGCACGACCTCCTCGGTCAGGTGGGCGGTGATGATCTTGCCGGGCAGGATGCCGATCACCGGCGTCTCTGCGCGATTGCCGGCGCAGCGAAAACTCTCCGCCGTCACCCGCGGCGCCTTCACGCTGTCCCGCGCCACAGGCGCCACGGTTTCGCGCGCCGCAAAGGCCGCCTCGGTCGCCTCGACCCCGCCGCACCAGACACGCACGGCGCGGCACGCGTCCAGCGACTCCAGCGCGACGATGTCCGCCCGCTTGCCCGGCGCGATCTGGCCGCGGTCCTTCAGCCCGAAGGCCTCGGCGGCAGAGAGCGAGGCCGCGCGATAGACGGCGAGCGGCGGCGCACCGCCCGCGATGGCGAAGCGGATCATGTGATCGAGGTGCCCCTCCTCCGCGATGTCCAGCGGATTGCGGTCGTCGGTGCAGAAGGCCAGATAAGACGCGTGCCGCTCGGTGATCAGCGGCAGCAGCGCCTCCAGATCCTTCGAGACGGACCCCTCGCGGATCAGCACGCGCATCCCCTTGCGCAGTTTCTCCAGCGCCTCCCCGGCCGTGGTCGCCTCGTGCTCGGTCCGGATGCCGGCCGCGAGATAGGCGTTGAGCCCGCGCCCCGAAAGCAGCGGCGCATGCCCGTCGATGTGCCGCCCGCGGAAAAGCTCCAGCTTCGCCAGCACCCCCGGATCGCCGTGCACCACGCCCGGATAGTTCATCATCTCGGCCAGCCCGATCACCTTCGGATGATCCATCAGCGGGGCCAGATCCGCGGCCTCCAGCCGCGCGCCGGAGGTCTCCATCGCCGTCGAGGGCACGCAGGACGACAGGTTCACCCGCAGGTCCATCACCACGCGCTCCGCCGCCTCCAGGAAATAGCGGATGCCCTCCAGCCCCGCGACATTGGCGATCTCGTGCGGATCGCAGATCGCCGTGGTGATCCCGCGCGGCGCCACGCAGCGGTCGAACTCGAAGGGCGTGACCATCGAGCTTTCGACATGCAGATGCGTGTCGATGAACCCGGGCACCAGGATCAGGCCAGAGACATCCGCGACCTCGCGTCCCTCGTAGGCGTCGCAGGTGCCGACGATCGTATCGCCACAGATCGCCACATCGCCCTCCAGCAGATCGCCGGTGACCACGTCGAGAACCCGTGCGCCACGAAGGACGAGCTCGGCCGGCTCCCGCCCCGCGCCCTGGGCGATCAGCGTGGCGAGATCGGGTCGGGACATGCGCGCGCTCCTTGCAGTTGCGCCCCGATCTTCGCCCCACCCGGCCGTTCCGCGCAAGGTCTCCCGCAGCTTGGTGGCGCCTCGACGCGAACGCCCGGTCCTTCCTCTTGCGCGAAATACCCCGGGGGTGAGGCCCGGAACGGGCCGAGGGGGCAGCGCCCCCTTCTTCGGCCCCGCCGTCGCAGCCGCCACTGGCCCCCCGCGCGCGCCCGTGGCAAAAGGCGGATGCACCGCGGAGGACCAGCGCATGAGTTTCGGCAAGGGCCACCACCTGCATCTGATCGACGGCTCGGCCTTCATCTTCCGCGCCTATCACGCGCTGCCGCCGCTGACCCGGCGCTCGGACGGGCTTCCGGTGGGCGCGGTCGCGGGCTTCTGCAACATGCTGCAGCGCTACATCGCCGCGAACGAGGGGGTGGACGCGGCGACGCACCTCGCCGTCATCTTCGACAAGGGCAGCCAGACCTTCCGCAACACCCTCTACGACGCCTACAAGGCCAATCGCGAAGAGATGCCCGAGGAGCTGCGCCCGCAGATCCCGCTCACGCGCCGGGCGACGGAGGCCTTCAACATCCCCTGCATCGAGCTCGAGGGGTTCGAGGCCGACGACATCATCGCCACGCTGGCCTGCCAGGCGCGCGCGGCGGGCGGCCGCGTGACCATCGTGAGCTCCGACAAGGACCTGATGCAGCTTGTGGGCGGCGGGGTCGAGATGTTCGACGCGATGAAGAACCGCCGCATCGACGTGGACGGCGTGCGCGAGAAGTTCGGCGTGGACCCTGCGCGCGTGGTGGACGTGCAGGCGCTGGCCGGCGATTCGGTGGACAACGTGCCCGGCGCGCCCGGCATCGGGGTCAAGACCGCCGCGCTGCTGATCAACGAGTTCGGCGATCTGGAGACGCTGCTGGCGCGGGCGGAGGACATCAGGCAGCCCAGGCGCCGGCAGACGCTGATAGACCATGCCGAGCAGATCCGCCTGTCGAAGCAGCTGGTCACGCTCGACTGCGACGTGGCGCTCGACTTCGGCCCCGACGATCTGGAGCTGCGCGAGCCCGATCCCGAGCGCCTGCTGGGCTTCCTCACCGAGATGGAGTTCCGCACGCTCACCCGCCGCATCGCCGAGGCGCTGGGGGTCGAGGCGCCCGCGGTGCCCGAGGCCGCTCCGCAGGCGGAGGCCGAGACGGGGGGCGACGGCCCCGCACTGCCGGCGCCCGCGCCCTTCGAGACCGGCAGCTACGCCTGCATCCGCGACATGGGCACGCTGATGGACTGGATCGCGCGGGCGCGGGCGCAGGGCTGGGTCGCCGTGGATACCGAGACCACGGGCCTCGACGAGATGCGCTGCGACCTGGTGGGCGTGTCGCTGGCGGTGGCGCCCGGCGAGGCCGCCTATGTCCCGCTCGCCCACAAGGCAGAGGGCGCGGGCGATCTCTTCGGCTCCGACGCGCTGGCCGAGGGGCAGATCCCGATGGACGCGGCGCTGCCCGCCCTGCGCGACCTGCTCGAGGACGACGCGGTGCTCAAGATCGGGCAGAACGTGAAATACGACGCCAAGGTGCTGGCCCGCCTCGGCATCCGCATGGCGCCCTTCGACGACACGCTGCTGATGTCCTACGCGATGTATTCCGGCCTGCACGGGCACGGGATGGACACGCTGGCCGACCGCTACCTCGCGCATTCCTGCATCCCCATCAAGGCGCTGATCGGCTCGGGCAAGGCGCAGATCACCTTCGACCGGGTGCCGATCGACACGGCCACGCCCTATGCGGGCGAGGATGCGGACGTGACCCTGCGCCTCTGGCAGGCGTTCCGCCCGCAGCTGCACGCGGCCCGTGTCACCCGCGTCTACGAGCGGATGGAGCGGCCGCTGGTGCCGGTGCTCGCGCGGATGGAGATGGCGGGCGTCAGGGTGGACCGTGAGACACTGAGCCGGATGTCCGGCGCCTTCGCGCAGAAGATGGCGGGGCTCGAGGCGGAAATCCACGCGCTTGCGGGCGAGGCGTTCAACGTGGGCAGCCCGAAGCAGCTGGGCGAGATCCTGTTCGACAAGATGAGCCTGCCGGGCGGCAAGCGCGGCAAGACGGGCGCCTATGCCACGCCCGCCGACGTGCTCGAGGATCTGGCGACCGAGCACGAACTGGCCCGCAAGGTGCTGGACTGGCGCGCGGTCTCGAAGCTCAAGAGCACCTATACCGACGCCCTGCAGGAGCACATCAATCCAGAGACGGGGCGCGTGCACACCTCCTACGTCCAGTCGGGCGCGGCGACCGGGCGGCTGGCCTCGACCGACCCGAACCTTCAGAACATCCCCGTGCGCACCGAAGAGGGGCGGCGCATCCGCGAGGCTTTCGTCGCGGAACCCGGCAAGGTGCTGGTCAGCCTGGACTATTCCCAGATCGAGCTGCGCATCCTCGCCCATGTCGCGGGAATCGAGGCGCTGAAGGAGGCGTTCCGCGACGGACTCGACATTCACGCCGCGACCGCCTCGGAGATGTTCGGCGTGCCGCTCGACCAGATGACGCCCGAGATCCGGCGCCGCGCAAAGGCGATCAACTTCGGCGTGATCTACGGCATCTCGGGCTTCGGGCTTGCGCGGAACCTGCGCATCCCGCGGGCCGAGGCGCAGGGCTTCATCGACCGCTATTTCGAGCGTTTCCCCGGCATCCGCGCCTACATGGACGACACCGTGGCCTTCGCGAAGGAGCACGGCCGGGTCGAGACGCTGTTCGGCCGGGTGATCCACACGCCGGAGATCACCGCGCGCGGCCCGCGGGCGGGCTTTGCCAAGCGCGCCGCCATCAACGCGCCCATTCAGGGCACCGCGGCCGACATCATCCGCCGCGCCATGGTGCGGATGCCCGCCGCGATCGAGGGGCTGCCGGCCGAGATGCTGCTGCAGGTGCATGACGAGTTGCTCTTCGAGGTCGACGAGGGCGCCGAGGAGGCGCTGATCGCCGCCGCGCGCGAGGTGATGCAGGGCGCGGCGGAGCCGGTCGTGACGCTCGACGTGCCACTGGTGGTGGACGCCGGAACGGGCCCGAACTGGGCTGCCGCGCACTGAGCGGCGAAACCTTCCCGATCACGGCGGGTTAACGCCTTCGGAAAGGAGGCCCGGGTGCTCGACTGGATCGCCGGAAACGCGAAGGTGCTGGAACTTGGGGTGGCGCTCGTCACCCTGTTCGTCTGGGTCGGCTATCTGCACATCTTCCTGATGAGCTTCCTGCGACAGCGCACGCCCGTGGTCCTGATCACCACCGGGGCCTCGCACGACGAGCAGGCGCGCTGCCTGATCACCAACATGAGTTCCGAACCGATCTACCTGCTCGACGTGATCGCGGACGTGCGGGCGGGAGACGAACGCTACAGCGCTCTCGTCACCGAGCGCGACGAACTGAGCTTCGGCGACGTGACCCGCCCGGTCGAGCGCACCAACCTGGGCCCGCTGCAAGGCGGGGCCTTTCTGGACATCGGCAGCATCGCGGAGGTGCTGCACCGGGTAGAGCGGCGGAGCGGGCTGAAGGATGCGCTGGCCCGCGCGGAAGAGCTGACGCTCACTGCCGCCTTCGCCTCGGGCCGGGCGAGCAGGATCGTGGCAGCGTGCCGCGCGTACCGGGTGAACCGAACCGCGGACGGCAGCCTAAGCTTCGTCGCGGACCGGCTGATGGCCAGGCAGTTGCGCCACGGGCTGGGGCGCTGGCGCGTGATGCAGCGGCTCAAGGCGCAGCTGAGCGAAGACTTGGGGCGTGGCGTCCGGCCTGCCAGGCTCGACATTTCATGAAAGGGAGGGCCCATGCCTCGCCAGACCCGCACGATCCTCTGCCCCGTCAACCTGCGCCACCTGAAGCTGGAGCAGAACGCCTACGAAGAAGCCTTCGAGATGGCCACGCGCCGGAATGCCGAGCTGATCGTGGCGACGATCGCACCCGAGATGGAGCGCAACCTCAACATCCGCGACGCGGAAGCCTACTGGCAGGAGGAGCTGAAGAAATTCGTGCGCGCCAATCCGCCGGGCCCGGTGAAACCGCGGCTGATCGTGCGCAAGGGCGCGGTGCACCGCGCGATCGTGAAGCTGGCGATCGAGGAAAAGGTTGACCTGATCGTGATGGAGGCCGCGAACCCCAGGATCCAGGACTATCTTCTGGGCACCACGGCCAGCCACGTCGCCGCGCACGCCCCCTGCTCGGTCTATCTGGTGCGGACGCCCTGAGCGACCCGGCCCGCCGCCGGATGGACAGGGGTCGCCCCCGTTGCTACCCCCCGGGCAGGAGATCTGCATGGCCGGCCACCATCATCACCACATCGACCCGCAGGCGGGCGACACCCGCGTGGCGCTGGCCGTCGGCGCCAATCTGGC
Source organism: Rhodosalinus sp. (assembly GCF_046542825.1). GTDB lineage: Bacteria > Pseudomonadota > Alphaproteobacteria > Rhodobacterales > Rhodobacteraceae > Rhodosalinus. Next base: position 20,494 of record NZ_JBKHAQ010000001.1, on the reverse strand, counting down.
GCTGACGCTGGCGCAGATCGTGGCGGGCGTGGCGGCCGGATCGCTCGCCCTGATCGCGGACGCGATGCACAACCTTTCGGATGCGCTGGCGCTGGGCATCGCCTTTGCCGCGCGGCGGATCGGGCGCCGGCCGGCGGATGCAACCATGACCTTCGGCTATGGCCGGGCCGAGGTGGTGGCGGCGCTGATCAACTACACGACGCTTATCGTGATCGCGGTCTGGCTGCTTTCGGAAGGGGTCATGCGGCTCGTCACGCCGGAGCCGGTGGCGGGCTGGATCGTGGTGATCGTGGCGGGCATCGCGCTGGTGGTGGACGTGGCGACAGTGGCGCTGACATGGGCGATGGCGAGGTCGAGCGTGAACATCCGCGCCGCCTTCCTGCACAACCTGTCCGATGCCATGGCCTCGGTCGGCGTGATCGTCGCGGGCAGCCTGATCCTGCTCTACGGCTGGCACTGGCTGGACGCGGTCGTGACGCTGGCCATCGCGGGCTATATCCTGTGGCAGTCGCTGGCGGGCCTGGCGCCCGTCGCGCGCATCCTGATGCTGGCGAGCCCCGAAGGCGTGGATACGGCCGAGGTGCTGGACGCCATGCGCAGCGCACCCGGCGTGAGCGGCGTGCATCACCTGCACCTCTGGCGGATGGACGAGCACGAGGCCGCGCTCGAGGCGCATGTCGTCCTGTCGGGCGAGGTGCCCGCCGAGGAGGTGCGCCTCGCCCTGCGCGACCTGCTCAGGGAGCGTTTCGGCCTCAAGCACACCACCCTGCAGATCGAAAGCGCCGAGAGCGCCTGCCCCGAGGCCCGCGCGATCGGGCATCCGACCTGACGGCGGGAGTCGGAAGCGTTCGACCCAGGGCCGCAGCGTCAGCTCGTCGGGCCAGGCCGAGCGGTCCTGCCGAATGAGCCCGAGAGAGGCGCGCGCGATCGCGTCGGGGTCCAGCACCGAATCGGGCGCGTCAGACGGCTCGGTCCGGCCCGGATTGCGGATGCCGCCGTCGACGCCTCCCCTCGCCGGCGCCAAGCGGTTTGCAAACCGCTTGGAAGGCGTTGTTCAAACGCCTTCCGCCTCAGCCCTCCGGCAGTTCCTCGGCCGGTATCACCGGGAAGAACGCACCGCCCGACCACAGGCCGAACCAGCGGCGGCCCTCCACCTCCTCGCGGCTGCCGCGCTCGACCAGCCGGTAGAAGCTCTTGCGGTCGATCAGCGCCTCAAGCCGGTCGCGCACCAGCACGTAAGGCGCGGGCTCGCCCGTCCCGGCATCGCGCTCCACCCGGATCGGATGCTCGGGTCCCGCCGCCGCGTGATCGCCCACGTTGGTCGTGAAGGTCAGCAGCTGGTCGCGGCCCTGCCCTTCGGCCTCGAAGTCCACGGCGACGAAGGGGGCGTCGTCGACGGTGATTCCCACCTTCTCGACCGGCGTGACCAGGAAATACTCGTCACCGTCCTTCCGCAGGATCGAGGCGAAGAGCTTCACCAGTTCCGGCCGGCCGATCGGCGTGCCAAGGTAGAACCATGTCCCGTCGCGGGCGATTCGGATGTCCAGATCGCCGCAGAACGGCGGAGTCCACGCGTGGACGGGCGGCAAGCCCCTGCCCTTTTTGGCGGCGCGGGCGGCCTCGGCGATGCTTTCGGCGGACGGGGTCACGGGATTTTGTGCGCTCATGCTTTTTGCCTTCCTTCCGTCACGCGATAACTGTTGGACTCGATATATGATGCAAGGAGGGCCTGTCATGGCCGAGGATGCCGATCTGGTGGGCGAGATCGAGGCGCTGGAAGCGAAGCTGGCGCAGGCGCGCGGCTCGATCACCCGGCGCTTCATCGGTCAGGAAAAGGTCGTGGACCTGACGCTCTCGGCGCTGCTGTGCGGCGGGCACGCCCTGCTGATCGGCCTGCCGGGTCTGGGCAAGACGCGACTGGTCGAGACGCTGTCGACCGTCATGGGCCTTGACGGCAACCGCATCCAGTTCACGCCGGACCTGATGCCGGCCGACATTCTCGGCTCCGAGGTGCTGGAGACCGGCGCCGACGGCAGCCGCGCCTTCAAGTTCATCGCAGGCCCCATCTTCTGCCAGCTTCTGATGGCCGACGAGATCAACCGCGCCAGCCCGCGCACCCAGTCCGCGCTGCTGCAGGCGATGCAGGAAAAGCAGGTGACCGTGGCGGGCGAGGACCGGCCGCTCGATGCGCCCTTCCACGTGCTCGCCACCCAGAACCCGATCGAGCAGGAGGGCACCTATCCCCTGCCCGAGGCACAGCTCGACCGCTTCCTGGTGCAGATCGACGTGGAATACCCCGACCGGGACACCGAGCGCGAGATCCTGCTGGCCACGACCGGCGCCGGGGAGGAGGAGGCGCATCAGGTCTTCAGCGCCGCCGAGCTGATCGCCGCGCAGACGCTGCTGCGCCGGATGCCGGTGGGCGAGGCTGTGGTCGAGGTCATCCTCGACCTCGTGCGCACCTTCCGCCCCGGCGACGAGACGGCCAGCGACCGGATCCGCGAAAGCGTGGCCTGGGGGCCCGGCCCGCGGGCCGCGCAGGCACTGATGCTGACCGTGCGGGCCCGCGCGCTGCTGCAGGGGCGGCTCGCGCCCTCGGTCGAGGACGTCTTTGCCATGGCCGCACCCGTGCTCACCCACCGCATGGCGCTGCGCTTCGCGGCGCGCGCGCGGGGCGAAACCCTGTCCCAGATCATCGCCGAGACCTGCGAGGGCATGGCCCGTCCCGAGGCGGCTGCGTGAGCGACCCCCTCGCCCTTCGCGCCCGTGCCGAGGCAGAGGCCGGCACCCTCCCGCCCCTGCTGGCGCGGGCAGACCACCTGGCCGGCGCGGTGCTGCTGGGCAGCCACGGGCGGCGGCGCGCCGGCATGGGCGACGATTTCTGGCAGTACCGCCCGATGATGGCGGGCGACACGGCGCGCATGGTGGACTGGCGCCGCTCGGCCCGGTCCGACGCGCAATTCGTGCGCGAGCGCGAATGGCAGATCGCGCAGTCCGTGATGATGTGGGTCGATCAGGCGGCTGCGATGCGCTTTTCCTCGTCGCCCGACCTTCCGGAAAAGGCGGATCGCGCGCGCCTGCTGGCGCTGGCCATGGCGATCCTTCTGGTGCGGGGCGGCGAGCGCGTGGGGCTCACGGGCGGCAGCCTGCCGCCCCGGCGCGGCCAGGTGCAGCTGGTGCGGCTGGCCGAGGCCTTTTCGCGCGATGAAATCGGGGACTATGGCGAGCCGGAGACGCGGGCGATGCTGCCGCAGTCCCGCGCGCTCTTCGTCTCGGACTTCCTGGGCGATCCGGGGCCGGCCGAGGCCGCGCTGGCCAAGGCCGCGGATCGCGGCGTGCGCGGCGTGATGCTTCAGGTGCTGGACCCGGCGGAAGAGGCCTTTCCCTTTCGCGGGCGCACCATCTTCGAGAGCGTGGGCCGCAGCCTCAGCCACGAGACGCTGAAGGCCGACGATCTGCGTGACCGCTACCTGGAACGGCTGGCGGAGCGCAAGGCGCGGCTTTCGGCGCTCTGTGAAACGACCGGGTGGCGCTATCATGTCCACCACACGGGCGACTCGGCGCAGGCCGCGCTGCTCTGGCTCTGGCAGGCGATGGACGGGGGCCTCGAATGACCCTTTTCGGGACGATCGGATTCACCGCGCCCTGGCTTCTGGCCGCGCTGGCGGCGCTGCCGATCCTGTGGCTGCTGCTGCGGGCGATCCCGCCCGCGCCGCTGCGCCGGCGGTTTCCCGGCGTCGCGCTGCTGCTGGGGCTGAGCGACGACGAACAGGTGAGCGACCGCACGCCGTGGTGGCTGTTGCTGCTGCGGATGCTGGCCGTGGCGGCGGTGATCATCGGGCTTGCCGGGCCGGTGCTGAACCCCGAAAACGACGCGCAGGCAGGGCGCGGCCCGCTGCTGATCCTGTCGGACGGATCCTGGGGCGGCGCGGCGGACTGGCGCGCGAAGGAAGAGGCGCTGGAGGGCATTCTGGCCGAGGCTGGACGCGCCGGGCGCACCGTGGCACTGGCGCGGCTGACGACCCCCGAGGCGCCGGTGTTTCAGGCCGCCGACGCCTGGCGCGGGCGGCTGTCGGAACTCGCGCCGCAGCCCTGGACACCGGATGCCGGGGACACGGAGGCTTTCGTCGAGGAACTGGGCGATGAGGCGTTCGATACGTTCTGGTTGTCCGACGGGCTGGCGCGCGAGAGCCGCGCGACGCTGCTCGATGCGCTGGAGGATCGCGGCACCGTCCGCGTGATGCAGTCGCCGGGCGCGGTGCTGGCGCTGGACCCGCCGGCGTTCGAGGACGGGGAGATCACGCTGACCGCGCGGCGCAGTGCAGGCGACGCGCCGCGCGAGATCACCATCGCCGCGCATGGCCTCGATCCCGCGGGCGCGCCCCGCATCCTTGCCCGTGCGACGACGGAATTCGCGGCAGGCGGCACCACCGCGCAAACCGCGCTGTCGCTGCCGGCAGAGCTGCGCGCGCGGCTGACCCGCTTCGAGATCGAGGGCGCGCGCAGCGCGGGCGCCGTGGCGCTGCCCGACGATTCGCTGCGCCGCCGCGAGGTCGCGCTGATCGCCGGGCGCGACGACCGCGAGGGGCTGGAGCTGCTGTCGCCGCTGCATTACCTCGAGAACGCGCTGGAACCCACCGCGGACCTGCTCGACGGGGCGCTGACCGACGTTCTGCCCGCGAACCCGGACGTGATCGTGCTGGCCGACGTGGCGACCCTGTCGGCGGCCGAGGAAGAGGGCCTGGTCGAATGGGTGGAGAACGGCGGCCTGCTGCTGCGCTTCGCCGGTCCCCGGCTGGCGGCGAGCGAGGTCAGCCGCGCGGAAGAGGACATCCTGATGCCGGTCCGCCTGCGCGCCGGCGGCCGGACCGTAGGCGGCGCGATGAGCTGGGGGGAACCCAAGCAGCTTGCCCCTTTCGCGGAGGACAGCCCGTTCGTCGGCCTCGACGTGCCCGAGGACGTGACGGTCTCGGCCCAGGTCATGGCGCAGCCCGATCCGGGCCTGTCGGAGCGGGTGATCGCCGAACTGACCGACGGCACACCGCTGGTCACGCGCAAGGAGATGGGCCAGGGGCAGGTGGTGCTGGTTCATGTCTCTGCCAATGCCGAGTGGTCCAGCCTGCCCCTGTCGGGGCTCTTCGTGCAGATGCTGGAGCGGCTGGCGGTGTCGTCCGCCGTGGCCCAGCCGGAGCCGGAGGACCTCGAGGGCACCGTGTGGCAGCCCGTGGAACTGCTCGACGGCTTCGGCCGGCTGGGCGATGCCGGCACGCTGCCGGGCGTGCCGGGGCCCGAGCTTGTCTCGGCCCCGCTTGGCCCCGACCTTCGCCCGGGTTTCTACGAGAGCGAGGAGCGCACGCTGGCGCGTAACGCGGTGACGGCGGAGACCGACCTCGCCCCCGCCGTCTGGCCCGACCGCATCGCCGTCGAGGGGCTGGAACGCACGCAGGAGACACCGCTTTCCGGCGCCTTCCTGCTCGCCGCGCTGGCGCTGCTGCTGGCCGACGTGATCGCCTCGCTCGCGCTGTCGGGCCGGCTGGCCGGGCGCACGGGCGGCGCAACTGCGGCGCTGCTGCTTGCCGCACTCATGGCCGCGCCGCAGCCCGCCGCCGCGCAGCAGGACGAGGACGACTTCGCGCTCGCCGCCACGCAGGACGTGGCGCTGGCCCATGTCGTGACCGGCAACGACGAGATCGACGACATGGCGCAGGCTGGGCTCAGGGGCCTGAGCGAAACGCTGATCTTCCGCACCTCGGTCGAGCCTGCGGAGCCCTTCGCCGTGGACCTCGAGACCGACGAGCTGGCCTTTTTCCCGATGCTCTACTGGCCGATCACCCCCGACCAGCCGATCCCGTCGGACGAAGCCTATGCAAAGCTCAACGACTACCTGCGCTCGGGCGGCATGATCCTGTTCGACACGCGCGATGCCGACGTGGCGCGCTATGGTGCCGCCTCGCCCAACGGGCGCAAGCTGCAGCAACTCGCGCGCCCGCTCGACATCCCGCCGCTGGAGCCGGTGCCAGAGGATCACGTGCTGACGCGGACATTCTACCTGCTCAAGGACTTCCCGGGCCGCCATGCCGGCCGCGACGTGTGGGTCGAGGCGGCGCCGGCCGATGCCGAGCAGATCGAGGGGATGCCCTTCCGCAATCTCAACGACAACGTGACGCCCGTGGTGATCGGCGGAAACGACTGGGCCGCCGCCTGGGCGATGGATGAGCGCGGCAATCCGCTCTCTCCGGTGGGCCGCGGCTACTCCGGCGAGCGGCAGCGCGAACTGGCCTATCGTTTCGGCGTGAACCTCGTGATGCATGTGCTGACCGGCAACTACAAGTCCGACCAGGTGCATGTGCCCGCCCTGCTCGACAGGCTGGGCCAATGACGGGAAACATCCTCTTCGACCCGATGGTGCCTCTGTGGCTGATCGCGGCGGGTGGTGCTGCCGTGCTGGTGGCCGTGATCCTTGCCGCCTGGCGCGGGCTGTCGGGCTGGGCGCTGCGCGGCCTTGCGGGCCTCGTGATCCTTGCCGCGCTGGCGCAGCCCAGCTGGCAACAGGAGGACCGCGCGCCGCTGTCGGACATCGTGCTGCTGGTGGAGGACCGCACCGCCTCGCAACGCCTTGCGGAGCGGGCCGCGACCACGGCAGAGGCCGCCGAGGCGCTGGCGCAGGAGATCGCATCGCGCCCCGGCACCGAGGTGCGGCGCGTGACCGTGCCCGATGGCGAGGGCGACGAGGGCACGCTGCTGATGACCGCCGTGTCCGAGGCGCTGGCGCGCGAGCCGCGGGCCCGGGTCGCCGGCGTGATCCTGATGTCCGACGGCCGGCTGCACGATCTGGAGCGCCTGCCGGACCTGCCGGCGCCCATGCACCTGCTGCTCACCGGGAAGGAGACCGACTGGGACCGCCGGCTGGTGGTCCGGAACGCGCCTGCCTTCGCCATCCTCGACGAGGAGATCGAACTGACGATCCGGATCGAGGACGAGGGCGCAGCGCCAGAGGGCGCGCGCACCGCGCCGCTCGACATCTCGGTGGACGGGGCGGAACCCGAGCGGTTCGAGATCGACATCGGGCGTGACGTGCGTCTGCCCGTCACCCTGCCGCACGCGGGGCGCAACGTGATCCGCTTCTCGGTGCCCGAGGCCGAGGGGGAACTGACCGACCGCAACAATTCGGCGCTGGTGCAGATCAACGGCGTACGCGACCGGCTGCGCGTGCTGCTGGTCTCCGGCGAGCCGCACGCCGGCACGCGAACCTGGCGCAACCTGCTGAAATCCGACAGCTCGGTCGACCTGGTGCATTTCACCATCCTGCGCCCGCCCGACAAGCAGGACGGCGTGCCGGTCTCGGAACTGTCGCTCATCGCCTTCCCGACGCGGGAGCTGTTCCTCGAGAAGGTGGACGATTTCGACCTGATCATCTTCGACCGCTACAAGCGCCGCGGCATCCTGCCGTCGATCTACCTGGACAACGTGGCGGAATACGTGCGCGGCGGGGGGGCGGTGCTGGTCGCGGCGGGCCCGGATTTCGCCAGCGCCGACAGCCTCTATCGCTCGCCGCTCTCCACGGTGATCCCGGCCGCCCCCACCGCGCGGGTGGTCGATGCGCCCTATCGCCCGGAGGTGACCGAACTGGGCCAGCGCCACCCTGTGGCCGCGGACCTGCCCGACGCGGGCGACTGGGGCCGCTGGATGCGCCAGATCGAGGTGACGCCGGAGCGTGGGCATGTCGTGATGCAGGGCCCCGACGAGCGGCCGCTCCTCGTGCTCGACCGGGTCGAGGAGGGGCGGATCGCGCTTTTGGCGTCCGATCACGCCTGGCTCTGGAACCGGGGCTACGAAGGCGGCGGTCCGCAGCTTGAACTGCTGCGCCGCCTTGCCCACTGGATGATGAAGGAGCCGGAGCTGGAGGAGGAGTCGCTGACCGCCGAGGCCACCGGGCAGCGGATGCGGATCCTCCGGCGCACGCTGTCGGAAGAGGTGGGCGCGGTCACGGTCACCACGCCATCGGGCGAAGAGGTCACGCTGCCGATGCAGGAGATCGCGCCCGGCCGGTACGAGGCGCTCTACGACGGGCCGGAGATCGGCCTCTACCGTCTGGAGCAGGGCGAACAGGAGGCGGTGATCGGCCTTGGCCCCGCCGCCCCGCGCGAGTTCGTGCAGACCATCGCCAGCGGCGCGGCGCTTGAACCCGCGATCGGGGCGGTGCGCGGCGGCATCCTGCGGCTGGAAGAGGGGCTGCCCACCGTCCGCAACGTGCGCGAGGGACGACCGGCCGCCGGGCGCGGCTGGATCGGCATCACGCCGCGCGAGGCCTATCGCACGTTGAGCGTGCGGCAGGCGCCGCTCTTGCCTGCCTGGGCGGTGCTGCTGCTGGCCTCCGCCCTGATCCTCGGCGCCTGGCTGCGCGAGGGGCGACGATAGCGGCGCGCTCCTCCGCCCTTGCGGGCGTCCTCGCTGAATGTCCGCGCCGCGACAAGCGAGGCGCGCCCGCAAGGGCCGACGAGCGCTCCGCTTTGGATCGGCGCCGAGCGGGGCGCCGGTGGGGCACGACAGGTCGGCGATCGCATGGGGCATTGGCCGGAAGCCTTTCGCAGTTATGACCCGGCGCGAGTCCGCGAAAGCTTGTCAGAGGGCCATCGCGCCCCTACTCCTTTCGGGAGAGGAGGATGCATCCATGGACATGCCCATCCCCGATCCCGCGACGCTCGCACGCAAGGACGAGCTTGTCGCCCGACTGCGCGAGATCCTGCCGGAACGCGCCGTGATCCACGACGCGGCCGAGACGCGCGCCTACGAATGCGACGCGCTGACCGCCTACCGCTGCCCGCCGCTGGCCGTCGTGCTGCCGGGCTCGACCGAGGAGGTGAGCGCGGTGCTGGCGCTCTGTCATCGCATGGGCGTGCCGGTGGTGCCGCGCGGCTCGGGCACCAGCCTTGCCGGCGGTGCTTTGCCCACCGCCGACTGCGTGCTGCTGGGCGTCTCGCGGATGACCGACGTTCTGGAAGTCAGCTACGCCGACCGCGTCATCCGGGTGCAGAGCGGGCGGACCAACCTCTCCGTCACCGGCGCGGTAGAAGAGGACGGCTTCTTCTACGCGCCCGACCCGTCGAGCCAGCTGGCCTGCGCGATCGCGGGCAACATCGCGATGAACTCGGGCGGCGCGCACTGCCTGAAATACGGGGTGACGACGAACAACCTGCTGGGCGCGACCGTGGTGCTGATGGATGGCACGGTGATCGAGCTGGGCGGGGCGCACATGGATGCCGGCGGGCTCGACCTTCTGGGCCTGTTCTGCGGCTCCGAAGGGCAGCTGGGCGTGGTGACCGAGGCCACGCTGCGCATCCTGCCCAAGCCAGAGGGCGCGCGCCCGGTGCTTATGGGCTTCGACTCCTCGGAGGTCGCGGGCGCCTGCGTCAGCGACATCATCCGCGCGGGCGTGCTGCCCGTGGCGATCGAGTTCATGGACCGCCCCTGCATCGAGGCGACCGAGGCCTTCGCCCATGCGGGCTATCCCGACTGCGAGGCGCTGCTGATCGTCGAGGTCGAAGGCGCGGAGGCCGAGATCGACCACCAGCTGGGCCTCATCAAGCAGATCGCGCGCCGCCACGATCCGGTCGACTTGCGCGAGGCCGCCGACGAGGACGAGGCCGCCCGCATCTGGAAGGGCCGCAAGTCCGCCTTCGGCGCGATGGGCCAGATGGGCGACTACATCTGCCTGGACGGGACGATCCCCGTGTCGGAACTGCCGCGCGTGCTGGGCCGGATTGCCGACCTGTCGGACGACTTCGGCCTGCGCGTCGCCAACGTCTTTCACGCGGGCGACGGCAACATGCATCCGCTGATCCTGTTCGACGCCAACAAGCCCGGCGACCTGGAAACCGCCGAGGCGCTGGGCGCCGAGATCCTGAAGCTCTGCGTCGAGGCGGGCGGCTGCCTGACCGGCGAGCATGGGGTGGGGGTGGAAAAGCGCGACCTGATGGGGCATCAGTTCCAGCCCGCCGACCTGGAGGCGCAGATGCGGGTCAAGGACGTCTTCGACCCGGCCTGGCTGCTCAATCCTGCCAAGGTCTTTCCGCTGGAGGTCTCGGCCGGCCGGCGCGCTGCGCAGATTGCCGCCCAATGACGCGTGCCCGTCGCGGCAAAGTGAGCGCGGGGGTGATGCGCCCGGACATGGGAACGCCTAGATTGCCGGCATGACGATGACGCGCACCCTTATCGCGGCGGCCTTCGCGCTGACCGCAGCCGGCCCGGCGGCAGCGGACAAGCTGTCGCTTCCGGAGATTTCGGCCTATCTGAACCAGCTTCGCACGGTCGAGGGCGAATTCACCCAGATCAACGCCGACGACACGATCCAGACCGGCACGATCTACATCAGCCGACCCGGAAAGGTGCGTTTCGAATACGACCCGCCGGAAGAGACGCTGGTGCTGGCCTCGGGCGGTGCGGTGGCGATCTTCGATCCCAAGGGCAACGCGGGGCCGGAGACCTATCCGCTGGACCGCACGCCGCTGAAGATCATCCTTGCGGAGAACGTGGACCTGACGCGCGAGCGCATGGTGACCGGACATGCGCTTGACGGCAACTCGACCGTGGTGACAGCGCAGGATCCCGAGCACCCGGAATACGGTGACATCCAGCTTGTCTTCACCGGCCCGCCCATCGAATTGCGGCAATGGCGGGTGAACGACGATCAGGGCAATTCGACCACCGTTGTGCTGGGCGATGTGAGCGTGGGCGGGCGGCTGCCCGACAGCCTGTTCAACATCCAGATCAACACCCAGCGCGAGGGCGGCCGCTGAACGCGCCTCAGCGGCGGCAGGTGGCGAGCTGCGCCTGGTAGAGGCGCGATCGGTCGTCCACCTGGTCGGCCACGCGCAGAAGCCAGGACTTCGCGTTGTAGCTGCCGCGCGCAAACCCGGCGTGACCCTCGTGATAGGCCAGATACTGGTTGCGCGCGTCCGACAGGGGAATGCCGTTCCGCTCGCGCGACAATGTCATGTACCAGCCCATGAAATCGGTGGCGTCGCGGATGTCATCCCGTCGCGCGCGCCGCTTGCCCGTGGCTTTCTGATACTCTTCCCAGGTCCCGTCCAGCGCCTGAGAATAACCGAAGGCAGAGCTTTGGCGCCCCATCGGCAGGACGCCCAGAACGTAGCGGAAGGGTGTCCGCGCGTCGCCGATGAACTTGCTTTCCTGGTGCATCGCCGCCATCTGGACGTGCACCGGCACGCCCCAGCGCCGCTCGGCGGCGCGGAAGGCACGGTAATAATGCGGCCGCTCGCCGGCGATCGCGCAGGCATCGTCAAGGTTTCGCGGCGCCGAGTAGTTTCCACCGCCGCCGCAGGACCCGACGAAGAGCGCCGCCAGGAGCGCGATCAGGAGTCTGCTCATCTGCCTCTCGTTCGGCTCGAACGTGTCTTGTGTTTCCCGATCGTGATGCCGGAAATTTCCGATCATTGTAGCGCATCGAGGCTCCGGTGGGAATTCACGTTTTTCCGCGCGCCGGAACCGGTGCGCACGACTGTCGGTTCGGTCTTCACACAGTGTTTCCCGTGCCGTCCGGCTGCACGCATGGACATCGCCCCGTGTGCGGCGCTAGAAGGGTCACTGGGGCAAAAGAGATGCAAATGACTCGTGCGAAATACTCTCTGGGACAGGTGGTGCGGCATCGCAAGCACCCGTTCCGCGGCGTGATCTTCGACGTCGATCCGCAGTTCAGCAACACCGAGGAGTGGTATCAGGCCATCCCCGAGGACAGCCGCCCGGCGAAGGAACAGCCGTTCTATCACCTTCTGGCGGAGAACGAGCAAAGCTTCTACGTCGCCTATGTCTCGGAACAGAACCTGATCGCCGACTACTCCGGCGAGCCGGTGGATCATCCCGACATCCCCGAGTTCTTCGGCCCGTTCGAGGACGGGCATTACCCTCTGTACGTGCAGCTCAACTGAGTCGCGACGGGTCTCAGTAGCCCAGCGCGCAACCGTCCTTGCGCGGATCTGACGCCCCCTCCAGCACACCGTCGTTCCGGATCAGGATCGCCTGACCGCCGCCCACCGGGCGCTCGGGCGTCACGACAGTATGGCCCAGCGCGGCCAGCGCCTGGCGCGAGGCGTCGGGATATCCCCGCTCCAGCTTCAGAACGCCGCCGTCCGCGAAGGCGCGCGGTGCATCTATGGCGGCCTGCGGGTCCATGCCGTAGTCGGCCAGGTTCGAGAGCACCCGCGCATGGCCCGTGGGCTGATAGGCGCCGCCCATCACCCCGAAGGGCATGGTCACGCGCCCGCCCTCGCGCAGCATCGCCGGGATGATGGTGTGAAGCGGGCGCTTGCGGGCACCGTATTCGTTGGGATGGCCCGGCGTCAGGGTGAACCCCGCGCCTCGGTTGTGCAGCAGGATGCCGAACCTGTCGGAGGCGATGCCCGACCCGAAGCCGTGGAAGATCGAGTAGATCAGCGAGACGGCGCTGCGGTCACGGTCCACCACCGTGATGTAGACCGTGTCGCGATGGATCGCCTCGGCCAGCGGGGCGGGATCGGGCAGCACTGCGTCGGGCCGAATCAGCGCGGCAAGCCGGCGCGCGGTCTCCGGGTCGGTCAGCCGCTCGGCCTGCGCCGCTTCAGGATCACCGATGAAACGGTTGCGCGCATCCTCGGCCAGCTTCCAGGCCTCGGCTTCAAGATGCGCGCGCTCGGGCCCCAGCGGGTCGAGCGCGGCAAGGTCGAATTCGGCCAGGATCTGCGCCAGAAGGATCGCGGCCGCGCCCTGCCCGTTCGGCGGATGCTCGATCAGTTCGCGGCCGCGGTAGTCGCCCGCGATGGGCTGCGCCCCCGTGGCCTCGACCGCGGCGAAATCCTCTGCGGTATGCACGCCGCCGCGCGCGGTCAGCGCGGCCAGCATGTCCTCGGCCACCGCGCCCTCGTAGAAGGCGCGGGCGCCGTCGCGGGCGACACCGCGCAGAACCTCGGCCTGTCCGGGCGCGCGGAAAAGCGTGCCCGGCGCCGGTGCCCGGCCGTCGAAAAGGTAGTGCCGTCGCGCCGCGCCGCTCAGACGGTCGGCATCGGTCGCCCAGTCGAAGGCCACCCGCGGCGCGACCGGCACGCCGCGCTCCGCCGCCTCGATCGCGGGCGCGAGCAGCGCGTCGATCCCCAGCCGCCCCTCGGTGTCGGCCAGCCGGCAGAAGGCGTCGATGGCGCCCGGAAGCGTGACGGCCTCTGCCCCGTCCACCGGAACGGCGGAAAGGCCCCGGTCGCGCAGTGCCTGCGGGTCTGCGCCCGCCGGCGCCCGGCCCGATCCGTTGAGCGCACGCACCTCGTCGCCGGCACCGCGGGTCCAGAGCACGAAGGCATCGCCGCCGATGCCTGTCATCTGCGGCTCGCACAGGCCCAGCATCACGGCACCGGCGATGGCGGCATCCATCGCGGTGCCGCCACGGCGCAGGATGTCGATGGCGGTGAGCGCGGCCAGCGGATGCGAGGTGGCGCACATCCCCTCGGTGGCCAGGACGGGCGAACGCCCCGGAATCTGGAAATCGCGCATCGCATCCTCCCCTGGGTCACCCTTTCGTAGTCCGGACAACGGGGGGGCGCAATCGGTCGGATGAGCCTGGGAAAGACCTCGGTGCCGCGCACTGGGTGGGGGCTATCAACGACGCGACACCGAGGGAAGCCTATGCAGCTACAGGTTCGTGTATGCCCCTGCAATCTGGCCGGCCTTGGGACTCAATTGGGCGATTTCGGGGCGGCGCCGGCAGCCGGGATGCCGCGCCCCTCGCCCGAAAGGCAGAGGAAGCACATCGCGAGTTCGTTCCGCCCGAGCCGGCGGCGGTAGCGCAGCCCCGAGCTCAGCGCCCGCACAAGCCCCCAGCCGAAGCCCCCCTCTGGCAGGTCGCCCAGCGGGACGGACAGATCGCGCAGGGCGCCCGCCGGCAGGCACAGGCCGGGCATCGGACGCCCGTCGTCGCTGATGCAGACGGCCAGGGCGTGCATCAGGCCACATGCGGAAATGCGAATTGCCCCGCGCGTGTCAGAGGGTGCGGCGTGCTCAACGATGTTGTTGAGAACCTCCGCGAGCGCGATTTCGACGGAATCCAGCATCCCCGCCTCGCAGCTGGCCAGATGCGATGCGACAGCCGCGCGCACGGCCTCGAGCGCCGGGCGGATCTCGGACTGCCGCCCGCGGCAGGAGAGGGCGATCAGCGGCTCGTGGCGCAGGCGGGGCATGGGTTTGGCGACACCTCCCTGACGCGCCAGATGTCACCCGGCGCGGGTCTCGAGCGCATCCTCGACACGATCGTGAATGGCGAAGATGCTGTCGATCCGGGTCAGGCGGAACACCTTGTCCACGGCGGGGGTCAGTCCGGCCAGTTCCAGCCGCCGCCCTTCCATGTGCTTCATCGAGGCCACAACGGCACCAAGCCCGCTCGAATCGATGAAGCCGACACGGCTGAGGTCCAGCACGATTCGTTCAGGTTCGCCGGCGTTCTGTTCGCGCATGAGGTCCTTGAACCGGATCGCGACGGCGGCGTCGATCCTGTCCTCCAGCACGGTGACGATGCGGATATCCCCGCTGTCGCGGCCTTCAAGCTTCATGTCGGCTTTCCTTGCTGCGTCCTTGCTCACGCAGGCACTCTGGACCTCAATCCTTACGATCCGGTATGCATGCGCAGGACCGATAGGAGGGCCCGGGATGGCCGAAGTCGTGATCGCGGGCGCGGCCCGCACCCCGATGGGCGGGTTGCAGGGGGCGCTCGCCGGCGTGCCCGCGGCGGAGCTTGGCGGCACGGCGATCGCCGCCGCGCTTCACCAGGCCGGTCGCCCCACGGTGGACGAGGTGGTGATGGGCTGCGTGCTGCCCGCGGGCCAGGGCCAGGCGCCTGCGCGGCAGGCCGGCTTTGCCGCCGGGCTGGGCGAGGAGGTGCCGGCCACCACGCTCAACAAGATGTGCGGATCCGGCATGAAGGCCGCGATGGTCGCCCACGATGTGATCGCTCTGGGTCAGGCGCAGGTGATCGTCGCGGGCGGCATGGAGAGCATGTCGCGCGCGCCCTACCTTTTGCCCGCGATGCGCGGCGGCGCGCGGATCGGGCACCAGGCGGCGGTGGATCACATGTTCCTCGACGGGCTGGAGGACGCCTACGACAAGGGGCGCCTGATGGGCACCTTCGCCGAGGATTGCGCTCAACACTACCAGTTCACGCGCGAGGCGCAGGACGACTACGCGCTGGACTCGCTCGAAGGGGCGCTGAAAGCGCAGGAAAGCGGCGCCTTCGCGCGCGAGATCACGCCGGTGACGGTCAGGGGCCGCAGGGGCGAGACGGTGGTCGAGGTCGACGAGCAGCCGGGCCAGGCGCGGCCCGACAAGATCCCGCAGCTGAAGCCCGCGTTCCGTGAGGGCGGCACGGTCACGGCGGCCAACGCCTCGTCGATCTCGGACGGCGCGGCGGCGCTGGTGCTGGCCGAGCGCGGGCACGCGGAGGCCGCCGGCGTCACGCCGCGCGCCCGCATCCTCGGCCACGCGAGCCATGCACAGGCCCCGGGCTGGTTCACCACGGCACCGGTGCCCGCTGCGCAGAAACTGCTGCAGCGCCTCGGCTGGCGCGTGGGCGACGTGGACCTGTGGGAAGTGAACGAGGCCTTCGCGGTCGTGCCCATGGCCTTCATGCGCGAGATGGGGCTGCCGCGCGACATCGTGAACGTGAACGGCGGGGCCTGCGCGCTGGGGCATCCGATCGGCGCTTCGGGGGCGCGCATCGTGGTGACCCTGCTCAACGCGCTCGAGGTGCGAGGGCTGAAGCGCGGGGTCGCCGCGATCTGCATCGGCGGCGGCGAGGGGACGGCGATCGCGATCGAACGGATGTGAGGAAAGCGGCGATTTTTCGATCGAAAAATCGCCTCGGTGTCTCGGAGGCTGCCGAAAATTCTTCGGACGAAGAATTTTCTCCGCCGGTCAGGCGGCCTTTGCCATCTCGACGACCCGGCGAAACGCCGGGCGCGCCCGCATGCGTTCCAGGTAGTCGGCAAAGCGCGGCTCCTCCGCCGGGAACCCCGCCGCTCTGGCCCAGCCGCCGCAATGCGCAAGCAGGAGATCCGGCACGGTGGGCTCCGCGCCGGCGAGGTAGTCGCCGGACAGGTCGTCCATGAGCGAGGCGATGCTGTGCGCGTATTCCCATTTCAGGCTGTCCTTGACCTGCGGCACGCGCCGCTCCTCGGGCAGGACGAAGCTGTGCCGCGCGGCGGTCCAGAGCGCATTCTCGATCTCGTCGAGGATGCGGAAGGTCATCGCGTCCTGGCGCGCGCGCGGCAGGGTGCCGGCGGGATGGGTGAGGCGCCCGTGCTTGTCGGCGAGATAGGTCATGATCGCGGTCGAATCGCTCAGCACCGCGTCGGCTTCCAGCAGCAGGGGGATCTTGCCGGAGACGTTGAGCGCCCGCACCGCGTCGGAGCGCGGCGGCTCGGGGCGCAGCTCATAGGGCTCCTCCAGTTCCTCGAGCATCCAGATCACGCGGAAGGCGCGGCTCTTGAGGTTGCCGATCACGGTGTACATGGCGTCTCCTCCCCTACGGTCGCGCCGATGCAACGGCAGGCGTGGGCGAATGTCCAGCGCCCTGGCGCCGGGCGCCGAGGCTGGCGAGGCGCAGCAGCGTGCGTTCCATAACCGCCATCTGCGGCGCGGTCTGGTTCGCCGAGCGCAGCGCGCGGTCGGTTTCCGCCAGAAGTTCCAGCGCGGCCTGCAATCGCTCCGCCCCCCAGCCGCGCGCCTGCTTCTCCATCCGGTCGCGCCGCGGCCCCCAAACCGGCGGACGGAGGCGGGCAATCCCCTGCCCCGGCCCGCCGGGATCCGAGGCCGCACGGTAGAGCGCGCGGAAATGTCGCCCGGCAGCGATCGACAGGCGCACGGGCGTGACGCCCTGCGCGGAAAGGCGCTGGATCAGCGGGCCGATCGCGCCCGCCCGGCCCTCTGCCGCGGCGTCGATCACCGCATCGGCCTCCGCCTCGGTCGAAACAGGCGCCAGGCGCGCGACATCGGCGGCGTCGAGCGGCGCGGAATCGTCCAGCTTGTAGAGCGCGAGTTTTTCAAGCGTCTGGCGGAAATCGCCGGGCTCCAGCGTGCGGCCAAGGGCAAAAAGCGCGTCTAGTGCCTCGCCTTCGGCGCCGGAGAGACCGGCGCGCACCAGCTCGGCCTGAATTTCGTCCCGCCCCGGCGGATCGTCGTAGATCGCGGCGGCACGCGCGCTGCGGTGCCCCTCGAACAGCTTGCGCAGTTTCGAGGCGGGCTTGAGCGCGCCCGCCGTGACCACGATCTGCGCATCGCCCGGCTTCCAGTCCCCAAGGGCGGAGGCGATGGCGTCGGCCTGCGCGTCGCCTGCGTCCTCCACCAGCGCGACACGCGGGCCGGGGAAGAAGCCCTGCGCCTTGACCGCGTCGAGCAGGGCCGCGGGGTCGCGGCGCAGGTCGGCGCCCGCAAGTCGGCTCAGACGCATCTCGGCCTCACCCTCGGGTCCGACGATCGCCAGGACCGCCTGCTGCCGGCGGTGCGCCACCCGCATCGGGTCGCCGCCGAAGAGCAGCAGACCCGCGGCCCCGGGGTCGGGGCGGGCGCAGTAGCGGGCAACCTCGCGCGCGGAGAGCTTCATGCGGCCCGAAGCCCCGGCGCTGCGAGCAGCAGTCGGTCGACGATCCTGTCGGCCAGGATGGTCGCGAGCCGCGCCTCGGCATCGCGCTCGGCCGCCCGCGTGGCGAGGGTGGAGCCGGTGGAGGAATAGCCCGTGAAACCCTCGACACGCCCCTGCGCCAGCGCGGGGGCCTCCGGGCCGGCCTCTGCGGGCAGAAGCCGCCAGGCGCTTTGGCCCAGGTACTGGTAACGGGTCGTGAGCCCGTCGGCGGTTGTCCCGAGCGAGTCGCGCGTGATCTCGAGCGGTGCTTCCAGCCGGTAGCGTGGCGCCGAGGCCGGGCCAAGGCGCTCTTCCAGCCGCCGGACGAAAAGGTAGTCCGCCCGCGTCCGCGGCACCGGCATGGCCACCTGCCCCGCGAGTGCGCGGGCCGCACCGCCCGGGCCATGGACCGGCGCGAAGCCGCAGCCCGCCAGCAGCCCGGCGGCGCCGAGGATCAGCAGGCGGCGGCGGTCAGAGCACCACATTCACGATCCGGCCGGGCACGACGATCACCTTTTTCGGCACGCCTCCCTCAAGGGCGCGCACCACAGGGTCGCTTTCGAGCGCGGCCTTTTCAACCTCTTCCTTGCTCAGGTCGCGCGGCACGGTGATCTCGCCCCGGCGCTTGCCGTTGATCTGGATGGGGAGGGTCACCTGCTCCTCGACCAGCATGGCCTCGTCCACGACAGGCCATGGGGCGTCGAGGATCAACCCCTCCTGGCCCAGAAGGGACCAGAGTTCCTCGGACAGATGCGGCGTCATCGGCGACATGAGTTGCGCGAGTGCGGCGGCGGCCTGACGCTTCGCCGCACCACCGGCCTGCGATTTCTGCAGCGTGGTGGTGAAGGCGTAGAGCCGCGCGATGGCGGCGTTGAAGCCGAAGCTTTCCACGCCGCCGGTGACCTCGTGGATGGTCTTGTGCATCTCGCGCAGCAGCGCCTCGTCGGCCGCTTGCGCGCCCGCCTCGGCCGGCATCTCCGCGATCTCGGCGACGATGCGGTGCACGCGGGCCAGGTGACGGTTGGCGGCCTCGGCGCCGGCGGCGGTCCATTCCACGTCGCGCTCCGGCGGGCTGTCGGAAAGGACGAACCAGCGCACGGTGTCGGCGCCATACTGCCGGATGATCGTGTCCGGATCGACGACGTTCTTCTTGGACTTGGACATCTTGGCGGAGGGGACGACCTCCACCGCCTCGCCGGTGGCCGTCAGGACGTGCTGGCCGTCGCGGCTCTCGACGTCTTCGGGGAAGTGGTAGACCGGCCGCCCCTGCGCGTCCGTGGTCTGGTAGATCGCGTGAGTCACCATGCCTTGCGTGAAGAGCGCATCGAAGGGCTCCTTCGACTTCTCGGGCAGGTGGCCGCAGATGTGCATCGCGCGGGCGAAGAACCGCGAATAGAGCAGATGCAGGATCGCGTGCTCGATGCCGCCGATATACTGATCGACGTTCATCCAGTAAGCGGCTTCCTCGGGGTCCGTCGGCGTATCGGCGTGGGGCGCCGTGAAGCGCGCGTAATACCATGAGCTGTCCACGAAGGTGTCCATGGTGTCGGTTTCGCGCCGGGCGGGCTTGCCGCAGGCGGGGCAGGTGGTCTGCGTCCAGCTCGGGTGCCGGTCGAGCGGGTTGCCGGGTACCGAGAAGTCGATCGGCGCGCCGTCCTCGTCGTAGGGCAGCAGGACGGGCAGGTTTTCCTTCTTTTCCGGCACCACGCCGCAGTCGTCGCAGTGCACCACCGGGATCGGGCAGCCCCAGTAGCGCTGCCGCGAGAGGCCCCAGTCGCGCAGGCGGTACTTGGTCACGCCCTGCCCCACCCCGTTCGCCTCGCAGAAGTCGATGGCGGCCTCCACCGCCTCTTCCCCCGTCTGCTCGGTCTCGCCCGCGAAGCCGCGGATGTAGATGACACGCTCGGACTTGGGCGGCACGAAGGCCGGCCCGCCGTCCTCGGCCAGCGGCTGGCCGTCGTCCTCGACCGGCGCGAAGGTGGAGATCACCGGCAGGTCGTACTTGCGCGCGAAATCGAGGTCGCGCTGGTCGTGCGCCGGACAGCCGAAGATCGCGCCGGTGCCGTAGTCCATCAGGATGAAGTTGGCGATCCAGACCGGCAGTTCCCAGCTGGTGTCGAAGGGATGGCGGGCGCGCAGCCCGGTGTCGTAGCCGCGCTTTTCTGCCGTCTCCAGCTCTTCCTCGGAGGTGCCCATGCGCCGGCACTCGGCGTTGAAGGCGGCGATGCCCTCGTCGTGCCGCTCCAGCGCCCTTGCCAGCGGATGGTCGGGCGAGACGGCGACGAAGCTCGCGCCAAGGAGCGTGTCGGGCCGGGTGGTGTAGACCTCGACCCGGTCGTGCCCCTCGATCCCGTCCACCAGCGAGAAGGCGAACTGCAGGCCGCGGCTCTTGCCGATCCAGTTGGCCTGCATGGTCTTCACCTTGGCGGGCCAGTCGTCGAGCGTGTCGAGCGCGTCGAGCAGTTCCTCGGAATAGTCCGAGATGCGGAAGAACCACTGCACCAGCTCGCGCCGCTCGACCGCCGCGCCCGAGCGCCAGCCCTTGCCGTCGATCACCTGCTCGTTGGCGAGCACGGTCATGTCCACCGGGTCCCAGTTCACGACCGCGGCCTTGCGGTAGACGAGGCCCTTTTCGAGGAAGTCGAGGAACAGCGCCTGCTGCTGGCCGTAATACTCGGGGTCGCAGGTGGCGAACTCCCGGCTCCAGTCTATCGAGAGGCCAAGCGGCTTCATCTGGTCGCGCATCTGCGCGATGTTGCCGTAGGTCCAGTCCTTCGGGTGGCCGCCCGACGCCATCGCCGCGTTCTCGGCCGGCATCCCGAAGGCGTCCCAGCCCATCGGGTGCAG
>NZ_JBKHAQ010000011.1:0-41768 GCF_046542825.1 Rhodosalinus sp. | reverse complement strand
CAATCTGCCCCACTGGCTGCACCGAGAGTGAGACAGAGCCCCGAATGAACGCCGATTGACACCCCAAAGCCGAAGGCGCAATGCTAACGGGGCGGCGGGACTCTTCGACGCGCAAGACATATCGGCGGCCTCGCGCTCGCCAACTCCAGGCACGGCGTGGTGCACGGGCTGGCCTCGGTCATCGACGGGCGCGCATGGCGCCATCCGCGACTGTCTGCTGCCGGCGATTCTGACGGTAAACCGCAAGGCCGCTACAGCGGGAAAAACCGGTCACCCGAGCGGATCGACGCGGTGTCGCGCTGGCTGGCGCGGGGCCTCGGCACCGAAGGCGCAGGAAGCGATGCATTGGCCCGTCCGCTCTCGGCCCGGGCCAGTCCGATGCTCGAGGATCTGTCCGAGGCGCCGGCAGAGTAACCGGCGATTGCCGAACGCGCGCGTTTCGCCTCCTCGATCCGGGGCAACCCCGCGGCACTCGATGTGTCCGAGATCGAAACGCTGCGCCGCCTCGCTGGGTACGAACGGCAGGCCGTGTCGCCCCGAGCGAACTCCGGCCGAACCCGATGCCATGTCCGATCCGGACAAGAGCATGTCCGAACGGAACCGCGACTCGGTTCGATTTGCCTGCGACTCTGGCGCAAAGGGAGTCGGATTCGATGGGCTATTCAGGTTTCAGGATCATCAGGGAAGCTTTGACCGGGCATCGGGGCTGGGGCCCGGCCTGGCGCGACGCGGACCCCAGGGCGCAATATGACTACGTGATCATCGGCGGCGGCGGGCATGGGCTGGCCACGGCATATTACCTCGCCAAGGAGTTCCGGCAGGCGCGGATCGCGGTGCTGGAGAAGGGCTGGATCGGTGGCGGCAATGTTGGCCGCAACACGACCATCATCCGCTCCAACTACCTGCTGGACGGCAACGAGCCGTTCTACGAATTCTCGCTGAAATTATGGGAAGGGCTGGAGCAGGAGCTGAACTACAACGCGATGGTCAGCCAGCGCGGCATCCTGAACCTGTTCCACTCGGACTCGCAGCGGGACGCCTTCATCCGCCGCGGCAATGCCATGCTTCTGAACGGCGCCGATGCAGAGCTTCTGACGACCCGCCAGATCCGGGATCGCTACCCGTTCCTGAACGTCGACAATGCCCGCTTCCCGATCAAGGGGGGGCTGGCGCAGCATCGCGGCGGCACGGTGCGGCACGACGCCGTCGCCTGGGGCTATGCCCGTGCCGCCGATCGGCGCGGGGTCGACATCGTCCAGAATTGCGAGGTCACAGGCTTCCGGATCGAGAACGGCAGGTGCAGGGGCGTGGAAACAACGCGCGGCTTCATCGGCGCCGGCAAGGTCGCGGCCTGCGTCGCTGGCTCGTCGTCGCGGCTGATGGCGAAGGCGGGGATCCGCCTGCCGATCGAAAGCCATGTGCTCCAGGCCTTCGTGTCGGAGGCGCTGAAGCCGCTGCTGCCGGGGGTCATCACCTTCGGCGCGGGTCATTTCTATTGCAGCCAGTCCGACAAGGGCGGGCTCGTCTTCGGCGGCGATATCGATGGCTACAATTCCTATGCCCAGCGGGGGAACCTGCCGGTGGTGGAGGATGTCTGCGAGGGCGGCATGGCCATCTTCCCCAATCTCGGGCGCGCGAGGCTGCTGCGCAGCTGGGGCGGGATCATGGACATGTCGATGGACGGCTCGCCCATCATCGACCGCACCCATGTCGAGGGGCTCTATTTCAACGGCGGCTGGTGCTATGGCGGCTTCAAGGCGACGCCGGCCTCGGGCTTTGCCTATGCGCATCTGCTGGCCACCGACCGGCCGCACGAAACCGCGGCCGCCTACCGGTTCGACCGTTTCGCCGCGGGGCGGATGATCGACGAGAAGGGCATGGGCAACCAGCCCAACCTGCACTGAGAGGATCCCGACATGCTGATCGACCATCCCCTTCTCGGGCCGCGCGACGCCGCTGAATTCGTCTACAAGGGCGACGCCGCGCTCATCCACCGGCCCGATTGGCAGGCCGAGGGCGCGCTGGCGCAGTTCGTCGAGTACGGATATCTGCGCGACAACCCGGCCGGCCCGCACCGCGAGCTGTGGTTCCACGAACAGGGCGACCGCTCCTGGCTCGTGGTGACGCGCGACACCACCACGCACGAGATCACATCTGTCGAGCTGGCCCGCGACGTGGCCCGCCGGGAAGGACGTTCCAGATGACCGATACCCACATCCGGAACGGCGGCGCGGGCACGCTGCACTTCGACGCGCGGGGCATGTCGGGCGTGGCCGCCGGCCCGGCCGACACGCGGCTGCGCGGCGGTCTGATCGACCGCGGTCAGGTGTTGAAATTCCGCTTCGACGGGCGCAGCTACACGGGCTATGCCGGCGATACGCTGGCCTCTGCCCTGCTGGCCAACGGCGTGCGGCTGATGGGGCGCTCCTTCAAGTATCACCGCCCGCGCGGCCCGCTGAGCGCCGGGTCGGAAGAGCCCAATGCCATCGTCGAACTGCGCAGCGGGGCTCGGCAGGAGCCGAACACCCGCGCCACCACGACAGAACTCTTCGACGGGCTCACGGCGCAGTCGCAGAACCGCTGGCCGTCACTCGCGTTCGACGCGATGGCGATCAACGACCGGCTGTCCGGCTTTCTTGCCGCAGGCTTCTACTACAAGACCTTCATGTGGCCCGCAGCCTTCTGGGAAAAGGTCTACGAGCCGCTGATCCGCAAGGCGGCCGGCCTTGGCACGCTCAGCCATCGCCCGGACCCCGATGCCTACGACAAGGGCTTCCTGCATTGCGATCTGCTGGTCATCGGGGCGGGCCCGACCGGGCTGGCGGCGGCGCTGACCGCCGGGCGCTCCGGCGCTCGGGTGATCCTGGCGGACGAGGATTTCCTGCCCGGCGGGCGGCTCAATTCCGAAACCCTCGCGCTCGGCCATGACACGGGCGCGACCTGGGCCGCGCAGGCGGCGGCGGAGCTGCGGACCCTGCCGAATGTGCGGGTGATGACCCGCAGCACGGTGATCGGCGCCTATGACCACGGCATCTACGGCGTGGTCGAGCGGGTCAGCGACCACCTTGCCCAGCCCCTGCCCGGCAAGCCGCGCCAGATCCTGTGGCGGGTCTATTCAAAGCGCGCGATCCTCGCCGCCGGCGCGACCGAGCGGCCGATCGTCTTCCAGAACAACGACCGGCCGGGGATCATGCTGGCCGGCGCGCTGCGGGCCTATGCCAACCGCTGGGCCGTCTGCCCTGCGCAGCGCGTGGCGATCTTCACCAACAACGACGACGGGCACAGGACGGCGGCCGATCTCCACGCCCGCGGCGTGACGGTCGCCGCCGTGATCGACACCCGCCCAGGTCAGCCGGACAACCCCGATTACGAGGTGCTCTCGGGCGCCGTCGTCACCGACACCGCCGGGCGGCTGGGCCTGAAGCGGATCACTGTGCGCCTCGCCACGGGCGATTTTCGCCAAATCGAGTGCGGTGCCCTCGGTGTCTCGGGCGGGTGGAACCCGAACGTGCACCTGACCTGCCACCAGCGCGGCCGGCCGGTCTGGGACGAGGCCATCGCGGCCTTCGTGCCGGGGGGCACCCTGCCCCCGGGCCTGACCCCCGCGGGCGCGGCGCAGGGCGCGTTCAGCACGCATGCGGCGCTCACCTCCGGCGCGGAGACGGCACGGCAGGCGCTGTCCGATCTCGGCATGACCGCCGCGGCCGCCGACCTGCCGCAGGCAGAGGACGCGCCGGTGCGGATCACGGCCTTCTGGCATGTCGCCGGCGCGACGCGGGCCTGGGTCGACCAGCAGAACGACGTGACCGCCAAGGACGTGGTGCTCGCGCATCAGGAGAACTTTGTCTCGGTCGAGCATCTGAAACGATACACCACGCTGGGCATGGCCACCGACCAGGGCAAGACATCCAACATGGCCGGGCTGGCCATCATGGCCGAAGTCGCCGGCAAGTCGATCCCCGGCGTGGGCACCACCATGTTCCGCCCGCCCTACACGCCCACCGCCCTGGGCGTTCTGGCCGGCCGCTCGCGCGACGAGGATTTCCGCCCCGTCCGCAAGACGCCCAGCCACAAATGGGCCGAGGAACAGGGCGCGACCTTCGTCGAGGTGGGGCTCTGGCTGCGGGCGCAGTGGTTCCCGAAGCCCGGCGAGACGCATTGGCGTCAGAGCGTCGACCGCGAGGTGCTTCAGACCCGCAACTCGGTCGGCATCTGCGACGTGACCACGCTGGGCAAGGTGGATGTGCAGGGCACCGATGCGGCGGAGTTTCTGAACCGCATCTACTGCAACGGCTTCGCAAAGCTGGCCGTCGGCAGGACCCGCTACGGGCTGATGCTGCGCGAGGACGGCATCGCCATGGATGACGGCACCGCGGCGCGGCTGGCGGAAGACCACTTCGTGGTCACCACCACGACCGCCAACGCCGTGCCGGTCTACCGTCACATGGAGTTCGTGCGTCAGTGCCTCTTCCCGGACCTCGACGTGCAGCTCATCTCCACGACCGAGGCCTGGGCGCAATTCGCCGTGGCGGGTCCCAATTCCCGCAAGCTGCTGCAGAAGATCGTGGATCCGGAGTTCGACATCTCCAACGAGGGCTTCCCCTTCATGTCCTGCGGCGAGATCACGGTCTGCGGCGGCCTGCGCGCCCGGCTCTTCCGGATTTCGTTCTCGGGCGAACTCGCCTTCGAGATCGCCGTGCCGACGCGCTACGGCGACGCGCTGATCCGACGGATGATGCAGGCGGGCGAGGAGTTCGGCGTGGTGCCCTATGGCACCGAGGCGCTTGGCGTCATGCGCATCGAGAAGGGCCATGCCGCGGGCAACGAGCTGAACGGCACGACGACCGCGCTCAACCTCGGCATGGGGCGGATGGTGTCGAAGAAGAAGGACGCTATCGGCTCCACCCTGTCGGAGCGCGAAGGGCTCAACGAGGCGGACGCGCTGAAGCTCGTGGGCTTCCGGCCGGTCGATGCAACGCACAAGGTGCCGGCCGGTGCGCATCTGATGACGAAGGGCGCGCCGGTCGATGCGGCGCATGACCAGGGCTACGTCACCTCGGCCTGCTACTCGCCCAATCTGGGCTGCCATATCGGCATCGGTTTCCTGAAATCCGGCGACGCCCGGATCGGCGAGATCGTCCGCCTCGTCAGCCCGCTGACCGGGGAGGACCACGATGTCGAAGTGGTCAGCCCTCATTTCGTCGATCCAGAGGGGGAACGTCTCCGTGCATGACCTGTCACCGATAACGCCGCTCGGTCGGGCCGAGGCGGTCCGCGAAACCCATGGTCCGGTGACCCTGACCGAGGTAACCGATCGCGCTCTGGCCTCCGTCGCGGCACGGCTCGGACGGGAAAACGAGACGGCCGCGATGCTGACCGACCTTCTGGGCGAGCCGCCCCCTGCCCCGGCCCGGCATTGCGGAGGCGCCGTCTCGGCCTTCTGGATGGGGCCCGACCAGTGGATGATGGACGCGCCATATGACGCCGATCCGGATCTGGCCGCGCAGCTGGCCGGGCGCGCCAAGGGGGTCGCCAGTGTGACCGAACAGACCGACGCCTGGTGCCGGTTCGACCTCACAGGCGACGGTCTGGCCGAGGTTCTGGAGCGTCTCTGCCCCGCCGATATCCGCAGCTACGCCGGTGGCGAGGCGGTGCGCACATCCATCGACCACCTGGGCTGTTTCCTGATCTGCCGGACGCCCAAGCACCTCTCGATCCTGGGTCCGCGGTCGGCCGCGGGGTCGCTGCACCACGCGCTGATGACCGCCATGCGGTCGGCCCATTGATCACACGGAGGGCACCGGCAGGTTGCCTTCCGTCCGGTAGAGGTTGATCCGCTTGCGGTCCTCCTGCGGGGTCAGGCCGAACGCATCGCGATACTGTCTGACGAAGGGGCGGGTATTTGCATAGCCCACCGCCGCGGCCACGTCGGCGATGCTGTCATTGGTATACATGACGATCTGCCGCGCCGCCTGCATCCGCAGATGCCGGAAATAGGCGGTGGGGTTCTGCCCGGTCGCCTGCTTGAAGCTCCGCTCCAGGTGCCGCGGCGTGATGTTGAGCCGCTCCGCGACATCGGCCACGGTCGCGGGCGCGGCCAGATCCTCGGCAAAGATCCGGATGGCGCGCGCCACCAGCGGCGACAGCTCCTTTCCGGACTCCGCCGTCTGGCGCAGCGGCAAGGTCTGGCGCACGCCGGCCTTGCGCATCATCGGGTGCTGGAACCAGCACGCCACCTCGTCCGCCACCCCCGGTCCGAGCGCGGTGTCGATCAGCCTCAGCGCGACGTCGAAAGCAGCGGCCGCGCCGGATGCGGTGATGCGGCGTTCGGAAACCTCGATCACCTCGTCGCTTCGGCGAATTTCGGGAAATTCCGCCGCGAAAGCCGCCTCGTAGCACCAATGCACCGACAGCGTCTCGCCGCGCACCACTCCGCTGCGGACAAGCGGAAAAACCCCGCCGCTGATCGCGCCCACCGTCGTACCGTGCCGGTCGAGCATGCGCAGAAGCGCGGCGGAGCGCGGATTGACGAAACGAGAACCCGGCGCGGAGAGCAGCAGCAGATAGTCGAGGTCTTCCCCGTCGCCCAACGCCGCGTCGCTCTCGAAGGCAATGCCCGCGCTCGAGAAGACCCGCCTTTCCCCTTCCGCGATCAGGCGCCATTCAAAGGACCGCGTGCCGGAAATCTCGTTCGCCGCGCGCAGGGGCTCGATGACCGAGGTCAGGCAGGCCATCGGGAAACCGGGAAACAGGAGGAAGCCTATACGTGTCGTCATGTGCCCTTTTCCCGCGCGCTCCTTGGACGCCCTTCATTGACAAGAAAAAAAAATTTATTGACAGGAATGCTGGCTGGAGTCATCGCGTTGCCGACAGAGTGCCGACGTTTCAACAGTCCGAGGATCCAATATGACAGCATCCGATGCCCCTGCAACGACCAGGCTCCGGCAGGACCCGCACAGGACCAAGGAGGACCGCGAGAAGGTGCTCGAGGTGGCCATCGGGCGGGAGATCCGCGCCTTCCGCAAGCAGCAGGGCATCACGGTGGCCGAACTGTCGAAACTGACGGAGCTATCCATCGGCATGCTGTCCAAGATCGAGAACGGCAACACCTCGCCGTCTCTGACCACGCTGCAGACGCTGGCCAACGCGCTGTCGGTTCCCCTGACCGCGTTCTTCCGAGGCTACGAGGAGAACCGCGAGGCGATCCTGACCAAGGCCGGCCAGGGCGTGGAGATCGAACGCGAAGGCACGCGGGCCGGCCATCAATACAACCTGCTGGGCCATATCGGATCCAATTCCAGCGGCGTGATCGTGGAGCCCTACCTTCTGACTCTGACCAGCGAGTCCGACACTTTCAAGACCTTCCAGCATGGCGGGATCGAGATGATCTACATGCTGGAAGGCAAGGTCGACTACCTGCACGGCAAGACGATCTATCCGCTGGAACCGGGCGACACGCTGTTTTTCGACGCCGACGCCCCGCACGGGCCTGAGCGGTTGGTGGAACTGCCGATCCGGTACCTCTCGATCATCTGCTATCCGCAGCATAAGGCCTGATTGTGACGGACCGCGACCGGCGCGGTCCGATCCTTCATTTCTGCAGCGGCGGTTCGGTGTCGAGATCCGGCCACACACCAGGCGAGGTGGGCAGACCGTCGTCATGCCGGGCGAGATAGTCCAGCATCAACGGCCGGTTGGCGATGAACCCCTTGTAGGTCGCCAGTTCATCCGGCAGGTCGCGGATCACCCGATGCAGGCGGCGGCCCCATTTCGGCACCGTCACGATGTCTTGGAACGCGATCAGGTAGCAGCGGATCGGGAACAGCAGCGCGTTCGAGCGCGGCAGGCGGTAGAAGGTCTGCAATTCGACCCGCAGATGCTGCTTGGCGCCGATGTTCTCGGGCGTGAGCGTCGTCTTCTGGACGCCCCATTTGTGATAGTTCTCGGGGCTGGTGTCGAGCCGCGGGTTCACCGTCATCGTCCAGTTGAGCCGCCGCGCGGGCGCGCCCTGCTGGATGTTGAGCAGGAATTTCAGCGCACGCTTGAAGATGCCCATCTCGTGCGCCAGCGGCACGGGTGCGTGCCACTCGAAGAAATCCATCCCGATGTCGAAATCGAGGCTCCAGTCGGCCTGCGTCGTCACCATGCCCGCGTCCATGTAGAGCATGTCGCCCCGCTGATCGAGCACAACGTAATCGCCCTGCGCCTGCCGGGTGATGTATTCCAGCGGCCCGCAGGGCAGCGTGGTCTCGTCGAGGAAGGTGAAGCTGTGGTCGATGCCGAGCGGCTTGTTGATCCAGCGCCAGCGGTTGCCGTCGCGGTGCAGCTCGAACAGTTCCGGGTAATCCTCTGACTTGGACACCATGACGAGTTCCAGCGTGTCCCAGCCGGCCAGCGTCATGTGCGGCAGCGACTGACAGCGCAGCGGATCCTCCGCGAGCACGATGGCACGGTCCTCCATCTCCGAGACATAGTGTTCGTCCACGTCGAAGCGTTTCTCGTAGACCGACCCTTCGGGTCCGCCGCGATGCTGCTCCATGTTAACGGAATACATGTAGCTGTCTTCGTGGAACGGGAACGGGAAGCGTCTGATCGCCCAGTCCGAGTTGCGGAAGGAGTAATCGTCGCGGAACGTTTCCTTGTTGAATTGGATCGTCATGGCTTTCTCCCCTACCTGTCCAGAACGAGCGTCGGGCCGACGAAGCGGCTGACGCAGGGCATGATCTTCCGGCCGCTGGCGTGGTCTTCCTCGTCCAGCCAGTGGTCGCGATGATCGAAGCGTCCGTCGGCCTCGATCACGTCGGTCTCGCACTGCCCGCAGGCGCCGCCGCGGCAGAGGAAGGGCGCATCGACCCCGCAGCGCTCCATCGCCTCGAGAAGGCTCTCGTTTTCGCCGACCTTTATGACGATGTCGGACTTGCAGAGCCGGACCTCGAAGGGCTTGCCCGGCTGGGGCGCCAGAAACTCCTCCGAGTGCACGTTCTCGGCCGGCCAGCCATGCGCCTCCGCCGTCCGGTGCACCCATTCGATCATTCCCTTGGGTCCGCAGACATAGACATGCGTGCCGAGCGCCTGGCCATCCAGCAGATCCTCCAGCGCGATGGCCTGGCCCTCTTCGTCGTAATGGACATGCACGCGGTTGCGATGCCGGGCGACGAGATCATCCGCATAGCTGGCCAGTGCGCGGGAGCGGGCAGCATAATGCAGCTCCCACGTCCCGCCCATGTGTTCCAGCTGGGCGATCATCGCCATGAAGGGCGTGATCCCGATGCCCCCGGCGATGAAGACATGCTTGCGCGCGCGGAGATCCAGCGGGAAGAGGTTCACCGGGTAGCTCAATACCATACGGTCGCCGACCTTGACCTTGGTGTGGAGGAAAAGCGATCCTCCACGCCCTTGGTCGTCCCGGCGCACGGAAATCGCGTAACGCGACGTGTCGGCCGGATCGGACATCAGCGAATAGGGGTTCAGCCGTGTGCGGTCGCCGTCCTGCATCTCCACCACCGTATGGGCGCCTGCTGAGAAGGGCGGAAAGGGCTGGCCGTCGCTGCGCACGAATTCGAACCGGGTGACGAGTTCGTTCACGCGCACGATGGCATCGACAGTGACGTCGATCTTCTCGGCGCCGGCCTTGGCTTTCTGGGGCGCTGCGCTCATGAGTAAAGCTCCCTGGGTTCGGGGACGTTTCCGGGATCCTCGGCATCGACGCACACGCCCTGGAAGGCCGCCAGCCGGCGCGAGTAGTGATCCCGCACGAAAAGGTTGAGCCCGCAATGTGCGCAGGTGAAGGGATCGGTCGTCACATCCTCCGTGATGCCCTTGCAATGCACGCATTGCATCCGGCGCGCGACGGAGCCGCGATGCTCGGTCTGGATGGCGGTATGTGGGATGCCCGCGGCCATGGCCTCGTTCTGAGCCTGGCCGATCAGCCCCTCGGTGCCGGCAAGGTAGACCTGCAGGCCCATGTGCGCATCCGACAGCACGCGGCGGATCCGGGATACCGAGGCCGGATAGCTCGGCCCCACGTGCAGCTGTGCGGGCCGGGCGGCGCGGAGCTTGTCGGCATAGGTCTCGCCCGTCCCTTTCGGGATGTAGATGACATGCGCCTTCGCGAAGAGGGCGGCATCCTGCGCGTGCAGGTCGAGCAGCGCCTCGGCCCCTTCCGCGTCGGCGATCATCAGATGCGCCTTGCCGGGCCGGGGCGCGAGCGTGCCGTAGACGGGACGGCTGCGAATGCTCTCGGGGAACTGGAATCTGGACATCGTTGCGGTCCCTCCGTTGGGTCTGAGCCGGGGATGGGAGGCGCCGCCCGTGCGGGGCGGCGCCCGAAGCGTCAGCCTTTCGCGGTGCGGATGGACTTGTCCTTGTCGTAGAACGGCATTTCCTCCGCCACGCAGGGAATCTCCGTGCCGTCCTCGTTGCGCACGGTCAGCTTCGTGCCGGGCTTGGCGCAGTCCACCGGCATCCGTGCGATGCCGACATTGTGGTCGTTGAGCTCCGAATGCATGCCGAAGGTCACGACGCCGACCGGTTCGCCGTCCTTCAGCAGCTCGGCCCCCATATCCGCCGGCGTGGTGCCCTCCAGCTTGACGCCGTAGATCTTGAACCGCTCCTTGCCCTTCAGCGCGTAATGGTTCTCCGCCCCGCGGAAACCCGTCTTGCCGGGCGAGACGGTGAAGTCGAGACCCAGCTCCCACAGCGAATCCCCTGCCGGCTGGTCCGGAAAGGGATAGGTCTCCGAATTGTCGCCGGGATAGAACAGCAGGTAGCTTTCCGTCCGCAGCAGATCCAGCGTGGAGAACTGCACCGGCCGCACGCCCATGTCCTTGCCGTCCTCCAGGATCGCATCCCACAGGTCGATCGCGTGCCGGCCCTGGCAGAAGATCTCGTAGCCCCGCTCCCCGGTATACCCGGTGCGGGAGATCATCACCGGCTTTTCGAAGAGCTTCGTCTGCACTATGCCGAAATAGGCCAGATCCCGGATGCCCGGAACGTGCCTGGCCAGCAGGTCGACGGCGACCGGGCCCTGCAGCGACATGTCGTGCAGATCGTCGTCGAAGATCATCGAGACGTTCTTGCCGTAGGCCGCCATGGCAAGGCTTTCGTGCCCCGTGCCCGTGCCATGCACCAGCAGCCAGTCGTTGACCGAGATGCGGTAGATCACGCAGTCGTCGATGAAGAGCCCGCGGTCGTCAAGCATCGTGGCATAGACGGCCCGGCCCGGCATGATCTTGTCCACGTTGCGCGTCGTGGCGCGGTCGATCACCGCCGCAGCGTGCGGACCGGCGAGGTGGATCTTCTTGAGACCGGACACGTCCATGAGACCCGCCCTTGTTCGGACCGCCTCGTAATCCGCCTTCGCCCGCTCGTCGGAATGGTCGTAGAACCAAGCGGTTCCCATGCCGTTCCAGTCCTCGAGTTCTCCGCCGATCTCGGCATGCCGCGGCGCCAGCGCCGAGGTTCTGTAGATGATCGCCATGTATGACCTCCCTCTTCGTTCTATCGGACCATTTCAGAGCATTTGGTCCCATACAGACCCAACCTCGAACGCAAATCAACATTTTCGTTCATAATTTTTTCCTACAGGGAAATTATCGGGCCGCTGCCTCGACCGGCGCCTTTCAGACGTGCAGTCGCGGCGAGGAGG
This sequence comes from Rhodosalinus sp., assembly GCF_046542825.1. GTDB lineage: Bacteria > Pseudomonadota > Alphaproteobacteria > Rhodobacterales > Rhodobacteraceae > Rhodosalinus. The sequence continues at coordinate 30,121 of NZ_JBKHAQ010000011.1, read as the reverse complement.
CAAGAATTTTCATCACCGTGCAGATGTCGCGCCGGGCGCCCTCGCCCCATGGCGCCGCACGCCGACGCAAGACCCCGGAGGGATTCGAGATCTGCCGGCAAATCCGGCAAACCGATGTCGATATTCGAGCGGCTCAGTCCTCTGGGTGCGGACGGCGTTGAAGCACTCGTCCAGTCTTTGGGGCCGCCTGCGGGAAGGCCGCGCTTGTTCGGCGGTTAAACTACTGCTTCTATTTGGCAATTCCATACACGCGCCACTTGCGAATTGCGTTCCGCGCGGCAGGATCGCCGGACGCCTCCTGCGCGTCCCGTCTTGCGCCGCCGGGACCGGAAGATGCGCGATGCGGCCCGGCGCCTGCCGCGAGACGGCTTTCGCGCTCGTCCTGGCGAATCGCCCGACCGACCGGGCGGCCAGCCGGCCCGGCGCAACCGCGGAGGGCTGTGCCAAGGTATCGGACGCAGCGATCGAACCGGTTCCATCTTCGGTGCGTCGGGCGCACGCGGTTTTTAATTGGTTCACTCCGGTCGACCGTCAGCGCCGCCCGGATCCGGCGCTGTCGCAGATGGATAGCCCGGGCTCTTCCGTCTCGATGCGGGCGGGCCGCGCGTGTTTCCCGTTGGCGCCGGAGGTTGCGCCTGCCTCGGTCTGAGGCCGGGGCCTCCGCCGGGCAAACCGGGCCCGGCGGGACGGAGCCGCGCTCCGCGCAGCCCCGGGCGCAGCGCACGGTCGCGCTCATGCCGTGTGCCACCGAAGCGCTCCGGCCACATCGCCCCGGAATGATTCATGGGCAACATTACCTAGGAGTAAAATTATTTTCTTGTGAGTTGATATGACGCATGTCGCGTGCTAGGTGGCGGAATGAGCCACGAGGCAGAATCGGAAAGGAGCGGACGGGATGTGCGGGATCGTTGGGTTGTTCCTGAAAGACAGAGCACTGCAGCCGCGGCTGGGGGCGTTGCTGGCGGAGATGCTGGTGACGATGACGGATCGCGGGCCCGACAGCGCGGGGATCGCGATCTACGGCGCCGAGGACGCGGCGCGGGCCAGGCTCGTGGTACAGTCCGACGCGCCCGACACGGCCTTCGAGGGGCTGGAGGCGCGGCTCGGCGCGGCGCTGGGCGGGCCCGTCGCGGTGACGCGGCGCGACAGCCACGCGGTGCTGCGGGTCGCGCGCGGGCAGGAGGAGGCGGCGCGCGCGGCCCTGGCCGCGCTCGACCCCGCGCTCCGGGTGATGTCGGTGGGCGACACGCTGGAGATCTACAAGGAGGTGGGCCTGCCCGCGGACGTGGCGACGCGCTTCGACATCGCCTCCATGGCCGGCAGCCACGGCATCGGGCACACCCGCATGGCCACCGAATCCGCCGTCACGACGCTGGGCGCGCACCCGTTCAACACCGGGCCCGACCAGTGCCTCGTGCATAACGGGTCGCTCTCCAACCCCAACACCCTGCGCCGCCGCCTGCAGCGCGAGGGGCTGCGCATCGAGACGATGAACGACAGCGAGGTGGCCGCCGCCTACCTGACCTGGCAGATGCGCCGCGGCGCCACGCTGGGCGCGGCGCTGGAGCGCGCGCTCGACGATCTCGACGGGTTCTTCACCTTCGTGGTGGGCACCAAGGACGGCTTCGGCGTGGTGCGCGACCCCATCGCCTGCAAGCCCGCGGTGATGGCCGAGACCGAGCGCTACGTCGCCTTCGGTTCGGAATACCGGGCGCTGGTGAACCTGCCCGGCATCGACGAGGCGAAAGTGTGGGAGCCCGAGCCCGCCACCGTCTATTTCTGGACGCACGAGACAACCGACAGCACCGACAAGAGGGCCGCGTGAATGCAGACCTATGATCTGGAAGCCGAGGGGCTGCGGGGTCTGAACGCCGCGCTGCATGCCCAGAGCGCCGAGACCAACCAGACCCGCTGGGAAGTGATCAACCCGCGCGGCAGCCACGCCATCGCGGTCGGGCTCGACGCGCCCATCGAAGTCGCGGTGAAGGGCTCGACGGGCTATTACTGCGCCGGCATGAACAAGCAGGCGACCGTGCGCGTGATGGGCTCCGCCGGCCCCGGCGTGGCGGAGAACATGATGTCCGGCACCGTGGTGATCGAGGGCGACGCGTCGCAATACGCCGGCGCCACCGGGCGCGGCGGCACGCTTGTCATCAAGGGCAACGCCGCCTCGCGCTGCGGGATCTCGATGAAGGGCATCGACATCGTCGTGCATGGCAACGTGGGCCACATGTCGGCCTTCATGGCGCAGTCGGGCAACCTCGTGGTCTGCGGCGACGCGGGCGAGGCGCTGGGCGATTCCATTTACGAGGCGCGGCTCTTCATCCGCGGCTCGGTCAGGTCTCTCGGCGCGGACTGCATCGAGAAGGAGATGCGGCCCGAGCACCTGAAGATCCTGGGCGATCTGCTGGAGCGTGGCGGCTGCAACGCCAGGCCCGAGGAGTTCCGCCGCTACGGCTCGGCCCGGCAGCTCTACACGTTCAAAGTCGACAACGCCTATTGAGGACCCAAGCGATGAAAGATCTCGAGGAGAACGGCCCCCCGCAGACGGTCCCGATCCAGTCGGCGACCTTCTCCAACCCGATCAATGCCGAGATCCGCCGCGCCGCGGCGACCGGCATCTACGACATTCGCGGCGGCGGCGCGAAGCGGCGTGTGCCGCATTTCGACGACCTGCTCTTTCTCGGCGCTTCGGTCTCGCGCTACCCGCTCGAGGGCTATCGCGAGCGCTGCAACACGAAGGTGACGCTCGGAACGCGCTTCGCGAAGAAGCCCATAGAGCTCGACATACCCATCACCATCGCCGGCATGTCCTTCGGCGCGCTCTCCGGACCCGCCAAGGAGGCGCTGGGCCGCGGCGCCTCGCTCGCCGGCACCTCCACCACCACCGGCGACGGCGGCATGACCCCCGAGGAGCGCGGCCATTCCACCAAGCTCGTCTACCAGTACCTGCCCTCGCGCTATGGCATGAACCCCGACGACCTGCGCCGCGCCGACGCCGTCGAGATCGTCGTGGGCCAGGGCGCCAAGCCCGGCGGCGGCGGCATGCTGCTGGGCCAGAAGATCTCCGACCGCGTCGCCGAGATGCGCACCCTGCCCAAGGGGATCGACCAGCGCTCCGCCTGCCGGCACCCGGACTGGACCGGGCCGGACGACCTGGAGATCAAGATCCTGGAGCTGCGCGAGATCACCGGCTGGGAGAAGCCGATCTACGTCAAGCTGGGCGGCACGCGGCCCTATTACGACGTGGCGCTGGCGGTGAAGGCGGGCGCCGACGTGGTCGTGCTCGACGGGATGCAGGGCGGTACCGCGGCGACGCAGGAGGTCTTCATCGAGCATGTGGGCCTGCCGACGCTCGCCTGCATCCGCCCCGCCGTGCAGGCGCTGCAGGATCTGGGGATGCACCGGGAGGTCCAGCTCATCGTCTCGGGCGGCATCCGCAGCGGCGCCGACGTGGCCAAGGCGCTGGCGCTCGGCGCCGACGCGGTGGCCATCGGCACCGCGGCGCTGGTGGCGCTCGGCGACAACGACCCGCGCTGGGAAGAGGAGTACCGCAAGCTCGGCACCACCGCCGGCGCCTATGACGACTGGCACGAGGGGCGGGATCCGGCGGGCATCACCACCCAGGACCCGGAACTCGCCGCGCGGCTCGACCCGGTCGATGCCGGCCGGCGGCTGCGCAACTATCTCAACGTGATGACGCTGGAGGCGCAGACCATCGCGCGGGCCTGCGGCCACAACGACCTGCGCAACCTCGAACCGGAGGATCTCTGCGCACTGACCATGGAGGCGGCGGCCATGGCGCAGGTGCCGCTCGCCGGCACCGACTGGTGGCCGGGCAAGACCGGCGCCGCGTTCTGACGGGCAAGCGGGGCGCGGCCGGGAGAGGTCCGCGCCCCTTCCGTTTGCGACACGACACAACAAGGGAACAGACATCATGCAGATGCACAACAGGGAACAGGACATGACGATCGACCTCGCGGAATTCGCCCGCGCGCGCGACGTGAAGTATTTCATGATCTCCTTCACCGACCTCTTCGGCGGCCAGCGCGCCAAGCTGGTCCCGGCCCAGGCCATTGCCGACATGCAAGCCGACGGCGCGGGCTTCGCCGGCTTCGCCACCTGGCTCGACATGACGCCCGCGCATCCCGACATGCTGGCGGTGCCCGACCCGGCCTCGGTCACCCAGCTGCCCTGGAAACCCGAGGTCGCCTGGGTCGCCGCCAATTGCGTCATGGAGGGTCGCGACGTCGAACAGGCCCCGCGCAACGTGCTGCGCCGCCTGATCGCCGAGGCCGCCGCCGAGGGGCTGCATGTCAAGACCGGGATCGAGGCGGAGTTCTTCCTGCTCACCCTCGAGGGCGACCGGATCTCCGATCCCTACGACACCGCCGCCAAGCCCTGCTACGACCAGCAGGCAGTGATGCGCCGCTACGACGTGGTCGCCGAGATCTGCGACTACATGCAGGAGATGGGCTGGAACCCCTATCAGACCGACCACGAGGACGCCAACGGCCAGTTCGAGATGAACTGGGATTTCGACGACGTGCTGCGCACCGCCGACAAGCATTCCTTCTTCAAGTTCATGGTCAAGTCGGTGGCCGAGAAGCACGGGCTGCGCGCCACCTTCATGCCCAAGCCCGTCGAGGGGCTGACCGGTAACGGCTGCCACGCCCACGTCTCGGTCTGGGACGCGCCGGGCACCGCCGCCACCACCAACGTCTTCGCCGGCGCGGGCGACGGCCCCACCGGCGAGGTCGGCCTCTCGGAACGCGGAAAGCATTTCCTCGGCGGCATCATGAAGCATGCCAGCGCGCTCGCCGCCATCACCAACCCCACCGTCAACAGCTACAAGCGTATCAACGCGCCGCGCACCCTGTCGGGCGCCACATGGGCCCCCAACTCCGTGACCTGGACGGGCAACAACCGCACCCACATGGTCCGCGTGCCGGGCCCCGGCCGGTTCGAGCTGCGCCTGCCCGACGGCGCCGCCAACCCCTATCTGCTGCAGGCCGTCATCATCGCCGCGGGCCTCTCCGGCATCCGCTCCAAGGCCGATCCCGGCAAGCGCCACGACATCGACATGTATGCCGAGGGCGACAAGGTCCGGGGCGCGCCGAAGCTGCCTCTCAACATGCTCGACGCGCTCCGTGAATACGACCGGGACAAGGCCCTCAAGGCGGTCATGGGCGAGGCGTTCTCTGCCTCCTACATCAAGATGAAGATGCAGGAATGGAACTCCTTCGTCACGCATTTCAGCCACTGGGAACGCGAACACACCCTCGACATCTGAACCGGACGCAGGGCCGTCAAGCGGCTTCGAAGCCGCTTGAGCCCGCCCGTGCGACCGGCGGCTATCCCGCCTCCCTGCTGGACCGCAATGAACGCAATGCGGCGCTGCGGCTTGCCGGCGACCCCTTCGGCACCGCCGCGACGGGCACCAAATGTCGCGGATATCCACGTCCCGCTGCCGGGCCAGGCGCCGCCTCACGGCGCCTGGCCCCGCATGTCATCGACCAGCATGAGGGCAGCGCGCCGCAAGATCGCGCGGACCTTGTCGACCGCGTCGCCCTGCAGGCCGCACGCGTCCACCGTCACGTCGAACGTGTCGAGCCGGAGCAGCGCGTCTGCCTCCCGAAACGGCGCATGGCCGTGGATTTCGTGCGGGTCATCTGGCCGGCGCGTTCCCGGTAATGGGCCCGCCCGCCAAGGAATCCGGACAGGAACTCGAACTGCGCCTGCCATGAGTGGTCCGGCCCATGGCCGCGGAAATGGAGCCGGTGCAGGGGACAGCCCTTCGGAGCGGTCTCTATCCGGTCATGGAAGGCATCGACAAGGTCGCGGAGCATGGCCTCGCCGCCGATGGCGGCCAGCGCGGATTGCATGCCCTAGGCTTTCCGGACCGGGTGGTGCGGGGCCTTGACGGGGATCAAGACCGCGGCCGCGTCTTCTGGGGGTCGTAATGCGACAGCGGCACGATGGTGGCCGGCAGTCGCTTCTGGTGGCCGTCGAGCTTGCCGATTTCCACCTGCGTACCGACCTCGTGATGGGCGACGTCCACCCGCGCCAACGCGATGTTCCTGCCGAGGATGGGCGAGCGCATGGAGGACGTCACCTCTCCGATCTGCGCGCGGCCGATATGCACGCAATCGCCGTGGCCCACCGCGACCTTGCTGTCGATATCCAGCCCCACCATCTTTCGCGCCGGATGCTCCTTGCGCCGGATCAGCGCCTCGCGACCGATGAAGTCGTCCATCTTCGATTTGAGCGGCACGGTGAAGCCGATGCCGGCCTCGAAAGGATCCGTCTGGTCGGAAAAATCGTAGCCCGCAAAGATCAGCCCCGCCTCGATCCGCACCATGTCGAGCGCCTCGAGCCCCATGGGGGTCAGCCCGTGATCCTTGCCGGCCTCCCATACGGCGTCGAAAACCTCGCCCGCGTGCTTGGGATGGCAGAAGATCTCGTAACCGAGTTCTCCGGTATAGCCGGTGCGGCTGACCACCACCGGAATGCCCTGATCGTCCCCGATCCGCGCAGGCGTGAAGCGGAACCAGACGAGGTCCTCGAAATTCGGCTGGTGCGGCGCGGTCCAGATGATCTTCTTCAGCAGGTCCCGGCTCTCCGGTCCCTGCACGGCAATGTTGTGCTGCATGTCGGTGGAGGAGCGCACGAGCACCTTGAGGCCCAGCTCCTCGGCCTTTTCCCGGATCCATTCGCCGCCGTAGTCGGAGCCGCCGATCCAGCGGAAATTGTCCTGACCGAGCCGGAAGACGGTTCCGTCGTCGATCATGCCGCCATGCGGATAGCACATCGCGGTATAGACCACGCCGCCGACCGGCAGCGTCTTCATGTTGCGGGTGAAGACGTACTGGCAGAGCGCCTCGCTGTCCGGGCCGGTGATCTCGAACTTGCGCAGCGCACTCAGGTCGAGCACGACGCATTTCTCGCGGCAGGCATGGTATTCCTGGATCGGCCCGGCCGTCGCCATGGAACCGGCCAGCCAGAAGCCGTTATACTCCACGAAATTCTCGGTGAACCGGGCGAACCGGTCGTGAAAGCCTGTTTCCTTGGTCATCTTCGCTTCCGCGTCGGGGGTGGGCCGGTATGCGACCGCCCGTGAAAACTTTTCCTGTCCGCTGTATGTGCGCACGTGAATGTCGGTGGGGTTCCAGCCATTGGCGGCCGTCGTGTCGTCCGGGCAGGCGGAACTGACGCAGACCAGATCGGTCAGCGCGCGCAGGAGGACGTAGTCTCCGGGCCGCGACCACGGTTCGTCGGAATACATCACGCCATGCTCGTCGAGCCCGGTGTTGAAGAAGAAGTTGATGGCCATCCAGCCCTTGCGCCCCGTAACCCCGTGCGGCGCCAGCGCGGCGTTGAAGTTGTCCGAGCAGTTCACGTGGCCGGGATAGCCGATATCGTCGTAATACTTCGCCGAACAGGCCAGGGCGAAGGCATCGTGCCGCCCGCAGGTATCCTGAATGACCTCGACCAGCGGCAGCATGTCCTGGTCGTAGTATTTCGCGTGCAGCCCCGGCATCGGGTAGGCGCGTTCCATGAGCGTGCGCGTGGTGGTCACGTCGAGCGCATGCTCGATCCCCTGGTCGAGCTTGCGCGCGGCGAAGCACTGGAAATCCGTGCATTGCCGGCCATCGACATCGAGGATCTGGATATAGTCGCCGGCCTTGACGAAATAGGCCTCCGCCGTTGCCGAATGCACCCGGATATCCGCCACCGGATCGGCCAGCGGATCGGGCAGCTCGAACCGCGCGACGTTCCGGATCGTCGCGCGGCGGACATGAACGGTCAGCGGTGTCGCGGTGTCCTGGGTCTCGAAATCCATGATCCCGCCGGGGGCGGCGATGATGGCGACACCCTCGCGCGTGACGGTGAAGCTTTCCGAGGTTCTGGCGGGGGTTTCGCGGCCGAAGAGATGCACCGCCCGGGCTTTCGACAGGTCCAGACCGCGTGCCTCGAGCCCCATGCGCAAGCTGCGCAGCGACCGGTCGTCCGAGGTCAGAAGCGCCTGAAGGCCGGTCGGCGCCCCCTGCTCCGTCGCACCGATCAGGCCGGGATCGAAGTGCCCGGCGGTATCGGCGCAGACGATCTCGCACGGCTGGCCGCCTTCGGTGTTCTCGACCTCAAGCCGGTCGCCTGCCTCCAGCCGGACAAGGATTGCGCCCGCGCCTTCGACGACATACCGCTCCGTTCCGGGCGGCAAGGAGAAGAGCCGCGGCTGCACGATCGTGCTCGGTTTCGGCGGACCCGGCACCACGTCCGGGTATCGTGTTTCCAGCATGCATCCCCTCCGGCATTTGAATTTCAGGAATTTTTATTTATTTTAAAGAATATCCCTGACCGATATCCCGCGCAAGATCGGTGTTGCACAGAAGGTGCCGGAACACGCGCGCTCTGCCGCCCTGCTCCGCCATCAGCCGATCCAGCCCGCCGCCTGCTGACGTTCATGGGCGCGCATGGCATTGCGGAAAAGGATCGCCACCGTGACAGGCCCGACCCCGCCCGGCACCGGCGTGATCCAGCCCGCGACCTCCCTGACGGCGTCGGTGTCGACATCTCCCACGATGTCGATCTTTCCATCCGCCGCGGTGACCTGGTTGATCCCGATATCGACCACCACCGCGCCCGGCTTGACCATGTCCGCGCCGATGAGATGCGGCTTGCCCACCGCCACGATCACCACGTCCGCGCGCCGCGAATGCATCGCGACCGAGCGCGTCATGTGATGGCAGACGGTCACGGTCGCGCCCTCGGCCATCAGCATGTTGGCGGCAGGTTTGCCCACGATCTCGGAATGCCCGACCATGACGACCTCCAGCCCCTGCATCGCGAGGCCGGTGGACCGGATCAGCTCGACCGCCGCCGCGGCCGTGCAGGGCGCCATGGCCACGTCGTTGTAGACGATATTGCCGATCGAGGCGGGATTCATGCCCTCCACGTCCTTGAGGGGATGGATGGCGGATTGCAGCGAGCGCACGTTGATATGCCCCGGCACAGGGCGCTGCAGGATGATGCCCAGGACGTCCGGATCGTCGTTCATCTCGTGGATCAGCGCCTTGCACGCGTCCTGCGTGATGTCCGGGCTCCAGAGTTGCTGGTCGAAGGGCAGCCCGACTGCGGCCGCAGCCCGCGCCTGGTTGCGTACATAGACCATGATCTCGGGCACGTTGCCGATCGAGATCGAAACCAGCCTGCCGATCCGTCCGGCCCGGTTCACATAGGCCGACACCTCGGACAGGATCCGCTCGCGGACCGGCTTGCCCAGAAGAAGGCGCGGATCGTGCAGCGCCACGTTCACGGGATCATCCCTTCGGGCTCGGGCAGGGCGTTTGCGCGGCAGCAGGCGGTGAGTGTGTTGGCAAGCAGACAGGCGATGGTCATCGGGCCGACGCCGCCCGGCACGGGCGTGATGGCGCCCGCGACCGCGGCGCAGCTCTCATAATGGCAATCGCCGACGAGCCGGGTCCTGCCCTCGCCCTTCTCGGGCGCCGCCACGCGGTTGATGCCCACGTCGATCACCGTGGCGCCCGGCTTGATCCAGTCGCCCGGAACCATCTCGGGCCGGCCCACCGCCGCCACCAGGATATCGGCGCGGCGCACCACCTCCGAAAGATCCCGCGTGCGCGAATGCGCGGTCGTCACGGTGCAACTCTCGCCCAGCAGCAGTTGCGCCATCGGCTTGCCGACGATGTTGGACCGTCCGATCACCACCGCCTCCTTCCCCGTCAGAGACCCGTGATGGTCCCGCAGCATCATCAGGCAGCCCAGCGGCGTGCAGGGCACCATGCCTTTCTGCCCCGTGCCCAGCAGCCCCACATTCGAGACGTGGAACCCGTCCACGTCCTTGGCCGGGTCGATCGCGTTGATCACCAGGTCCGGATCAAGATGTTCCGGCAGCGGCAGCTGCACGAGGATCCCATGCACCGCCGGATCCGCGTTCAGCCGGTCGATCAGCCCCAGCAACTCCTGCTCGGAGCTGTCCTCCGCCAGCCGGTGCTCGAAGGAGGCCATGCCGACCTCCAACGTCATCTTCCCCTTGGAGGTCACGTAGACCTGGCTCGCCGGGTCCTTGCCCACCAGAACGACCGCAAGGCCCGGGGTGATCCCCTTCTCCTCCGTCAGCCGCGCGACATGGGCCGCCACACTGTCCCGCACCCGGGCCGCGAAGGCCTTTCCGTCGAGGATCGTCGCTGTCATGTCCGTCTCCCTGCGCCTGCCCTGCACGGGCCGCGCCCGTCTTCGTTTTCCGTTGCCGCCCGGCGCGCGAACGCGGCTGGCCGCGTCCGCGCGCCGCGGCGAGACCACCCTAGAACAGGCCCTCGATCTGGCCTTCCGAGTTAAGGCGGATGTTCTGCGCCGCCGGCGCCTTCGGCAGTCCGGGCATGGTCATGATCTCGCCGCAGATCGCGACGACGAAGCCCGCACCCGCGGAGATCCGCACCTCCCGCACCGGGATGTCGAAGCCTTCCGGCGCGCCGCGCCGGTGCGGATCGGTGGTGAAGGAATACTGCGTCTTGGCCATGCAGACCGGCAGGCTGCCATAGCCCTGCGCCTCCCAGGCCTTCAGCTGCGCGCGAATCGGCGCCGGGATGGTCACCGTCTCGGCGCGGTAGATGCGTCTGGCGATGGTCTCGATCTTCTCGGCGAGCCCCATCTCGTCGGAATAGAGCGTCCGGAACTCAGCCTCGCCCTTCTCGGCCACCTCGACCACCTTGCGGGCCAGATCCGCCGAGCCTTCCGAGCCCAGCTCCCAGTGCCGCGACAGCACGGCCTCGGCGCCCTTCGATGCGACGAAATCCTTGATGGCCGCAACCTCAGCATCGGTATCGGTCACGAAATGGTTGATCGCCACCACGACCGGCACGCCGAAGCCCTTCACGTTCTCGATGTGGCGGCCGAGATTGGCGCAGCCCGCCTTCACCGCCTCTACGTTCTCCGCGCCCAGATCGGCCTTGGCCACGCCGCCGTTCATCTTCATCGCCCGCACGGTCGCCACCACAACCACCACAGACGGCGCGAGCCCCGCCTTGCGGCACTTGATGTTCATGAACTTCTCGGCACCAAGGTCGGCGCCGAAGCCCGCCTCCGTCACCACGTAGTCGCAGAGCTTGAGTGCCGTGGTCGTCGCGATGACCGAGTTGCAGCCATGCGCGATGTTGGCGAAGGGGCCGCCGTGCACGAAGGCGGGGTTGTTCTCCAGCGTCTGCACGAGGTTGGGCTGCATCGCGTCTTTCAGCAGCACCGTCATCGCGCCCTCGGCCCCGATATCGCGGCAATAGACCGGGGACTTGTCGCGCCGGTAGGCCACGATCATGGCGCCCAGCCGCTCCTCGAGATCCCTGAGGGTCTTCGCCAGGCACAGGATCGCCATGACCTCCGAGGCCACGGTGATGTCGAAGCCTCCCTCGCGCGGGAAGCCGTTGGCCACACCGCCCAGCGACAGCGTCACCTGCCGCAGCGCACGGTCGTTCATGTCCACGACGCGCCGCCAGGCCACGCGGCGGATGTCGATGTCGAGCTCGTTGCCCCAGTAGATGTGGTTGTCGATCATCGCCGCCAGCAGGCTGTGCGCGGCGGTTATGGCGTGGAAATCGCCGGTGAAATGCAGGTTCATGTCCTCCATCGGCACCACCTGCGCGCGCCCGCCTCCGGCCGCGCCGCCCTTCATCCCGAAATTGGGCCCCAGCGAGGCCTCGCGGATACAGACCATCGCGTTCTTGCCGATCGCGTTCAGCCCGTCGCCCAGACCCACCGTCGTCGTCGTCTTGCCCTCGCCCGCCGGCGTCGGGTTGATCGCCGTCACCAGCACCAGCCGGCCGTTGGGCCGGTCCTGCACACCGTCGATGAACGCCTGGCTCACCTTCGCCTTGTCATGCCCGTAGGGCAGCAGATGCTCTGCCGGGATCCCCAGACGGTTCCCGATCTCCTGGATCGGCTTCTTTTGCGCCTCCCGCGCTATCTCGATGTCGCTCTTGTAGGCCATCACTGTCTCTCCTGTCGTGTGTGTGTGTTTGTGTCGCGGTCATCCCGCGGGGGTCTGGTGGGCCGCCCTGACGCGGGCGGCGGAGTGTTTGAACCCGGGGATCTTTCCGAAAGGGCCGAGGTCGGGGTTGATGAGGATGTTGGCGGCGGCCTCGACATAGGCGAAGGGCAGGAAGACCGCACCGGCGGCCACCGCCGATCACGATGGCGGGGTCGGCATTCTCGATCTCGTTGAAGGTATCCCATGCGGGGCGTGCGCAGCACGCGGAACTTCGCGCGATCGTGACCGTTCTCCAGCGCCTTCAGCAGCGCCTCGGATCTGGCGCGTTCGCGGGAGAGCGATCCGCAGACCCGGTCCTTGGGATCGGGCGGCGACGCCTCGTCCCCGCGGACCGGATAGAAACCGGCGTAGAAGGTGGCAAGCGCCCGCAGATGCGCCGCCGGGATATGCCCCTTCGCGTCCTGGATCAGGTGCAGATACTCGATCAGCAGATCCCGCCGCCGCGGCCTGTCTGCCGGAAGCGCCCGAACCGCGGCTTGGACCCGCCTCCGCCAGCTGAGGTCCCTCCGGCGTCTTCCGGCCCTCCCCTTCAGACCGCCCCGCAGACCAGATGCCTGTATCGTCCAGTGACATGCGCGATTCCCCTTCCGACAAACGAGTTTGCCCGAAATCTATTCCCGATAATCAATTTTTATTCCTGTCAGTCAAGGCCAAAATCCTGCGCGACGCTGCCGGGCCAACTTCGCCCAACGAAGCGGCACGCTTGGTGCACCCTCAAAGCAAACCCCTTATTGTCAGACGCTTAGGATGACATCCTTGCCAAGGCGTAACCGCCTCGTCGTGGCGCATTTTCGCTCGAAAGACGTTCTGCTGCCTGAAATCTGAGAAACAAAGTTTCTCATGGGTAAAAAACTTGTTTCCACAGCACCAATTTTTCTCCAACATCATACCACGGTGCCGCAACAGGCCCGAAAAGGTCGGATTGGTCCGGGGAGGTCACGCGCCATGTCGGGCGGATCTGCAAGCAAAAAACGGAAACAAGGGAGAAGACCATGTCACCTGAAGAGACCGCCTTCTACGCGGAACAAGTCACGCTCAACTCACTGGTTCAGAACCTGCTCTATGGTTCAGGCACGGTGGGCGCCATCCTCGTGGTGGTCGGACTGCTGCTGATCGACGCCGGAACCGCACGGCGGAGGAATCTGTTCAACTCGACGATCGAGAAGACGCTCGGCTTCTTCCTCGGCTTCGCGACCTACTACGTGATCGGCTTCGGCCTCTGGGCGGCACAGTATTATGTCATGGTCGACGCGACGATCATGGATTCGGTGCGCGACTGGTGGCTGGGCGGCGGCATGACCAACGCGCTCGCGCAGGAGGTCGACCCGGCGGTCTTCCCCGGGCTGAACACCTTCCAGATCTTCGTGTTCTTCCTCGCGGTCTTCGCGGGCATCATCAACGTCCTTCTGCACTTCTCGGTCTCCGAGCGGATGACGGCGCCGGCCTATTACGTGACCTGCGTGGTGGCGACGGTCGTGTCCTCCTATCTCAGCTTCGCGACCTGGGGCTCGGTCGGGCCGCTGACGAATGCCGGCTTCCACGACTTCTTCGGCGTAGGCTTTGTCTATCTCTTCCCCGCCGGCATGGCGCTGGTCTTCACGCTGCGCCTCGGCGCGCGTCCGGGCATGATGTCGGCGCATCCGCGCGTGACGGCCTATCTCGCCCCCAGCATCGGCCTTTGCGCACCGGGCCTGCTGATGATCTTCGCGGGCCTGCCGATGGTCATCCTGTCCTGCCTGTTCTTCTTCGATCCCGAAGCGCTCGCGGTCAGCGTCACGATGGCGGATACCAGCGTCGGCGTCGCGATCAACAACTACGCGCTGACCTGGGCCGGCGGCGCGATCACCGGGCTGATCCTCGCCTACCGGTCGGGGAACCACGCCTATACGCTGCTGGGACCGCTCGCGGGCTATGTCGCCGGCGCCTCGGGCTTCGATGTCTGGATGCCCTGGCAGGCCTTCCTTCTCGGCCTTGCGGCGCCCTTTGCGGCCTTCCTCGTCTACGAGTTCACGCTCAAGCGCGGCATCGACGAGCACAAGCTCTTCCCGCTCTTCCTGGGCAGCGGCATCTTCGGGATGGTCGTTCTGGGCATCGTCAAGGCCGGCACACCGCGCGGCGGCTACCTTGGCGTCGAGGAAGGCGCCTATGCGTTTCAGCACGGCGCGATCTCGCTCGGCATGCAGCTTGTCGGCGTGGCGGCTTGCGTCGGCGCCGGTGTCGTGACCGCGGCGGTGCTGTCGCTGATCCTCGAGAACACGATCGGCATGCGCGTCAGCGAAGACGACCAGATCGACGGGCTGGATCGGAAGGTCTGGGACCTCGAGGCGGATGTGCTTACTCATGCGGACAACATGCCGGTGACGGCACCTGCGGCCCTCACGCCCGAGCGCGGTCCGATCCCGGCCGGCGGCGCCGCCACCTGAGCACAGCGCATGCCGCAACGGGCCCCGGCTTCGGCCGGGGCCTTCGGCATGCCTCGCTCGAACTTGCGGCGGCGCGGCTTCTCGCCCATATACGCCGCATTGCAGCGAAAGCGGGGCCCACACCCGAATGGCCAAGACATCGAATGCCGATCTTCCGGTCGGCCAGAGCCTGGGCGAAACCGTGCGGATCGTCGTCGATACCCTGACCGCGCGGATCCAGGCCGGCAACTACCCCACGGATTCGCGCCTGCCCAGCGAACGCGCCCTGGCGGCCGAACTCGGCGTGTCCCGGAACACGCTGCGCGATGCCCTGGACGTTCTTGAACAACGCAAGATGGTGCGGCGCCGGCAGGGCAGCGGCAGTTTCGTGATCTTCCAGTCCGACCACCTCGATGCACCGCTGCCGGGTTCGGTCGGCGAACGCACAAGCCCTCTCGACCACCTCATCGTGCGCTCGATCATCGAACCGGAGATGGTCCGCCTTGCCGTCATGAACATGACACCCAAGGAACTCGACGCCCTGGCTTGCATCGTGGCCCGCATCGAGGCCGTGCGCACGGATCTCAACGAATTCACCCGCTGCGAGGAAGAATTCTATCGCTGCGTGGCCAGGGCCACCCGCAATCCGTTGCTCGAATCCTGTTACGAGCTGACCATCGAGGTCTGCCGGCAGAGCTTTCGCACCGCGCTGATGCGCAAGCACCTGACCCCCGGCCGTATCCAGGACTATCAGACGCGGTTCAACTCGCTGTTCAACGCGATCGCCACGCGCGATGTCGAAGCCGCGGTCGAGATCATCAAGCTGCACCTTGTGGAAGAACAGAAGCTCTTCCTGCACCACGACTGATCCGGGTCACTCCGCAAGCGCGCGGCTGGTCAGATCGATAGGACGGCCGCCGGCCTCGACGCGCTGCTGCCAGAGCTGACCGACGCGCTGCATGTGCCGGCGCAACAGGTCCTCGTGCCGCTCCAACCAGCCGGGAATCGACTCGAACGCCTGGATGCGCGCCTTGCCGTCCTGCAGCGCCACCACCGGCCAGTCCCCGATCAGCGCGTTGTCGATGCCGAAGATCGACTCCCCCCACCAGCGGGCCGGGCCGAACGCGTGGGTCACATGCTCCATCTGCTTCATCGTGGCCAGCACCGAGACGGGATGCACCGAGCTGACCTTTTCGACTGCAGCCTGCCAGATATCGAGGATCGCGACGTATTCCCAGCTCACCGCGCTCCAGGTGCCGGGATAGCGGGCGTTATATTCCTTGAAGAACGTGCTTGGACGGCTGAAGAAGAACGCTTTGCGCGCGAGCTTGGGATCGTCGAAATCGGGAAACTGGAAGACCGTGCCTTCCAGGAAGTCCGGCGAGGTGCGTGCCACCAACCGCTGGTAGTTGTCCAGCGTGCAGGACAGGATCTGTCCGGCAAATCCCTTTCGGTGCGCGTATTCCGTCATCGCATGCACCATCGGCGTGTAGCTGGTGCACCAGCACAGGATATCGGGCTTGGCGTCCAGCATGGGCTGCACGATCGCCGCGACGTCGGACAAGCCCGGCGCGTATTGCAGGTCCTTGACGACGGCCAGTCCCGCCGCCTCGCAGGCGGCGCGATACGTGGCGATGGACGGCAGCCCCAGTGCATCCTTCTGGCTGCACAACGCCACGCGACGCAGTTCGGGCCGGCTGCGAGCGAGCCACTCCACGCCGGTCACGTTGAAGATGGGATGCACTTCGGAGGGCGCGATCAGGTAGCGGGTGTCGGGCGACAGGTCGCTGGGCAGGAGCGTCGAGGTCAGGATCCTGTTTTCGGACAGGAACCCGCGCAGGGGGGTGAAGGAATCCCCGCCCAGCATCATCAGGAAGCGCACCTGCTCGGTGAGCACGAGATGCCGCGCGCCCTCGACGGCACGGTCGGGATCGTATCCGCAGTCGAAAGGAATGATCCGGACGGGGTAGCGTCGCCCCCCAATCAGCAGACCGCCAGCCGCGTTGACCCAGTCTTCCCACAACCGGCATCCGTTAAGACCAGGCAGACCCCACGAGCTGACCGGGCCGGTCAGTGGTGCGAGAAATCCGATCTTCACGGCTTCCTGCATTCCGACACGGTCGCTCGGAAACAGGGAGGTGACGGCCATGCGATGGGCGAAGCTGGAACTGAGCATGCCAATGCCTATCACCCCTTTGACCGCAAAAAAAGCGAGACGAATTTCATTGCAGGAGAAAATTTATCCCTGTTGTGAAAATATGTTGACAGGACAAGTTGGCCGAACAAGTTTGGTTCATACCAAAAGCACCAATCGCGACAACAAGCCAGGGAGATTCGAACATGGTTGCAAGACGCGTGGCGATCATCGGGGCGGGGCCGTCGGGGCTGGCCCAGCTTCGCGCGTTCCAGTCCGCCAGAGAGCAGGGCGAGGAGATCCCCGAGATCGTCTGCTTCGAGAAGCAGAAGAACTGGGGCGGTCTGTGGAACTACACCTGGCGGACCGGTCTGGACGAGAACGGCGAACCGGTGCACTGCTCCATGTATCGCTATCTGTGGTCGAACGGCCCGAAGGAAGGCCTGGAGTTCGCCGACTATTCCTTCGAAGAGCATTTCGGCAAGCAGATCGCGTCCTACCCCCCGAGGGCAGTGCTCTTCGACTACATCGAGGGACGTGTAAAAAAGGCCGGCGTGCGCGACATGATCCGCTTCAACACCGCCGTGCGCTGGGTGAGTTATGACGACGCGTCCGGCCTGTTCACCGTGACGGTTCATGACCACACGCAGGATACCACCTACTCCGAAGAGTTCGATCACGTCGTTTGCGCATCGGGCCATTTCTCGACGCCGAACGTGCCCTATTACGAAGGCTTCGAATCCTTCAACGGCCGCCTCGTGCACGCGCATGATTTCCGTGACGCACGCGAGTTCGCCGGCAAGGACATCCTCGTCGTCGGCTCGTCCTACTCGGCCGAGGACATCGGCTCCCAGTGCTGGAAGTATGGCGCCAGGTCGATCACCTCCTGCTACCGGTCGGCTCCGATGGGCTTCAAGTGGCCGGACAACTGGGAGGAGAAGCCCGCGATGCTCCGCGTCGACGGGAACACGGTGCATTTCTCGGACGGCTCCTGCCGCGAGGTCGATGCGATCATCCTGTGCACCGGCTACAAGCACTATTTCAGCTTCCTGCCCGACGACCTGCGGCTCAAGACCGCGAACCGGCTGGCGACCGCCGATCTTTACAAGGGCGTGGTCTTTGTCCACAACCCGAAGATGTTCTACCTGGGCATGCAGGACCAGTGGTTCACCTTCAACATGTTCGATGCGCAGGCCTGGTGGGTCCGCGACGCGATCATGGGCAGGATCGACCTGTCGAAGGTCTCCAAGGAAGACATGCTGGCCGATGTCAAGGAGCGCGAAGAGCGGGAAGAGGCCGGCGACGACGCCAAGTACGCGATCCGCTATCAGGGCGACTACATCAAGGAACTGATTGCCGAGACGGACTACCCGAGCTTCGACGTGGATGGCGCCTGCGAGGCCTTCTACCAATGGAAGAAGCACAAGGCCGACGACATCATGGCCTTCCGCAACAACAGCTACAGGTCGGTCATCACCGGCACCATGGCACCGCTGCACCACACGCCGTGGAAGGATGCGCTGGACGACAGTCTCGAGGCCTATCTCCAGGAAAGCGTCGTCCGCGAGCCCGAAAGCGCCTGACGCGGTGCCGCCGTTCCGGCGCGAGTAGGCCCGCGCGACGATCGGCCAGTGGTCCGGCAGTCTTCTTGCCGGGCCAGTGGCCTTCTTGCCGGGCCAGTGGCGTGTGAACCGGTGCAAGATCGCCGAACAGCGAACAGGTCCAAGGCTCACCAAGTCGCAAACCCGCAAACTGTTGCACCGCGGGCGGCCGCTCGCGCCCGAGGCGCGCAGCCGGCTGGGCGGTCCGCAGCAGACGCGGCCGCAAACGCGTCCGTGGCAGCGGTTGCCCAGCCCGCTCCCTGAAGCGTTGTCCTTTCTGAAGCAGGCTTTCGAGCCAGATGGAGGACGAAGGAATACCGCAGAAGAAGCACAAGCCCGATCGGGTCGGCCTTCTGGGACGCCTCGACCCGTGCGGTCGCCGCGTCGATCTTCTCCCGCGTCTCGCATTCTTCGGCGCGGCCTGCGCTCGCGGAATCTATGACAACATGAAGTTCACCGGTCCTCACGACCGGCCCACGACCGCCAAACCAGCAGCTCAGACCTATTCGGTGAATACTGCGGGCTCAATGGTCCCCAAATACCCTGATCCGGCGCGATGCAGTGCGGGCGGAACAGGGATCAGGGGCCGGCCCCGAGGCTCTGCTGCGCCATCCATTGCCGGAAGGCCCGGAGCGGCGGGTAGTCGGCCCTCGCCCGGGGCCAGACGAGCCAGTAGGCGCCCCGGCCGCTCACCGGCTCGCCCCATGCGCGGGTGAGGCGGCCGTCGGCGAATTCCGCATCGGCCAGGAACTCGGGCAGCAGCGCGACACCGACCCCCGCGATGGCCGCCTGCGTCATGGTGGCGAACTGGTCGAAGATCATGCCCTGCGGGCCCGCCCGCTCGATCCCGTGATGGGCGAACCAGCGTTCCCAGGCGCGGGGGCGAGTCTCCAGCTGGAGCAGCGGCAGGTGCAAGAGATCCTGCGGGCGCTCAACGGGATGCGCCTTGAGAAACGCGGGCGCGCAGGCGGCGACCAGCGGCTCGTCGCCGAGCTTGAGGTGGTCGCAGCCCGGACGGTCGGCGGCGCCGAAATGGATCGCCGCGTCGAAGCCTTCGGCTTCGAAATCCACGGCGCGCAGGCGTGTGGCGAGGTTGATCGTCACGCCCGGGTGCCGCGACAGGAAGGCCGGCAGTCGCGGCGCGAGCCAGCGGGTGCCGAGCGCCGGCAGGATGGCGAGCGACAGCGTGCCGCCGCCGGGATTCGCGGTCAGTTCCATCGAGGCGCGGCCGATGAGGTCGAGCGCCTGCGCCACGCTGCGGCCATAGTTGCGCGCGGCCTGCGTGGGGACGAGCGCGCGCCGCTCGCGCAGGAAAAGCTCCGTGCCCAGCTGCGCCTCGAGGCTCTGGATGTGGCGGCTGACCGCGCCCTGGGTCATGCCGAGTTCGTCCGCCGCGGCGGTGGTCGAGCCCGTGCGCAGAACAGCCTCGAAGGCACGCAGCAGGGCGAGCGAGGGAAGGTAACGGCGCGACCAGGGCATGACATATGTCTAAAGCACATGCTTCGATGCCGGAAAGACGTTTTTTCCGGCGCGCGTGAAATAGTATAAGGGCGGCGAAGGTTTCAGTTCCGGACCATCCCGGAGGAAGGAAAGCCCATGACCCTCGACAACCCCGTGCCCTCGCTCAAGGCAAAGGACAGGCCGGATCTCGGCCGCTTCGACTGGGCGGATGCGTTCCGCCTTGACACCCAGCTCGCGGAAGACGAGCGCATGATCCGCGACAGCGCACGCGCCTATGCGCAGGAAAAACTGCAGCCCAGGGTCATCGAGGCCTTCAACGAGGAGCAGACCGACCCGGCGATCTTCCGCGAGATGGGCGAGATGGGCCTTCTGGGCGTGACGATCCCCGAGCAGTACGGCGGGCTGGGTGCGGGCTATGTGAGCTACGGCCTCGTCGCGCGCGAGATCGAGCGCGTCGATTCGGGCTACCGCTCGATGATGTCGGTGCAGTCGAGCCTGGTGATGTATCCGATCTACGCATATGGCTCGGAAGAGCAGAGGCAGAAGTACCTGCCGAAGCTCGCTTCGGGCGAGTGGATCGGCTGCTTCGGCCTGACGGAGCCCGATGCAGGCTCCGACCCCGGCGGGATGAAGACCCGCGCCGAGAAGACCGCGGGCGGTTACCGCCTGACGGGCTCCAAGATGTGGATCTCGAACTCGCCCATCGCCGACGTCTTCGTGGTCTGGGCGAAGTCCGACGCGCACGGCGGCAAGATCCGCGGCTTCGTGCTGGAAAAGGGGATGACGGGCCTCTCCGCGCCCAAGGTGGGCAACAAGCTGTCCCTGCGCGCCTCGATCACCGGCGAGATCGTGATGGACGGCGTCGAGGTAGGCGAGGAGGCGCTGCTGCCCCATGTCGAGGGGCTGAAGGGGCCCTTCGGCTGCCTCAACCGGGCGCGCTATGGCATTTCCTGGGGCGTACTGGGTTCGGCGGAGTTCTGCCTGCATGCCGCGCGGCAGTACGGCCTCGACCGCAAGCAGTTCGGCAAGCCGATCGCGCAGACGCAGCTTTTCCAGAAAAAGCTGGCAGACATGATGACGGAGATCGCGCTGGGGCTGCAGGGCTCGCTGCAGGTGGGCCGCTTGCTCGATCGGGCGGAAGCCGCGCCCGAGATGATCTCTCTCGTCAAGCGCAACAACTGCGGCAAGGCGCTGGAGATCGCGCGCCACGCACGCGACATGCACGGCGGCAACGGCATCTCGGCCGAGTTCCAGGTGATCCGCCACATGCTGAATCTGGAGACCGTCAACACCTACGAGGGCACGCATGACGTGCATGCGCTGATCCTGGGGCGCGCGATCACCGGGCTGCAGGCCTTCATGTGAAGCATCGCCGGAGGGGGGCTGTCTGCCCCCCTCTGCCGCGTGCCGCGGCATTCACCCCCCGAGGGTATTTCCGGCAAGAGGAAGGCACCGGGCGCGCGCAGGAACGGTCCGGTCTGCGGGGCGAAGACCGGCACGAAACCGCCAAGCGCAGGGCCGAGGATATTGACAGAACGTCGCGGATGCGCCATTTGACGCAGCGCGACGTTACGGCTATCGACTACTGCTGCTCCTATCGGCTCAGTTTCTCGATCCTGCACTGACCGAGCCACGCTGCCGCAATTCCGCGGGCAGCACACGACACGACTGGGAGACAGACGATGGCCAATGGCACCGTCAAATGGTTCAACACCACCAAAGGCTACGGCTTCATCGCGCCCGAGAGCGGCGGCAAGGATGTGTTCGTGCACATCTCGGCCGTCGAGCGTTCGGGGCTGACCGGCCTTGCCGACAACCAGAAGGTTACCTTCGACCTGGAGACCGGCCGCGACGGCCGGCAGTCGGCGGTGAACATCGCGCTCGCCTGAGCCGGGTTCACATACTGTCTGGCGGGCCGCTCCCTGGGGGCGGCCCGTTTTCGTTTCACCCCGTTTCCTGCTAGCTGTCCCCCGCGCGGGCGGCCTGCGCGAGGTCCAGGACGCGCGGGCCCAGCGCCTCGACGATGCGTGCAACGCCCTTTGCGTTCGGGTGGATGCCGTCCGCCTGCAAAAAGCGGCGCGCGGTGGCCGGTTCTCCATCCTCTGCCAGCGGCGCGAGGAAGTTTTCCGCGTAGAGCGTGTCGAACTCCGCGGCGAGGTCGGGATACATCGCGTCGAAGGCGTCCTTGTAGTCGGGGCCGTAGTTGCCGGTGGCCTCTAGCCCCACCAGCAGCACGGGCAGGTCGCGGCCTTCCGCCGCCTCGAGGATGCCGCGCAGGTTCGTGCGGCTGACGGCGGGGTCGATGCCGCGCAACAGGTCGTTGCCGCCCAGCGCCACGATCATGCCGTCCACCTCGTCGGTCAGCGACCACTCGACGCGGGCAAGGCCGCCTGCGGTGGTGTCGCCCGAGACGCCGGCGTTGACGAGGCTCACCTCGGCGTCCTGCGCATCGAGCCAGTCCTGCATCTGCGCGACGAAGCCTTCGTCCTCCGGCAGGCCGTAGCCCTGCGTCAGGCTGTCGCCCAGCGCGACCAGCGTGACCTCCTGCGCGGTGGCCGGCGTGGCGAGCAGGAAGAGCGCGGCGGCAAGCGCCTTGGCTTCGCGCAGCCGCGGCCCATATGAGAGGTTCGTCAGCATCACCCGGACCCTTTCATGACCGATCCCGTTCTGACTCTCGAAGATGTCACCCTGACGCTTGCTGGCAATGCCGGGCCGGTGGAAATCCTGCATGGCATCTCGCTGGACATCGCGCGCGGCGAGACGGTGGGGCTTGTGGGGCCCTCGGGCTCGGGCAAATCCTCGCTGCTGATGCTGATGGGCGGGCTGGAGCGCGCCACCAGCGGATCGGTCGAAGCCCTTGGCCGCGACCTGACCACGATGGGCGAGGACGCGCTGGCGCGCTTCCGTCGCGATCACATGGGCGTGGTCTTTCAGTCCTTCCACCTGATCCCCACGATGACGGCGCTGGAGAACGTGGCGACGCCGCTGGAGCTGGCCGGCCACCGCGATGCCTTCGACCGGGCGCAGGCCGAGCTCGAGGCGATGGGGCTGGGCCACCGGGCGGACCATTACCCCTCGCAGATGTCGGGGGGCGAGCAGCAGCGCGTGGCGCTGGCGCGGGCCGCCGCGCCGCGGCCCGCGATCCTGCTGGCAGACGAGCCCACCGGCAACCTGGACAGCGCGACGGGCGAGGCGATCGTCGATCTGCTCTTCGGCCTGCGTGACCGGCACGGCGCGACGCTGGTGCTGGTGACCCACGCGCGCGAACTGGCCGCGCGCTGCGACCGGGTCGTGCCGCTGGCCGACGGACGGATCGCGGAGGACGCGCGCGAGGCCGCGGAATGAGCTGGCCCGCCGCGGCCCGCATCGCGCGGCGCGAGTTGCGCGGGGGCCTGCGGGGCTTTCGCATCTTCCTGGCCTGCCTTGCGCTGGGCGTCGCGGCCATCGCGGGCGTGGGCAGCATCCGCGCGGCGATCGAGGGCGGGCTGGCCGCCGAGGGCGCCGTCCTGCTGGGCGGGGACGCGGAGGCTGAATTCACCTATCGATTCGCCACGGAACAGGAGCGCGCGTTCTTCGAGGACGCGGCGAACGCGGTCTCGGAGGTGGTCGATTTCCGCTCGATGGCCGTGGTCGAGCGGGGGGAAGAGACCGAGCGCGCGCTGACGCAGGTCAAGGCGGTGGATGACGCCTATCCGCTGGTGGGCGAGGTGGTGCTGGAGCCCGAGATGGGGCTGGAGACCGCCTTCGCCGGTGAGGGCGACCTGCCCGGCGGGGTGATGGAGCGGGTGCTGGCCGACCGGCTGGGCCTCTCCCCGGGCGACCGCTTCCGCCTTGGCACGCAGGACTTCGTGTTGACCGCACTCCTCGCGCGCGAGCCCGACGCGGCGGGCGACGGGTTCGGTCTGGGCCCCCGGACGCTGGTGCCCACCGCGGCCCTGGCCGATTCGGGGCTGATCGCGCCGGGCACGCTCTTTTCCACGAAATACCGGCTCGACCTGCCGGCGGACACGGATCTCGACGCGCTGCGCGCCGAGGCGCTCGACCGCTTCGAGGAATCGGGGCTGCGCTGGCGCGATGCGCGCAACGGCGCGCCGGGGATCGCGGAGTTCGTGGACAGGCTGGGCGCCTTTCTGGTGCTGGTGGGGCTGTCGGGCCTTGCCGTTGGGGGCATCGGCGTGTCGGCCGCCGTGCGCGCCTACCTGGCCGAAAAGACCGGCGTGATCGCCACGCTGCGCACGCTGGGCGCGGACCGGGCGACGGTATTTCGCACCTACTTCATCCAGATCGGGGCGCTGGCGGCACTGGGCATCTTCATCGGGCTGCTGCTGGGGGCGCTGGTGCCGCTGGCCTTCGCGCCGCTGATCGAGGCGCGGCTGCCGGTGCCTGCACGCTTCGGCCTTTACCCCGGACCGCTTGTCGAGGCCGCGCTTTACGGCGTGCTCACCGCGCTGATCTTCACGCTCTGGCCGCTTGCGCGAACGGAAGAGGTGCGCGCGGCAACCCTTTTCCGCGACGCGCTGGAGGGCGCGCGCGCCCTGCCCGCGGCGCGTTTCGTCGTGGCGACGGTCGCGCTGATCGCGGCGCTCCTGGGCCTCGCGGTCTGGTTCTCGGGCAATGCGGAACTGACGCTCTGGACGGCGGGCGGGATCGCGGCGGCGCTGGTGCTGCTCGCGCTCGCGGCGGAGGGGCTGCGCTGGCTCGCACGACGCGGCGTCCGGGCGGCGCGGGGCCGGGCGGCGCTGCGTTGGGCGCTCGACGCGATCGGCGCGCGGCGGGGCGCCGTGGCGCCGGTGATGCTGTCGCTGGGCCTGGGCCTGTCGGTGCTGGCGGCGATCGGGCAGATCGACGGCAACCTGCGCGCCGCCATCGACCGCGATCTGCCGGACGTGGCGCCCAGCTACTTCTTCGTGGACATCCAGAAGGACCAGATGCCGGGCTTCCGCGAGCGGCTGATGGAGGATCCGGCGGTGTCGCAAGTGGACAGCGCGCCGATGCTGCGCGGCGTCATCACCCGGATCAACGGGCAGCCGGCATCGGAGGTCGCGGGCGGCCACTGGGTGATCCAGGGCGACCGCGGCGTGACCTATTCCGCCGCCCCGCCCGAGGACACGGTCATCACCGAGGGCGACTGGTGGCCCGAGGACTACGACGGACCGCCGCTGGTGAGCTTCGCCGCCGAGGAGGCCGCCGAGATCGGGCTGCAACTGGGCGACACGCTGACCGTCAACATCCTTGGCCGCGAGATCACGGCGGAGGTCGCCAATTTCCGCGTCGTGGACTTCTCGACCGCCGGCATCGGCTTCATCATGGCGATGAATCCCTCTGCGCTGGAGGCCGCGCCGCACAGCTTCATCGCCACCGTCTATGCCGACGATTCGTCAGAGGCGGCGATCCTGCGCGACCTTGCCTCGGCCTATCCGAACATCACGGCGATCCGGGTGCGCGACGCGATCGACCGGGTCTCCGACCTGCTGGCAGGCATCGCCTCTGCCACCGCCTGGGGCGCTTCCGCGACCCTTCTGGTGGGCTTTCTGGTGCTGATCGGCGCCGCCGCGGCCGGCGAGGGCGCGCGCACCTACGAGGCCGCGGTGCTCAAGACGCTGGGCGCGGCGCGGGCGCGGATCCTCATGAGTTTCGCGTTGCGCGCGGCGCTGATCGGCGCGGGTGCGGCGGCGGTGGCCCTGGCCGCCGGCATCGGCGGCGGCTGGGCGGTCACGCATTTCGTGATGGAGACGGATTTTGCCGTGATCTGGTCCTCCGCGCTTGTCATCGTCGCCGGCGGTGTCCTGGCCACGCTGGGGGCCACGCTCGCCTTCGCCTGGCGGCCGCTGGCGGCGCGACCTGCACAGGTGCTGCGCGCCCGCGAATAGACTTGCCGCTCTGCTGCGTGGCTGGCACATGCGGCCCGCAGCCAGGGAGCCGCCGATGCCCTTCACCCCCGCCCGCGAGGCGCAGATCGTCAACCTGATCCGCCGCGCCGCGCGGACCGAGATCCTGCCGCGTTTCCGCGCCCTGTCAGAGGCGGAGGTCACCGCGAAATCCGGCCCCGACGACCTTGTCACCCAGGCCGACACCGCCGCCGAGGCGATGATCGCGCGCGGGCTGGGGGCGCTCTTTCCCGAGGCGCTGATCGTGGGCGAGGAGGCGGCAGAGGCCGACCGGTCCCTGCCCGACCGCATCGCGGAGGCAGAACTGTCCTTCATCGTCGATCCGGTGGACGGAACCTGGAACTTCGCCCGCGGCCTGCCGCTCTTCGGCGTGATCCTCGCCGCCTGCCGGTTTGGCGAGCCGGTCTGGGCGATGATCCACGATCCCGTCTGCGACGACTGGATCAGCGCGGCAGAGGACCGGCCCACGCGGCTGGAACGGCCTGGCCGACCCCACCGCCCGCTGCGCATGGGGCCCGCGCGCGAGATCGCGGAGATGTCCGGCTTCGTGCCCCTGTCGCTCGTGCCGGAGGACCGGCGCCCGGCCGTCGCGGCCCTGTTCCCCGAGTTCCGCCGCGCCACCTCGCTGCGCTGCTCGGCGCATGAATACAGGCTGCTCGCGCAGGGGCACGCCGACTTCTGCCTCGGCGTCGATCCGAAGCCCTGGGACCATGCGGCTGGCGTCCTGCTCTGCCGGCAGGCGGGCGGCTACGCCGCCTTCCTCGACGGCGCGCCCTATACCGCCGCGCGGCGCGAGGGCTACCTGCTGACCGCCGCCTCGCCCGACTGCTGGGCGCGG
Organism: Rhodosalinus sp.; assembly: GCF_046542825.1. Lineage (GTDB taxonomy): Bacteria > Pseudomonadota > Alphaproteobacteria > Rhodobacterales > Rhodobacteraceae > Rhodosalinus. The sequence continues at coordinate 3,736 of NZ_JBKHAQ010000011.1, read as the reverse complement.
CTGGCGGAACGATTCGGTCCCGTCGCCGTCTGAGCTGGCCGGCCACACGCTGCAAGGGCGCTGTCGCGTCTGTCACTCCCGCCTATGGGTGGTCGCCGTCAACGCCGCACGGTCGTAAAGCCCCGAAAGCAGGTCCAGAACCTGCGCCGCCTCGCCAAAGCCCTTCCCGTGGTCTTCCAGCCGCGCCGCCAGCCTGACCAGCAACTCGCGCTGCGCGCGGGCGTAGCGATCCGTCACTCGCGCCCCGTCTCGGTCACCGCGGCTGCGCAGTGACCGTGAAGGACCGGAGCGGCACGGACATGCTCGACGCGCTGCGCTGGTGCTCGGCGGTCAAGCGGTTCCTGCCTGTGCCGCCAAGGGTCTCGACTTGCCCGATGGAGAGCTTGGAGACCCGCGCCCACGACGGGATGCAGGGGCTGGGGGCCAAGGGCGTTTGGGCAGTGGCCGCCGTCACCCTCGGCCGCCACGCCGAGGAGGATCCGGAGGCAGCGCAGCCGAAGGGGCGTCTGCCGGCTTCGCACCTGATCCTGCGCCGCCGAGCATCAAGCATTGACCCCGCGTGCGACGACCATCGAGGGGACCTTCGATCCGCAGAATGCGCGCGCCGCGGCGGGAACTGTCGTCGGACAGTCGTGGATCGAATTGGCCTTCCTCTCCCGAACGACACGGTATGCCGAAAGTGGGGCAGCGCACGGCGCAGATGCTTCGCCGCTGCAAGCCCGCGCCCTGTCGCGCCGGAACACGGATCAGCTCATAGCCGACGCTTATGCCCCGGTGCCGGGTCCGCGAACCGATACCGGGGCGGGTTCGCGACAGCGCGCAACGCAATCCTGGCATGGCCGGGGCACTGCACGATCCTCCCCGCGCTTGCCTCGCCGCGTGCGACGCGGCAAGGTCCCGCCGGTCTGGCAGCAAGGGAAACCCTGGCGGATGGTGCAGGTCATCGGCTTCTGCCGCTTCTCCTATCCGGCCGAGGGCGGTTTTCAGGTCGAGCACGGCTCGGTTGCCGAACGCATCGCCTATCTCTATGCGCCCGCGCGCATCGAGGAGCGATTCCGCCATTTCGAGACGATCTGCCTGCCGGGGCTGAAGGCGCAGACCGACCCCGACTTCACCTTCCTCATCCTCGTGGGCGAGGCGATGCCCCGATACCTGCGCGCACGGCTGAAATCCCTTGTCGCGGATTTCCCCCAGGCCCGCATCGTTGCGCGTCCGCCGGGGCCCCACCGGCAGGTCTGCCAGGAGGTGATCAACGATGCGCGGGACGGACGCCCCTGTCTGATGTTCCGCCATGACGACGACGACGCGGTCGCGGTGACCTTCGTCGAGACGCTCCGCGCGGCCGCCGCCGACTGCGCCGCGCTGACCAGAGCGCATCGCATGGTGGGCTTCGACTGGAACCGCGGCTGGCTGGCGCGGCCGACGGCGCAGGGGGTGCGCGCCGAACCCACGGTGACCCCCTACTGGGGCGTGGCGCAGGCCGCGGCGGTTCAGCCGGGCGTGAAGCTGACGTTGATGAACTTCGCCCACAACCGGATCAACCAGTTCATGCCGACGGTCACCTTCACGCATGAGGCGATGTATGTCCGTGGGCACAACGATCACAACGACTCGCGACAGAAGAAGCATGTGAAGCCGGTCGACCTGCCGCTGCTCGATGCCGCGGGCGAGGCGGAGCTTCGCGCGCGCTTTGCGATCGACGCGGATCGGGTGCGCGCGGTCTTCGGAGCAAGCGAAGGGCCTTGAAAGGCCCTTCAGCCGCGCAGGCGCGGCTTGAAGCGGTTTGCAAACCGCTTCGCCGCCGCGTCAGCCGTCGCGCTCCGTCACGCGCACGATGCGCCCGTCCGCATAGTCCGTGGCGAAGACGAAGCTGCCGTCGGCAAGCATCTCGATGTCACGCACCCGGCCGAAGTCGGTCAGGATCCGCTCCTCTTCCGTCACCATCGGGCCGTTCAGCGCAAGCCGCACGATCCCGCTGGCCACCAGCCCGGCAATCAGCAGATCGCCGTTCCAGTTCTCGAACTGCGCTCCCGCGTGCACCGTCATGTCGCCCGGCGCGATCACCGGATCCCAGAAATAGATCGGCTCCTCGAACCCCGGCTGTCGCGGCTCGCCCGAGCCGACGGCGCCGCCGGAATACTGCACGCCGTAGCTCACCTCCGGCCAGCCGTAGTTTCGTGCCGGCAGCACGAGATTCAACTCGTCGCCTCCCGCGGGGCCGTGTTCAACCACCCAGAGCTGCTCGCCGATCATCGCGGCGCCCTGCACGTTGCGATGGCCGTAGGACCAGATCGCGTCGCGCGCGTCGTCCTGGCCGGCGAAGGGATTCGTGTCAGGGATGTCGCCATCGAGTTCGATGCGGATCACCTTGCCGTGTCCGGTATCCAGATCCTGCGCAAGCTCGCGCTCGTCCTGGGTGAAATGCTCGCCGGTCGTGACGAAGGCATGCCCCGCCCCGTCAAAGACGATCCGGCTGCCATAGTGCATCCGCACGGACGAGGCGGGTTCCTGCACCCAGATGTCCTCGACATCCTCGAGCCGCGTCATGTCTTCGGACAGCCGCCCGCGCGCGGCGGCCGTGGCCGACTGGCCGTCGCCCACCGGTTTCGCGTAGGTCAGGTAGACCATCCGCGACGTGGCGAAATCCGGGCCCGGCTTGACGTCCATCAGGCCGGCCTGCGGCGTGCCGCCCGATCGCTGCGGGCGGTTCTCGACCTCCGGCACGCCGGCGACCGGATCGGACAGCGTGCCGTCCGAAGCGAGGTGACGCAGCCGCCCGGGCCGTTCGGTGACCAGGAAACCGTCGTCCTCCGGCAGGGCGGCGATCGCCCAGGGATGTTCGAGATCGTCTGCCAGAACCTCCGTTTCGGGCGTGACCTCCGAGACGACCAGCGGCGCGCGAAACTGCGCGTCGTAGAGCGGCGCGTGGTCCGAATTGCGCGCGCCCCACTCGTGTCGCTCCTGTGCGATGAGCGGTGTGGCCCCGGCGCTGGCGGCGACACAGGCGGCAAGGATCGGGAAATCGCGGTTGCGGAACATCATTGGCCCTCCTTCCGGATCGGAACGCCATGGCCCCCGTGCCGTTCCATCACGAGCGCGGGAGACCCCGTCACGCGCGTGGCAGACGGGCCGAGACGAAAAAGCGGCGGCGATCACCCGGATCACCGCCGCCTGCCTTGCGCTCAGAACGTCCGCGAACGTCGGTCGCCGGCGCTCACTCCTCGCGGCTTTCCGGCGTTTCGACGAAGAAATCCGCGTCGGCCGCCCCGTCGCCGGGCGCCGCCAGGGCCGCGGCGGCCTCGGCCTGTTCCCGCCGCGCCTCGATGACGACGTTGTCGCGCTCCTGCGCGATGCGGCGCACCCGCTGCGTTGCCCCGCCCGTGCCGGCAGGGATAAGCCGCCCGACGATCACGTTCTCCTTCAGGCCCACGAGCTTGTCGCGCTTGCCCTGCACCGCCGCCTCGGTCAGCACCCGCGTCGTTTCCTGGAACGACGCCGCGGAGATGAAGCTGCGGGTCTGCAGCGAGGCCTTGGTGATGCCCAGCAGGATCGGCTCGGCCTGCGCGGGGCGGCCGCCCTTTGCCTCTGCCTTGGCGTTCGCCGCCTCCAGTTCGGCCTTGTCGACATGCTCGCCCTTGAGCAGCGTGGTCTCGCCGGAGTCGAGGATCTCCCACTTCTGCAGCATCTGGCGGACGATCACCTCGATGTGCTTGTCGTTGATCTTCACGCCCTGCAG
>NZ_JBKHAQ010000010.1:0-42186 GCF_046542825.1 Rhodosalinus sp. | reverse complement strand
CCACCCTGGGCCAAAGCTCTTTCGGGATCGTGCCCTGCGCCTCCCAGTCGCGCGCATGCGGCGCGATATGCTCCTGCCCGAAGGCATGGGCCATGTCGAAGATGGCCTGCTGCTCCTCGCTCAAGCCGAAATCCATCGCCGTCCTCCTCCCATTGGCCGGGGGTCTAGTTGCCCTTTCTTGCAGGACTTTTGCAAGGCTCAGAGATCGGCGTGAAATTCCTCGATCAGATGGGCGACCACGGCGCGCATCCGGCCCGCGCGATCCGCGCCCGCCGCGCGCGCGGCCTCTGCCACCGCGCGCTGCCGGCTCGACGAGGTGCCGAAGGCCAGAATGTCGCGCAGGCTCTCCAGTTCGGCGCGGCAGCCCAGCGCCGTCGCATCGTCTCCGACCAGCTCGATCAATTCATCAAGAAGCTGCGCGAACGGCTTGACCTCGCCGGCCCCGAAGTCGATCAGCCCTTCCTCGATCCCGTAACGCTGCGCGCGCCAGCGGTTCTCGGCGATCAGGAACGGCTCGTAGATGCGCCAGCGCTGGTTGAGGGCGCGCAGCCGCCACAGCAGCCGCGCCACGCTCTGCACCACGGCGGCCAGCGCCAGCGTGTGTTCGAGCCGCGGCTGCACGTCCATGATCCGCGCCTCCAGCGTCGGGAAGCGGACCGAGGGGCGCAGGTCCCACCAGATCCTGGAGGCGTCCTCGATGATGCCCAGATCGGTCAGCACACCCACCGAGCGCGCATAGTCCTCCCAGGCCGCGAACTGCGGCGGCAGGCCGGTGCGCGGCAGGTTGTCGAAGACCGTCAGGCGGTAGGAGGCGAGGCCGGTGTCCTCGCCCCGCCAGTAGGGCGAGGAGGCCGAGAGCGCCAGCAGATGCGGCAGGAAGTAGGACATCTGCCGCATCGTGTCGATCCGCAGCGTGTCGTCGCCCAGCCCGACGTGCACATGCATGCCGCAGATCAGCATCCGCCGTGCCACGCCGGCAAGGTCGCGGTCGAGCGCGTTGTAGCGCGCCTTGTCGGTGTGGTGCTGCGCCGTCCATTCGCCGAAAGGGTGGCAGGAGACGGCGATCACCGCGAGCCCGTGCTGCGCGGCCTTCGCGGCCACCACCGAGCGCAGGCGCCGCAGGTCGTCCCGCGCCGCGCCCACGTCCGCGCAGACGCGGGTGCCGACCTCGATCTGGCATTGCAGGAACTCCGGGCTGACTTGCCCCTCGAGCGCGGCTGCACAATCATCCACTAGCCCCTCGGGCGCCTCCGCCAGGTCCAGGCTGTCGGAGCGGACGAGCAGATACTCCTCCTCGATCCCGAGTGTGAAGGATGGATCCGGCATGGGCGCTTCTCCAAACGGCCGCGAATTTTCGATCGAAAATTCGCGGCCGGAGCCTGCGCGGCAAGAGAAAACTTTTCGGTCGAAAAGTTTTCGGTCAGTCCATCGCCTTGAAGTGGAACTCGCCGCCTTCCTTGAGACCCGAGGGCCAGCGCGCGGTCACCGTCTTGGTCCGCGTGTAGAAGCGGAAGGCGTCTGGCCCGTGCTGGTTGAGGTCGCCGAAGGCCGATTTCTTCCAGCCGCCGAAGGTGTGGTAGGCCAGCGGCACGGGGATCGGCACGTTGATGCCGACCATGCCCACGTTGACGCGGCTGGCGAAATCGCGCGCGGCATCGCCGTCGCGGGTGAAGATCGCGGTGCCGTTGCCCATCTCGTGGTCCATGGCAAGCCCCAGCGCCTCTTCGTAGCTGCCCGCGCGCACGGTTGACAGCACCGGCCCGAAGATTTCCTCGCGGTAGATGTCCATGTCGGGCGTCACGCGGTCAAAGAGGTGCGGACCCACGAAGAAGCCGCTCTCGTAGCCCTGAAGCTGGAAGTCACGGCCGTCCACGACCAGCTCGGCGCCCTGATCGACGCCGGACTGCACCAGGCCGAGGATCTTCTCCTTCGCCGCGGCCGTCACGACTGGGCCGTAGTCCACGTCACCGCCCGCGGTGTAGGGGCCGACCTTCAGCTTCTCGATGCGCGGCACCAGCTTCTCGATCAGCCGGTCCGCGGTCTCGTCGCCCACGGGCACGGCCACCGAGATCGCCATGCAGCGTTCGCCGGCCGCCCCGTAGCCCGCACCCACCAGCGCATCCGCTGCCTGGTCCATGTCGGCGTCGGGCATGACGATCATGTGGTTCTTCGCCCCGCCGAAGCACTGCACGCGCTTGCCGTTCGCGCAGCCGCGGGAATAGATGTATTCGGCGATGGGCGTGGAGCCGACAAAGCCGATCGCCATGATCCCGGGGTGGTCGAGGATCGCGTCCACCGCCTCCTTGTCGCCGTTGACGACCTGCAGGATGCCCGCGGGAAGTCCCGCCTCTTCCATCAGCTCGGCCAGCATCAGCGGCACCGACGGGTCGCGCTCGGACGGCTTGAGGATGAAGGCGTTGCCGCAGGCGATGGCGGGCGCGAACTTCCACATCGGGATCATGGCGGGGAAGTTGAAGGGCGTGATGCCCGCCACCACGCCCAGCGGCTGGCGCATCGAGTACATGTCGATGCCGGGGCCGGCGCTGTCGGTGAACTCGCCCTTCAGCAGGTGCGGCGCGCCGATGCAGAACTCGACCACCTCGAGACCGCGCTGGATGTCGCCCTTCGCGTCGGGGACCGTCTTGCCGTGCTCGCGGCTCAGCGTCTCGGCCAGCTTCTCCATGTCGCGGTTCAGCAGCCGCACGAACTCCATCAGCACGCGGGCGCGGCGCTGCGGATTGGTGGCGGCCCAGCCGCGCTGCGCCTCGGCCGCGATCCTCACCGCCTCGTCGAGTTCGTCGGCAGAGGCCAGCGGCACGCGCGCCTGCACCTCGCCGGTCGCGGGGTTGAAGACGTCCGCGAAGCGGCCGGAGCGGCCAGAGACGCGCTTGCCGCCGATCCAGTGGGCGAGTTCCTCGGTCATGGGTGTCCCTCCATCCTCCGGTTCGGGCGCGACCATAGCCGCGCCGCGCGCCGGGCGACAGGGGCAATCGCCGCGTGTCCGCGCCGGGCGCCACGCCGCTTGACAGGTCGGGCGCTTTCAAGAGACGCTGAAATATCGCACGGATTGCAAGCCCGGGAGGAGCGCCATGCAGGTCCAGCAGATCCTGAAGCTGAAGGGCGATGCAGGCGTCGTGACCGTTTCGCCTGGCAACACGGTTGCTCACGCGGCAACACTTCTTGCCGACAGACGGATCGGCTCCGTCGTGGTGTCGAACGACGGCAAGCGCGCCGCGGGCATCCTGTCCGAGCGCGACATCGTGCGCGAGATCGCGCGGCAGGGCGAGGACTGCCTGCTGCGCCAGGTCGAGGAGGTGATGACCTGCACCGTCGAGACCTGCGCGCTGACCGAGACCGCCGATCAGGTGCTCACGCGGATGACGGCCGGGCGCTTTCGCCACATGCCGGTGGTGGAGGCGGGCGAGATGGTGGGAATCGTCACCATAGGCGACGTGGTCAAGGCGCGCCTGACCGAGCTCTCGATGGAGAAGGACGCGCTCAAGAGCATGATCATGGGCTACTGAGGGACGGACAGGCGCGGCCGCGCTGATCCCGCTCGTCGTCGCGCGCGACTGATCCGGGCGGTCGAAGGCGCGCCTTTCGCTTGCATTCCGCGTCCTGCTGCGGTTGGGTCCGCGCGACCTCGAACCGGGGGGCAGGGAGGCAAGGCAGATGCGTATCGGGCTCTATCCGGGCACCTTCGACCCGATCACCTACGGGCACGTTGACATCATCCGCCGCGCGGCGCAGCTGGTCGACCGGTTGGTGATCGGCGTGGCGATCAACCGCGACAAGGGGCCGCTCTTCGCGCTGGAGGAGCGCGTCGCGATGATCAAGGCGGAATGCGTCGCGCTCTCGGACGAGACCGGCATCGAGATCGTGGTTCACCCCTTCGAGAACCTGCTGATCGACTGCGCGCGCGACGTGGGCGCGGGCCTGATCATCCGCGGCCTGCGCGCGGTCAGCGACTTCGAATACGAGTTCCAGATGGTCGGCATGAACCGCGCGCTCGACGACACGGTCGAGACCGTCTTTCTCATGGCGGAGGCGCGGCACCAGGCGATCGCCTCGAAGCTGGTGAAGGAAATTGCGCGGCTCAACGGCGACACCTCGAAATTCGTGCCGCCGGCGGTCGACGAGGCGCTGCGCGCGCGGTTCACGGGCTGAGCGGACGAGGCGCTTGATCCCACGGTTGGCGGTGACGGCGGCAGAGGCAGAGGGGGCTGTCTGCCCCGCTCTCGCACCCCCCGGGGGGTATCTTGCGCAAGAGCAGGGATGGAACGGGGCGTGGGGCGGCCTTCCTCCGTGGCGCTCAACGCCAGAAGGCCAGCCATTCGATGAGTGCGTAGAACCGGCGCATGAGAAAGATGAAGCCCGCGCCGTCCAACCACACCTGATCGGCGACGATCGCGGCCAGGATCGCGAGGCCCAGCCCGAGCGCGATGCTGTTGGTCATGGCGTGCGTCCGCCGCGGCTAGTCCGCGAGTTGCCCCATCACCGCCGCCACATCTGCCATGCGCGCGGAGAAGCCCCACTCGTTGTCGTACCAGGCCAGCACGCGGACGGTGCGCCCGCCCACGACCTTGGTCTGTTCGGGCGCGAAGATCGAGGAGGCAGTCGTGTGGTTGAAGTCGATCGAGACCTTGGGCTCGGGGTCGTAGCTGAGCACCGCGCCCATGTGGCCGGCGGCCGCCTCGCGCACGATCTCGTTGATGTCCTCGGCGGTCACGTCCTTCGACGCCTCGAAGGTCAGGTCCACGGCCGAAACATTGGGCGTGGGCACCCGCATCGCGGAGCCGTCGAGCCGGCCCCTGAGTTCCGGCAGCACCTCGCCGATGGCCTTGGCGGCGCCGGTCGAGGTGGGGATCATCGCCATCGCGGCGGCGCGCGCGCGGTAGAGATCCTTGTGCCGCCGGTCGAGGGTGGGCTGGTCGCCCGTGTAGCTGTGGATCGTGGTCATGATCCCGCGCTCGATGCCGACGCCCTCGTGCAGCACCTTGGCCAGCGGCGCGAGGCAGTTGGTGGTGCAGGAGCCGTTCGAGATCATCCGCTCGCCGGCCAGAAGGTCGCGGTGGTTCACGCCGAAGACCACGGTGCGGTCGACGTTCTTTGCAGGCGCCGAGATCAGCACCTTTTTCGCGCCGCGCGCGAGGTGGATGTTGGCCTTTTCGCCGTCGTTGAACTTGCCGGTGCATTCCAGAACCACGTCCACGCCCTCCCAGTCGAGCTCGGCGGGGTCGTAGGTTGAGAAGACCTGCATCGGGCCGCGGCCGATGTCCATGGTGTCGCCCGCGACCTTCACTTCGCCGCCGAAGCGGCCGTGCACGCTGTCGTAGCGCAGCAGATGCGCGTTCGTCTCGATGGGGCCGGTGGCGTTGATCCGGACCACCTGCACGTCGTTGCGCGCGGCCTCTGCGATATGGGCCAGCGTGCAGCGGCCGATGCGGCCGAATCCGTTGATTCCGAGCGTCACGGTCATTGGGGTCGTCTCCTGCGCTGCGCCTCGGCGCCCGTATAATCGGGCGGCGCCTGCGGGGCAAAGGAATTGGGCCTTTCCCTCGGGATGTTAGCGTTAAATCGCGAGCGGAGCTCTGCGGCCGGGACCAAGGGCCTTGCAAGGCCCTTGGCCGCCCGCGCGCGCGGGCGGAAAGGCGCTTTCAAGCGCCTTCCCCGGCGCTCAGAGCAGCGCCTTGACCCGCTCCGCCACCGCCTCGGGCGTGATGCCGAACTTCTCGAACAGCACCTCGGCGGGTGCGGAGGCACCGAAGCTCGCCATGCCCACGAAATCCGCCTTCGCCTCGCGCCCCCGCTCGCCCATCAGCCAGCGGTCCCAGCCCTGCCGGACGCCCGCCTCGACGCCGACGCGCACCGCGCCGCCGGGCAGCACGCGGCGGCGCCAGCTTTCGTCCGCTTCGGCGAAAAGCTCCATGCAGGGCATCGAGACGACGCGGGTGCCGATGCCCTCGCCCTCGAGCCGCTCCTTCGCGGCGAGGGCCACATGCACCTCCGAGCCGGTGGCGATCAGGATGGCCTGCCGCTTGCCCTCTGCCTCGGCCAGCACGTAAGCGCCGCGCGCGGCGAGATTCCGTGCGGAATGCGTCAGCCGCACCGCGGGCACGCCCTGACGGGTCAGCGCCAGCACCGAGGGGCGGTCGCCCTGGGTCAGCGCGACCTCCCAGGCCTCTGCCGTCTCGACCAGGTCGGCGGGGCGGAACAGCAGCGTGTTGGGCGTGGCGCGGTGGATCGCCAGGTGCTCGACCGGCTGGTGCGTGGGCCCATCCTCGCCCAATCCGATGGAATCATGCGTCATCACATAGACGACCGGCTGCTTCATCAGCGCCGAGAGCCGGATCGCGGGGCGCGCATAGTCGGTGAAGGCCATGAAGGTGCCGCCGTAGGGACGCAGCCCGCCGTGCAGCGCCATGCCGTTCATCGCCGAGGCCATCGCGTGCTCGCGGATGCCGTAGTGCAGGTAGCGCCCGTCCCGGTTCCCGGCCGTGAAGACGCCCAGGTCGCCGGTGCGCGTGTTGTTGGAGCCGGTCAGGTCGGCGGAACCGCCGAAGGTTTCCGGCATCACGGTGTTCACTGCCTCGAGCACCGTTTCCGACGCCTTGCGCGTGGCCATCTTCTGCGGCTCTTCCGCCGCCGCTTTCTTCAGCTTGCGCAGAGCCCCGGCGAGCTGGCGGGGTGCCTCGCCCGTCGCGCGGCGGTCGAACTCGGCGCGCTTGCCCTTGCCCAGCGCGTCCAGCCGCCGGGTCCAGTCCGCGCGCGCCTCTGCGCCGCGGCGGCCGACCTCTTCCCACCAGCCCTTGACGTCTGCCGGCACCTCGAAGGGGCCGTGCTCCCAGCCGTAGGCGGCCTTGGTGTCGACGACCACCTGCGGGTCGGTCAGCGCGCCGTGGCCCTTGGCGGTGTCCTGCGCGGCAGAGCCCAGCGCGATATGCGTCTTGCAGGCGATGAGCGAGGGAAGCGGGCTGTCCTTGGCGGCCCGGATTGCCGCATCCACCGCCTCGGGGTCGTGGCCGTCAACCGTCTGCACATGCCAGCCCGACGCGGCGAAGCGCGCCAGCTGGTCGGTGCGGTCGGCCATCGCGACCGGGCCGTCGATCGTGATGCCGTTGTCGTCGAAGAAGACGATCAGCTTCGACAGCCGCAGGTGGCCTGCCAGCGTCAACGCCTCCTGGCTCACGCCTTCCATCAGGCAGCCGTCGCCGGCGATGACCCAGGTGTGATGATCCACGATCTTTGCGCCGAAACGCGCGCGCAGCGACTCCTCGGCGATGGCGAAGCCCACCGCGTTGGCGAAGCCCTGGCCCAGCGGGCCGGTCGTGGTCTCGATGCCCTGCGCCAGGAAATTCTCGGGGTGGCCCGCGGTTCTTGCGCCCCACTGGCGGAAATTGCGGATCTCGTCGAGCGTGATCTCACGCGAGCCGGTCAGGTAGAGCAGCGCGTAAAGCAGCATCGAGCCGTGCCCGGCCGACAGGATGAAGCGGTCGCGGTCGGGCCAGTCGGGCGCCGCCGCGTCGAACTTCATGTGCTTCGAGAACAGCACCGTGGCCACGTCCGCCATGCCCATCGGCATGCCGGAGTGACCCGAGTTTGCCGCGGCGACGGCGTCGAGCGTCAGTGCACGGATGGCGGCGGCACGGCGCCAGTGATCGGGATGGGCGGCACGAAGCGCTGCAATGTCCACGGGGAGATCCTTGGTCTGGGGCGCGGTTGGTCGCTTCTCTATCAGAAGGTGGGCGAGTTCAAGCGCGGCGCATAAGCCCTTGAGCGGCAAGGGGGCGCAATTTCCCGATGGCTCGGCTACACTCGGCGCGTCACGCCGCGCGGGCGATTCGTGTTCTGCCGGGGAGCGGCGCGGCGCAGGTCAGGGAGGACGCAGAGATGTCCGAGATCGAGCAACTCGAATCGCGTATAGCCGCCGCGATGGAACGGATCGGCATCGCCATGGACCGCCTCGCCGAAGCGGCCGCGGCGCCACCCTCAGCGCCGGAGATCGACCCCGAGGAACTGGCCGCGCTGCGGACGCAGCTCGACGAAGAGCGCACTGCCAATGCCCAGCTGGAGGCGCGCGTGCAGGCGATCCGCGACCGGCAGGAGACACGGGTCGCCGCGCTGCACCGCGAGGTCGAGGAGCAGAAGGCGGCGCTGGCGCAACTCGATGCCGAGGTGCAGGGGGTGCGTCGGGTCGCGCGACAGCTTCGCGAGAACAACGCGGCGCTGCGGCAGGCCAACGAGCAGGGTGTGGGGGATCCCGACCTGATCGATGCCGGGATGCGCGCCGAGGTCGAGGCCCTGCGCGCCGAGCGGGCGACGGAGAGTGCCGAGGTCGCGGCCATCCTCGCGGTGCTCGGCCCGCTGGCGGAGCAGGCCCTGGCCGGAGAGGCGGGGCCGGACCGGGCGGCCGAAGAACAGGAGGCAGGGTGATGCCGAATGTCGAGATCGAGATCGGTGGGCGCAGCTTCGAGGTCGCCTGCCAGGAGGGCGAGGAACACTACCTGCTGAGCGCGGCCCGGATGCTTGACGCCGAGGCCGGCGTCCTCGTCGACCAGATCGGCCGCCTGCCCGAGGCGCGGATGCTGTTGATGGCCGGTCTGATGCTGGCCGACAAGACAGCCGGGGTAGAGGACCGCCTGCGTGAAGCCGAAGAGAAGCTTGCTGCACAGGCCGCCCGGATCACCGAACTGGAGGCGCAACAGCCGACCGAACCGGAGCGGGTCGAGGTGCCGGTCGTGCCGGACACGGTCACCCGAACGCTGGCCGAACTTGCCGCGCGCGCCGAAGCCCTGGCAGAGGTTGCAGAAGCGCGCGCGGCGCAGGCAGCGACGGATCCGGCGGACTAGCCCGCATTGGCGGCGGTGGCCGCCGGACGCGCCGTGGCGGCCGCGGTCAGCCGGCCGCGCAGGGTCACGAGTTCGGGGAAAAGCCGAAGCAGTTCCTGGCGCATGGGGCTTGCGGGGTCGTCCATCTCGGGCGTCCCGGGATGCGCCGCCTCGATCCAGGCGCCGTTGACGCGGATTGCGCCGGCCGCTGAAAGGATCGGATGCACATAGAGGACATCGCGGGGCGCGATCTGCTCGACGCCCGGTATGAAGGTGAGCTGCACGGCCGCGACGGCAATCTCCGCGGTTCCGAACCACGTCCCCGCCCGCGGATCCGAAAACCGCACGCGCTGCTCGGGTGACAGCAGCAGGTCACGGGCCGGAATGTTGTCGCCCAGCGCGCCGCGCCGGATCCATACGGGCGAGAGCCGCGGTGCCGCCGCCAGCCGCGCGGCCGTGATCCGGCGCCTGCCCAGCCAGATCACCGTTTCCGGCGACCCGGCCGCTGTCGAGAGTGCGTCACCCGTGCCCAGTGCCTGCAGCGACACGGGACCGGCTTCGCCGGCGAGAATGGCGTGGACCGGGGGGAGCGATGCGCCCTCGCCGGATGCGCTTGGCAGTGGCAATGCAATCGGCATGTTTCCGTTCCTGTTGGGTCCGTCCTGTTCCGGACTGTGCCCCGTTGCGCCGCGAGGGCCAGACCGGGATGTCTGGCCGGAGAGCAGCGGCGCCTTGGCGCGACCGCTCCCCGGCGGTTAGGGCGCAGGCGCCAGCCCCCTGGACGCCCGGCCTTGACGAGGGGCATCGCGCCCTCCGCCATGGGTGACGCCGGCGCGATCCGGTCGCGCTGGCGTCGCTGCATTTGAAAGGGACCGCCGCGCGCGATGACTCCGCACGCCGCGGTCCTCGGACGCGATCACTTGGCGAGCAGGCTCGCTTCGTGCTTTTTCAGCACGCGCCGGGCCGCGCCGAAGCCACCGGCCACGGTGCCCTCGCGCTCGAGCTCCGGGAAGAGCTCGAAGATCTCCGCGCGCTGGGCGTTGCCGATGCCCTGCAGGCTGTGATCGCCAGGCTGGAAGCTTTCGGTCCAGGCGCCGTTCGACAGCACGACCTCGTGACGTTCGAACATGAAGTGCACATAGGTCACCCCGAGGCTCGTCACCTCGTCGACGCCTTCAAGCCCGGTCAGATGCTTGGCCGCGACCAGCACCTCGCTCTCGTCGAAGTAGAGCGCGGTCTTGTCGTTGGCGACCAGAACCCGGTGGTTCGGGCTGACCAGCAGATCCTGCTCGGGCAGTCCGTTGCCCAGCGACCCGGCCTGGATCAGGATCGGCCGCAGATGCGGCATCCGTGCCAGCTGATGCCCGGTCAGTGCCTTGGTGCCGGTCCAGGCGATTTCCTGGATGCCGTTGTCGCGGGTGATGATCCGGTCGCCGGCCTTCAGGTCCTCGACCAGCCGCTCGCCGCGCGGGGTGGCGATGACCGTGCCGGGGGTGAAGCAGATGATCTCCTCGATGTTGGTGAAGGTCGCCGTGCCGCTCACGGCGCCGCCGGGAGAGTCGAGGAATTCCACGGTCCCGTCGCGCCCGTCGCCTTCGGCGTCCGGCACCAGGTCGGTCAGCCGGAAGGGGCCCACGCCGCGCAGGTCGAGCGTGTCGAAGTCGTCGCCGCCGCCGCCGCCGGCGATCACGTCGCCAGCGTCGGCACCGATGAACAGGTCACGGTCGTCGCCGCCCTCGAGAAGGTCCGCACCGTCGCCACCGATAAGGGTGTCATTTCCCTCACCGCCAAGGATGGTGTCGTTGCCCGCGCCGCCTTCGGCCGAGTCGTCGTCGATCCCGAGGTCGATCATGTCGTCGCCGTCGCCACCCAGAACGGTGTCGTCGTCGTCGCCGGTCAGGATGGTGTCGTTTCCGGTGCCACCCTCGACATGGTCGCGGTCGTTGTCGGGCACGGGATCGGTGGCATCGGGCTCGTTCGGGAAGAGCGCGCCGGAGACTTCGCCGCGGGCGTCGATGAAGTCGTGGCCTTCGCCGCCGTAGAGGCTGTCAGAGCCGTGCGCGCCGATGATCGAGTCGTCGCCGGTGCCGCCCTCGATGCTGTCGTCGTCGATGCCGCCATCGAGCGTGTCGTTCCCCGCGCCGCCCAGGATCGTGTCGGCGTCGTCTCCCCCCTCGATGTAATCGTTGCCGTCGCCGCCATCGACCAGGTCGCGCCCGTCGTCGGTGTTGGGGTCGCTCAGAACGCCCGGGAAGCCCGGCAGCGGAAGGTTCGGGTCGTCGCCGACATAATCGGAGAAGGTGTCGGTGCCGGCGATGATCGTGTCGTCGCCATCGCCGCCGCTGATCGTGTCGGCGCCCTGCACGTCGGTGATCGAGTCGTTGCCGACGCCGCCTTCGATGCTGTCGTCGTCGATGCCGCCCTCGATCGTGTCGTCCCCCGCGCCGCCCAGGATGGTGTCGCGGTCGTCGCCGGCCGAGATCGAGTCGTTGCCGTCGCCGCCTTCGACCAGGTCGCGGTCGTCTTCGGGGTCGGGATCGACGGGCGTGCCGGGAAAGACCTCCTCGTCGATGATGCCAAGCCCGCCACCGGCGCTGTTGCCGGTCTCGATGACATCATCGCCGTCGCCGCCGTAGACCGTATCCGACCCCTCGCCGGCGATCACCGTGTCGTCGCCCTCGAAGGCCTCGACGATGTCGTCGTCCGGTCCGTTGCCGGGGAAAATGTTGTCATCGTTGTCGATGCGGTCGCCCTCGGGATCGCCGTCGTAGCCAAGGTCGATCATGTCGTCGCCGGGGGTGCCCTCGACGATCCCGTTCAGGTCGCCGCCGCTGTCGGTGGTCTCGAAGTGAATGTCGCTGACGAAGACGCGCTGTCCCGCATCGGCGCCGTTGTTGTAGTCGAACTCCAGGCGCGAGACCGGCCCCGCCACCTCGACCAGCGCCGAAGCCTCCGGGTCGGAGGGCTCTAGATTGTCGCCCGTGCCCGTCATCGTGTTGCCCGACACCGACACGCCCGAGCCGGGCGTGATGCTGACCGGGATCTCGTTGTCGTCGCTGTCGTAGGCGCGGACCGTGATGATGTCCTCGTGAAGCCCGTCGCCCTCACCGGGCGCGTCCGGATCGGTGCCGGTGTCGATATCGGAAATGCGGAACGACACGTTCTGCACCGAGTCGCCGAATTCCTGATCGTTGGACGCGAAGCTGATCGTCGTGGTCGAGACGTCCTGTTCCCCGCCGTCCGGGTTGCGGCCACCGGCGAGCTTCAGGCCGGTGGCGTCGTCGAAGGGCTCGCCTGGCGCGGTGTACTGGCTTACGCCGACATAGAACGCGCCGCTATCATTCCACTCCGAGGTGTAGTTGACCGTCGCGACGATGCCGCCCGTGTCGACGGTCTCGGTCGGTTCCAGGCGATAGTTCAACGGGCCCACCAGGCTCCAGTCGAGAACGCGATCAGGCATCTTTTCATCCCTTCCACGAAGCCGGGCCAGCCGCATGGGCATCGGCCCGGGTGGCCGGAGGGTCCCGGCCGACTACCATTTCCGCCACGCCCCGCAGACTCTGTCCGGTCAGGCGCCTATCCTGCCGGGACGATGCACGCGCACCGGCGACGGCTGTGCATCCGAAGACGCAAAGCGAGCGTTTTTCGGCGGCCGCCCCCGTGGCCAGCAGACTTTACCCCCCAGTCGGGCTCCATTTGTGTAGCCGCAAGCCACTGCTCAAAAAAGAAGAAAAATGGCCATATTCGGACAACCGCAAGGAGAGAGACGGGGTCGGAGGGGGAGCCTCGCGAGAAATTGTTTCCAGTATCGGACACCGCCGCGGAGCCGGATAGGACACTGACGCTGCGTCATCAGGTCGGGCGGGGGAGGATGTTCCGCAATCGGCCGCTCGATTGTCGGGGCTGCGGAAACAGTGAAACCGGTCGAAATCAGGCTGAAATTGTGGCGGAACCGGGTGACGCCGTTGAGCGCATGGGTCCAATTCGTCCAAGCCGGGCGCACTGATCGCGCAACGGCGCCCGGACGGATGCGAATCACACCTGCCGCGGATGGGTGGCAGGGCGCAGGTGCGGCCCGGGGGCTGCCGCGCCGGGCGGGGCGGGCATGAAAAAGAGGGGTGGGCACGAAAAAGGGCGCGGCGGATTTCTCCGCCACGCCCCTCATGTCGTCCGGTCGGGTCGGATCAGGCGAGGGCGAGGTTGGTCGCCGACTCGCGGCCGTCGCGGCCCGACTCCACGTCGTAGGTCACCTTCTGGTCATCGGCGAGGCCGGTGAGGCCTGCGCGCTCGACAGCCGAGATGTGGACGAAGACGTCCTTGCCGCCCGTCTCGGGTGCGATGAAGCCGAAGCCTTTGGTGGTGTTGAACCATTTCACGGTGCCATTGGCCATGTCCGTGGTCTCCTTCTTGGGCGCTGCCCGCGACATGCGGCAGCCTGGCGTCAGTCGTCCGTGTCGATGTACTGAGCGCCGGTAAGGGAGACAGCTGGTCGAGTGGAGTAACGTTAGCCCTTGTGTTCTGACAGGTCCGGGGCGGCCTGGCAAGCGAAATCGTGAACCCCGCGCGCGCAGGCGATTGTCACGCAGCGTCAACTCTGTCATCGGAGGACACCGGCGCATCCCGCCCCGGCAGGGAAGGACAGCCCCATGGGCTACAACGATTTCGTCGACGCCCGAAAGACGCCCCGGCCGCCCCCGACGCCCAGGCCCGAGACCCCGGCGAAACCGGCCGGCAAGGAGCCGGGCGTGGCGTAGGGTGCGTGATCTCACGCACCGATCTTCATGCGCCGTTAAACGCAGTTGGGCCATGCAGAGCCCATGCCGAACTACAAGCGTCCCCGCGTTCCCGGCGCCACCATCTTCTTCACCGTCGCCCTGCGAGAGCGGGGCGATGACCTTCTCGTGCGCGAAATCGACCGCTTGCGTGACGCGGTGCGCAAGACAAGAGCAGAGCGCCCTTTCCGCATCGACGCCTGGGTGGTGCTGCCCGACCATCTCCACGCCGTCTGGACGCTGCCGGAGGGCGAGGCGGACTTCTCGACCCGCTGGCGGCTGATCAAGGCGCGCTTCTCCCGCGGACTCCCGCGCGGGCCGCGGCGGCCAAGCGACCTTGCCCGCAACGAGCGCGCGATCTGGCAGCGCCGGTTCTGGGAACATCACGTGCGCGGTGCGGCCGATCTCGCGGCCTGCAAGCGGTATTGCCACCTTAATCCGGTCAGACACGGGCTGGCCGAGACGCCGGAGGCGTGGCCATTCTCCACCGTTCACCGTGAAATCCGGCACGGACGATGGCCGTAGGGTGCGTGATGTCACGCACCTGATCCGGCAACGTGGTGCGTGCGAGCACGCACCCTACGAAAACCCCGGCGTGTGAGGCGGGCGTTTCCGCCCATCCCCTCACCTCACCTCGCAAACTTCTTGTACTTGATCCGCTTCGGCTCCACCGCGTCCGCGCCCAGGCGGCGCTTCTTGTCTTCCTCGTAGTCCGCGAAGTTGCCCTCGAACCATTCGACATGCGCCTCGCCCTCGAAGGCGAGGATATGGGTGCAGATGCGGTCGAGGAAGAAGCGGTCGTGGCTGATGACCACGGCGCAGCCGGCGAAATCGGCGATGGCGTCCTCGAGCGCGCGCAGCGTCTCCACGTCGAGGTCGTTGGTCGGCTCGTCGAGCAGCAGGACGTTGCCGCCCTCCTTCAGGAGCCGCGCCATGTGCACGCGGTTGCGCTCGCCGCCCGACAGCAGGCCCACCTTCTTCTGCTGGTCGCCGCCCTTGAAGTTGAAGGCGCCGACATAGGCGCGGGAGTTGATCTCCGCGTCGCCCAGCCGGATCACCTCCTGCCCGTCGCTGATCGCCTCCCAGACGGTCTGGGCAGGGTCGAGCGCATCGCGCGTCTGATCGACGTAGGAGAGTTTGACAGTGTCGCCGTAGTCGATCCGCCCCGCATCGGGCTGTTCCTGCCCGGTGAGCATGCGGAAAAGCGTGGTCTTGCCCGCCCCGTTCGGCCCGATCACGCCGACGATGCCCCCCGGCGGCAGCGAAAAGCTCAGGTCCTCGATCAACAGCTTGTCGCCATGCGCCTTGCGCAGCTGCTCGACCTCGATCACCTTGCCGCCAAGGCGCGGGCCGTTCGGGATGACGATCTGCGCGCGGCCCACGCGCTCGCGCTCGGACTGGCCGGCCAGTTCCTCGTAGGCCTGGATGCGCGCCTTGGACTTGGCCTGCCGCGCCTTGGCGCCCTGCCGGATCCACTCCAGCTCGCGCGCGAGCGTCTTCTGCTTTGCCTTGTCCTCGCGCGCCTCCTGTTCCAGCCGCTTGGCCTTCTGCTCCAGCCAGTTGGAATAGTTGCCCTCGTAGGGGATGCCGCGGCCGCGGTCGAGTTCGAGGATCCAGCCGGTGATCTCGTCGAGGAAGTAGCGGTCGTGGGTCACGATCAGGATCGTGCCCTTGTAGTCGATCAGGTGCTGTTGCAGCCAGGCGATGGTTTCCGCGTCGAGGTGGTTGGTGGGCTCGTCCAGGAGCAGCATGTCCGGCGCTTCGAGCAGCAGCTTGCAGAGCGCCACGCGCCGCTTCTCGCCGCCCGAGAGGCTGTCGACGCTGGCGTCGTCGGGCGGGCAGCGCAGCGCCTCCATGGCCTGATCGACCTTGCTGTCGAGATCCCAGAGCCCCTCGCCGTCGATCTCGTCCTGGAGCTGCGCCATCTCCTCGGCGGTCTCGTCGGAGTAGTTCATGGCCAGCTCGTTGAAGCGGTCGAGCTTGTCCTGCTTGGTCTTGACCCCCTCCATCACGTTGCCGCGCACGTCGAGCGCGGGGTCCAGCTCGGGCTCCTGCGGCAGGTAGCCCACGGTCGCGCCCTGCGCCGCCCAGGCCTCGCCGCTGAAGTCGTTGTCGATGCCGGCCATGATGCGCAGAAGCGTCGACTTGCCCGCGCCGTTCACGCCGACCACGCCGATCTTCACGCCGGGCAGGAAATTCAGGCGGATGTTCTCGAAGGTCTTCTTGCCGCCGGGATAGGTCTTGGACACGCCGTCCATGTGATAGACGTACTGGTAGCTGGCCATCGGCTGTCGCACCTTTCGGAAAACTGCGGGAATGTCCGCTGCGTGATACTTGAGCGCGCGGGCCGGGGCAATCGGGCGCGCGATTGACTTTCCCGGGCCGCTCGGGTCTGCCTCGCGCGGCGACAGGGCAGGGGATGCGATGGATCGGTCGGGCACGGGGCTGCCGCCGGTGCGGGCGGAGATGCGGGTGGGGCTTCTGGGCGGCTCCTTCGACCCGCCGCACGCGGGGCATCTGCACATCTCCCACGAGGCGCTGAAACGGTTCGGGCTCGACCGGGTGTGGTGGCTGGTCTCGCCCGGCAACCCGCTCAAGCCGCACGGACCCGCGCCGTTGTCCGAGCGCATGGCGGCCGTGCGGGCGCTGGTGGATCACCCGGCGATCGCCGTGACGGATTACGAGGCGCGGGTCGGAACCCGCTACACCGCGGAGACGCTGGGGGAGTTGCGGCGCGCCTGTCCGGGCGTGCGCTTCACATGGCTGATGGGGGCGGACAACCTGGTGCAGTTCCACCGCTGGGAGCGCTGGCGCTGGATCATGCGGACGGTGCCGGTGGGCGTGCTCGCGCGGCCGGGCCTGCGGCTGGCCGCGCAGACCTCGGTCGCGGCGCGCGCGTTCGGCCATGCCCGCCTGCCCGCGGCGCAGAGCCGGCGGCTGGGCGGGGCGGCGGCCCCGGCCTGGTGCTTCGTCAACGTGCCGATGATCGACCTGAGTTCGAGCGCGATCCGGGCGCGGGGCGAGTGGCGGGGCCGCCGGACGGGCTGAAGCCACGCCCGCGCCGAGGATCGGCGCAAGCCTTGCCCAGGTCGGCGCGTCGGGCAACTCCCCGAATACCGTCCACCTCAGCACCACCGCCGCCAGAAGCTGGAAGCGTACGAAAGGAGCAAGGCGCGTGGCCGGCGCCCGGGCATAGGCCGTCAGCAGCAGCAGGGTGCCCGGCATCGAAGCCAGGGTCTGCGGGGCCACCGTGCCACTTGGCGACGACCATAAGCCCGGCGGCCTTCCACACAAAGCCTGCGCCCGGCACGCGCTCGTGAAGCGCGAAAGCGGGAAGGGCGCTTGTCACCCGAGGGCCGCTGCGTTTACCTGCCGCCCGTAGGCGGCGCGAGGTCAGGCGCATGGGACTGGACAGACGGGCATTTCTCACCGGTGCCGCTGCGGCCGCAGCGATGACGGCGCCGCCCGCCGCCGCCGTGCCGCCCGCCGCCTCGTTGCGGCCCCTGGCACGCTCCGGGAACGTCGTCGAACGCGCACTGCCGACCCCGGAGGATCTTGTCGCACGAGCGGGACTGCCGGGGCGCGTGGGCATCGCGCTGACGGACCTGCAGACTGGCACGCTTCTGGAAACCCATGCGCCGGACGAGGCGCTGCCGCCGGCCAGCACGGCCAAGGCGATCAGCGCGCTCTACGCGCTCGAGGCGCTGGGCGCGGATCATCGGTTCGAGACGCGGGTTCTGGCCGCGGGCGAGATACGGGACGGCGTCCTGAAGGGCGACCTGATCCTTGCGGGCGGAGGCGATCCGACGCTCGACACCGACGCGCTGGCCGATCTCGCCGCCGCGGTCAGGGAGGCCGGGCTGCGCGAGGTGCTGGGCGCTTTCCGTGTCTGGGGCGGCGCGCTGCCCAACGAGCGGACGATCGACGATGGCCAGCCGGCCTATGTGGGATACAACCCCGCGATCTCTGGTCTCAACCTGAACTTCAACCGCGTCCACTTTGGCTGGAAACGGGCCGGCAGCGACTACGACGTGACGATGGACGCGCGCTCGGTCCGCCACCGACCCGAGGTGCGCATCGCGCGGATGCAGGTCGAGGATCGCGCCGGCCCCGTCTATACCTACCGGGACGAGGACGGGCGCGATCACTGGAGCGTGGCGCGCGGCGCGCTGGGCGACGAGGGCGCGCGCTGGTTGCCGGTGCGGCGCCCGGCGCTCTACGCGGGCGAGGTCTTCCAGACACTCGCCGGCGCCCGCGGACTGCGCCTGCCTGCACCGGTCGAGGCCGTGGCGCTGCCGGACGGCGCGCAGGTGGTGGCACGCCATGAAAGCGCATCGCTGGACGACATCCTGCGCGACATGCTCGATTATTCCACCAACCTCACGGCGGAGGCGGTCGGCCTGTCGGCAACGCTGGCGCATGGCGCACCCGCCTCGTCGCTCGCTGCCTCGGCCGGGGCGATGTCGCGCTGGGCGGCCGAGGAACTGGGCATGAGAAGCTGCAGCTTCGTGGATCATTCGGGGCTGGGCGACGCCTCGCGCGTCACCGCCGCCGAGTTGGCCGGCGCGATGGTGGCCGCCGGGCGCGCGCGCGGGTTCCAGCCGCTGCTGGAGCGCTACGACGTGCGCGACGAGCGGGGTGCGCCGATGCGCAACACGCCCTTCGAGGTGCATGCCAAGACGGGGACACTGCATTTCGTGAGCACGCTTACGGGCTATCTGGCGTCGCCGGGCGGGCGGATGCTGAGCTTCGCGATCCTCACGGGCGACCTGGGTCATCGTGCGACACTCACGCCCGCGCAACTCGACCGCCCCGCGGGCTCCCGCGCCTGGGCCGGCCGCTCGCGCCGGATGCAGAGCGAGTTCCTGCGCCGCTGGGCCGCGCTCTATGCCTGAAAACGTCAGGGCCGGATAACGATCCGCGTGGCGTCGAAGCCCACCTTGCGCACGAGGTTGAAGAGCAGGCGCGCATTGTCTGGCGCGAGCCGCACGCAGCCCGCGGAGGCCGGGCTGCCCAGGCGCTCGACCTGATCGGTGCCGTGAATCGCGTAGTTGCCGTGAAAGAAGACCGACCAGGGCATCGGCGCGTCGTTGTAGAGCGACGAGCGGTGGTTCGCCGACAGGTGCTCGGGGCGGAAGGTGCCGGTGGGCGTGACCTTGCCCGGACGCGCGGTCGAGACGGGCCAGGTGGCGATCGTCTGGCCGCTGTAGCGCACCGTCATGAGCTGTTCGGAAAGGTCGATGCGCGCCTCGAGTTGGGCGGCGGCCGCGGACACGGCGCAGGCCGCGCCGACCGCGACGGACAGGAGGGCCGCGCGCAGGCTCCTTGCCGCCGTCATCCCCGCATGTGCCGCGCCCTTGCCGCCCGTTCGATCGCAGCGGCATGCAGCCGGTCGATGTTCAGCTCGTAACGGATCTCTTCCAGCAGGCGCAGTTCCGTCTCGCGCAGCATGCCGTCCGCCGCGGCCACATCGCAGGCCAGCGCATAGGCGGTCTCGTAAAGCCGCTCGGGCAGGTTCTCGCGCAGCAGGCCGAACAGCGCGTCGAGCCCGTCCTCCTGCTCGAAGAGGTCGAAGACGACCTGCGCGGCCAGGTTCAGACGATCGATGTCATAGTCGCCGAACACGGGCAGATGGTTCACCTGCGCCTGGATCTTGACCAGCTCGGCGGTGCGAAGATCCTCGTCGCTTGCGGAGACTGCGACCATCAGCGCGACAAGGCAATCCTGCGCGCTCAGGGGGGGCGTGACGGTGTCGTTCATTTTCGGGGTCCGGGGTATGTCCATGGACGACATTATTGACTGTCCGACGCCCCGGCAATAGGTGAGCGGCGCGGGCGGCGCCAGGTCGCGCCGCATCCCCCGGAGGCAACCGATGAGTGACGTGCGACACGCAGCGATGGACGCGAAGGCATGGCCCTTCGAAGAGGCGCGGCGCGTGCTCAAACGCTACGAGAAGGGGCCGCCGGAAAAGGGGCATGTGCTGTTCGAGACGGGCTATGGCCCCTCCGGCCTGCCGCATATCGGCACCTTCGGCGAGGTGGCCCGCACCACGATGATCCGCCGCGCGTTCGAGCGGATCTCGGATATCCCGACGCGGCTGATCTGCTTTTCCGACGACCTCGACGGGATGCGGAAGGTGCCCGAGAACGTGCCCGATCCCGAGGGCTTGCGCGAGCACCTGCAGAAACCGCTGACCAGCGTGCCGGACCCCTTCGGCACGCACGAGAGCTTCGGGCACCACAACAACGCGATGCTGCGCCGCTTCCTCGACGCCTTCGGCTTCGAGTACGAATTTTATTCGGCCACCGAGTTCTACCGCTCCGGCGCCTTCGACGAGATCCTGCTGCGCTGCGCCGAGCGCTACGACGATCTGATGAAACTGATGCTCAAGACGCTCCGCGAGGAGCGGCAGAAGACCTATTCGATCTTCCTGCCGCTGCACCCGGAGACGGGGCGCGTGCTTTACGTGCCGATCAAGCATGTGGATGCGCGCGAGGGCACGGTCACCTTCGACGACGAGCGCGGGCGCGAGTGGACGGTGCCGGTGACCGGCGGCCATGTGAAACTGCAGTGGAAGCCCGACTTCGGCGCGCGCTGGGCGGCGCTGGGCGTGGATTTCGAGATGTATGGCAAGGACCACTCGACCAACACGCCGGTCTACGACGGCATCTGTCGCATCCTTGGCGCGAAGCCGCCCGAGCATTTCACCTACGAGCTGTTCCTCGACGAGAACGGCGAGAAGATCTCGAAGTCGAAGGGCAACGGGCTGACCATCGACGAATGGCTGACCTATGCCTCGACCGAGTCGCTCAGCTATTTCATGTTCCTCAAGCCCAAGACGGCGAAGCGGCTCCATTTCGACGTCATCCCCAAGGCGATGGACGAATATCACCAGCAGCTGCGCGCCTACCCCGACCAGCCGCTGGAAAAGCAGCTGGAAAACCCGGTCTACCACATCCATTCGGGCCACGTGCCGACAAGCGGAATGGTGGTGCCCTTCTCGATGCTGCTCAACCTCGCCTCGGTCTCCTCGGCAGAGGACAGGGAGGTGCTCTGGGGCTTCATCCGCCGCTATGCGCCGGAGGCCAGCCCCGAAAGCCACCCGGACCTGGATCAGGCGGCGGGCTACGCGGTGCGATACTTCAACGACTTCGTGAAGCCGGCGAAGGTCTACCGCGCGCCCACCGATCTCGAGCGCGAGGCGCTGACCGAATTGCGCGACAAGCTCGGCGCATGGGACGGCGCGGCGGACGCCGAAGCGTTGCAGTCGGTCGTCTACGCCGTCGGGCGCGAGCGGTTCGATCCGCTGCGCGACTGGTTCCGCGCGCTCTACGAGGTTTTGCTGGGGGCCTCGCAGGGGCCGCGCTTCGGCGGCTTCATCGCGGTCTATGGCGTGGCCGAGACCGTGGCGCTGATCGACAAGGCCCTCGCGGGCGAACTGGTCTGACGGGGGCGGGCGGTGCCGCGAGGGTATCCGCCCCTCTTCACGCCCAAGCCCTTCGGGTGCGACCTGTGGCTGGTGGACGGACCCGCGATCCGCTTCTACGGGATGCCCTTCTCGACGCGGATGACCGTGGTGCGCCTGTCGGACGGCGGGCTCTGGCTGCATTCGCCGATCCCGCGGCGGCCGGAACTGTGCGAGAGGCTTGCGGAGATCGGCCCGATCCGCCACCTGATCGCGCCCAACTGGATCCACTACGCCTGGCTCGGAGACTGGGCCGAGGCGTGCCCGCAGGCAGAGACATGGGCCGCGCCGGGCGTGGCCGGGCGCGCCGCCTCGCGCGGGATGACGCTGCGGGTTGACCACGGGCTGGGCGGCCCCGCGCCGTGGTCGGCCGAGATCGACCATTTCATCGTCGAAGGAAGCGCGGTGCACCGCGAGGCGGTGTTCTTCCACCGCGCCTCGCGCACGCTGATCCTGACCGACCTGATCGAGAACTTCGAGCCCGCGCGCCTGCCCTGGTTCATGCGTCCGCTGGTGCGGCTGGCAGGCATCGCGCATCCGAAGGGCCGGATGCCGCCCGACATGGCCGCCACCTTCGACAAGGCCAAGCTCCGCGCAGGCGTCGAGCGGATGATCGCCTGGCGCCCCGAGCGCCTCGTGCTGGCGCATGGGCACTGCTTCCAGACGGGTGCGGTGCGCGAACTGGAACGCGCCTTCGCCCGCGTGCTTTGACGCTGGCGGCGACCGGTCTAGCTGTCCCTGCGTCAGCCGAAGGAGACCCGCCCATGCGCCGCCTGCTGCTCGCCCTTCTCGCCACGCTCGCGCTCGCGGTGCCGCTGCGGGCAGACGAGGCCGCCGCGCCGGCGATACGGGACGTGATCCAGAGCCAGATCGACGCCTTCCTCGCCGACGATTTCGCGCGCGCCTTCACCTATGCAAGTCCGGGCATCCAGGGCATCTTTCGCACGCCCGAGACCTTCGGGCGCATGGTGCGGCAGGGCTACCCGATGGTCTGGCGGCCCGACGAGGTGCGGTTCCTCGACCTGGAGGAGCGGGAGGGCGCATTGCATCAGAAGGTGCTGATCCGCGATGGCGCGGGCGCCAATCATGTGCTCGACTACAGGATGGAGCCGGACGGGCAAGGCGGATGGAAGATCGACGGCGTCCGCATCCTCGAGGCGCCCGAGGTCGCGGCCTGACGCGGCGTCCGTAGGGTGCGTGCTCGCACGCACCCGCCTGCCGACATCATGCCTGGCGCCGCGGCTCTGCCTCCCAGATCCGGTAGAACGCGGCCAGCCGGACGGCGACGCGCTTGGGCTTTTCCACGAAGAACCGCGCGCCGAGCGCAAAGGCCTCGCGCTCAAGCTCCGCCAGCGCGCGATCAGCGATCCGCCCAAGATCGGTTGCGGCCTCGGGCGAGAGCTTCGGCGCCTCGGCGGATGCCAGGTAGTCCGAATAGAGCGCCAGGTCGCGATGATCGCCCAGGATGTCCGAAAGCCGCTTCGCCTCTTCCGCACGCGCACCCACGGGGCCGGGCCAGACCGGCGTCAGGATGCGGCAGTGGTGCCAGTGGTATTTCACCCGCTTGCGCCATTCGTGCATCGCCTCTGCGGTGGGCGCCTGCCGGCAGGCATCATGCGCGCGGGCCGCGCGCTCCCAGGTCTTGCGCAGCCCGCCCTCCAGCGCCTTGCGCGGCTTGCCCCTGACCTCCCACCCGGGGATGCGCTGCGCCAGCGCCTCGAGCGCGGTGCGGGTGTCGTCGCCGACCTGCTCCATCGTGTCCGGCTTGCGCCGCGTCAGCGCCGCGCGGACCGGGGCGAAGCGCCCTGCCTCGGCCTCGTCGCGCGCCATCAGGCGGTCGTGCGTCTCGATCAGCGCCTCGAGATCGCGCAGGCCGGACAGGCCGCGCGCAAGGTCGCGGATGGCGGCGTTTTCTTCCGCGTAGGCTGGAAAGCCGGGGCGCACCATGCGGATCAGCCCCCGCAGCTTCTTGCAGCGCTTGCGGATCTGGTGGATCGCGTGGCCCGGCGCAAGATCGGCGTCCGAGGCCTCGCGCTGCGCCCGCTGCACCTGTTCCAGCGCGATACGGCGGACCGCGTCGCCCAGCGTGGGATCGGTTTCCTTCAGCCTGAACGGCATCCGCTTCGTCCTCTTTTGCCTCGCACGCAACGTACCGGTGGTCTCGCGGAGTGTTAAGCCACGCTCGCTACCCACGAAGCGAGAGGATCCGGAGCGGGTTCCGGCGCGGCGAGAAGGGGCAAGCGATGAACAAGGCGATCACCGAGGGCGCGGTCCTGATGCCGCCGCCCTTCGCGGACGGTCTGGGGCAATGGTCGAAGGGCAACGGCACGCCCGGCACCGACACCTACGAGGGCGATCCGAACGCGGCCTTCGTCCCCGCCGACCAGGACTTCGGCGGCTGTCTGGAACTGCTCAAGGCCGATGACGTGCAGCGGCTGCGCTACATGGGGCAGACGCCGATGCTTGAAGGCTGCTACCTGCGCGTCACCGCGCGGGTAAAGGCCGTGTCGGGCAACCTGCCGTCGGTGCGCATCGCCGGCTGGCCGGCGCGCGCCGATGGCACGGGCGTCGGCGGCCTGACGGAAACCGGACCAACCGTGCCGCTCACGCAATACGGTGAGGTCGTCGAGATCAGCGCGATTGTCGGGCCGGGGCTGCGCAGGGGCGTCGACATGGTCTGGGGCACCGACCCCGCCTACGGCCATTTCGGCCTCGACCTCACCGGCCCCTCGGGCGGCGTGGTGCGCATCGACGATGTGCGGATCGAGGACGCGACCCACGTCTTTCACCGCGACATGATGAGCTGGGTGGACGTGCGCGACTTCGGTGCCGTGGGCGACGGCACGACCGACGACAGCGCCGCCTTCGAGGCCGCCGACCGGGCCGCGAACGGCCGGCGCGTGCTGGTGCCCGAGGGCATCTGGCGGCTGACGCAGAATGTCACGCTCGACAGCCCGATGATCTTCGAGGGGCAGCTGTCGATGCCCGACGACGCGATCCTGTCGCTGACCCGCGACTTCCGCTTGCCGGTCTATATCGACGCCTTCGGCGACGAGGAGCAGGGCTTTCGCAAGGCGTTCCAGGCGCTGCTCAACAACGCCGATCACGAATCGCTGGACATGGGCGGGCGGCGCGTCTCGATCTCGGGGCCGATCGACATGGCCGCGGCGGTGCCCAACCGCTCGAGCTTCGCGCAGCGGCGGGTGATCCGCAACGGCCAGATCTATGCCGAGGGCGACACGGTCTGGGAGCCCGAAGTCGTGACCTCGCAGGCGACATATTCGGCATCTGCGCCCCGCCGGCTCAGCAACGTCACCAACATCGCCAACATCCCCGTCGGCGCGCTGGTCGAGGGCGCGGGCGTGGGGCGCGAGATCTACGTCCGCTCCAAGAACGTGGCCGCCGGGGACCTCACGCTGTCGGAGCCGCTCTACGACGCCGAAGGCACGCAGGTCTTCACCTTCACCCGCTTCAAGTACATGCTGGATTTCAGCGGCTTCGACCGGCTCGACCGCTTCGCGCTGGCCGACATCGAGGTCCAGTGCAACACGGTGGCCAGCGGCATCATGCTGGCGCCCGTGGGCGTCGGCTTCCAGCTGCGCGAATGCTTCATCACCCGCCCGCGCGACCGTGGCATCACCTCGATCGGCGAGGGCTGCCAGGGCCTGCTGGTGGACCGCTGCCAGTTCATCACCCGCGAAGGCGACGTGCTGGCGCAGAACCGCACCACGGTGGCGCTCAACGCCAACGCCAACGACGTGAAGCTGCGCAACAACCGCTGCACGCAGTTCCGCCACTTCGCGATCCTCGGCGGGCAGAACAGCATCATCTCGGGCAATCACTTCTTCCAGGGCGATTCGGCGGCCAACGGCGTGCGGCTCGCAGGCATCGCGCTGGTGACCACCAACACCTCCGCCACGATCACCGGCAACTACGTCGACAACTGCTTCGTCGAGTGGACGAACGAGCGCGACCCCAACCCGACCTATACCGGCGGCTTCAGCTTCGCGGGGCTGTCGATGACCGACAACACCTTCCTCTGTGGCGGGGTCGCGCCCTGGTTCTCCTATCTCGTGGTCAAACCGCACGGACCGGGGCACGGGATCACGGGTCTCACGGTCAGCGGCAACGTGTTTCGCGCGGTGGGTGGCGCCATAGACCGGGTCGAGCGAGTGGACACCACCTTTGCCGACCTCGATTACGGGCGGACGCGCGACGTCACCTTCGACGGCAACACCTTTCACAACGTCGTCTATCGCGCCGCCTGTCCGCTGCGCCTGAGCCACACGCAGAACAGCGAAGCCGCCTCGTGGATCCTCGACACCGGGGGACGGCTGCCATTCCGCGGACGCGCACGCGAGATCGTCGCGCTGGTGCCCACCGACCGGACCCGCAACGCCGCCGGCGTCTCGGTGCCCGAGATGCCGCATGCCGACCTCGAGATCGGGCCTGACCGCGACCAGCTGCGCCTGAACTGGTCCCAGCCGGTGCGCGGCCGGGTCAGCGTGACCGTGCGGATGGACAGCTGAACCGGCGTCCGCGCGGGCTACGGCCCCGGTTTTCAATGGTCCACAAATACCCATGCCGGGCTTCGTTCGCACGCCCGGCGGACGGCACCGTCGCGACGGGTATTTGAAGACCATTGAATGACGCAGGTCGCCCGCCAGTGCCGTCCCGGTCAGGCGCCCGGCGTCAGATCGGCGGGCTCCAGAACATAGGCCTTTCCGAAGCCGCCGTTGAGCAGGGCGTGCGATACCTCGAAGCGCAGCAGCGCGAAGTCGCCGAAGCCGATGTAGAGCTTCGCCTTGGGGTGCTGCGCCAGGTAGTGCGCGGCAAGCTCGGCATGGCCCGGGTCGCCGTGCGGCAGGAATCGCGCGGTGGCGATCAGCGTGATTCGAGGGTGGGTCAGCGGATCGCCCCGCGCCCCCGGCTCGCCCAGCAACAGCGAACACGCCGGGTCGCTCTTCAGCGCGCGGCTGTGGTGCGAGAGGTCCGACACCAGGCTCAGCGGCGCGCCCTCCGGGTCGGTCGCAATCGCCACGCGGCTCACCATCGGATGCCCGGTCTCGGGGTCGCGCACCGCAAGCGCGCCGTGGCGGGCGGTGTCGATCAGCCGCCGCGCCAGCGTGCGGGCTTCTTCGTCGGTCTCTAGAATCAGGGATTGCGCCATGTGCGGATGGGTAGGGCATGGCGAGATCAGGCGCCAGATCAGAACCGCTGCCAGAGGCCGATCGCCACACCGCGCTCGTCGTTGTCGCCCAGGCCCCGGAAGGCGCCAAGCGTGAGCGAGGTGCGTCGCCCCAGCGGCAGCGCGACGCTCGCCTCCAGTTTGGCGAAGGGCAGATCGTCGCCCATCCGCCCGCTCTGAAGCTGCAGTATCGACTTGCGGCCGTCGGGGTGGGAGAGGCCTGCGGTCAGGTCAAGCTTCAGGTCCGTGGCGCCGTCCGCTCCGATCGGAGCGACGGCATCGGCCGTCAGCCAGCCGCTGCGCCGCGCATCGCCGAACCCGAGTCCCAGCGACAGGCCGGGCGTCAGGACGGCCGCGCGGTTCCTTGCGCCGAGGCCCAGCTGCCAGGACTGCCGGAAGCGGCCCGCGGTTCCGGCGCGCTGGATGAACAGGATCGCCTTTCCGCCGCCGTCCCGCGCGCGCCCGGCATCGAGCCCGAGGGTCAGGCGGGGCCCCAGCCCGTAGTCGAGATAGAACGAGGTGTAGGCTCCCGCGGCTTGCGCCCCGCCGCGCCAGGCCAGCGCGGCGAAGCCGCGGCCCTCCTCCCGCGGCCAGGGCCCGGCCGTGGCCGGCGTCCACGCCAGTGCGGCGAGGCACAGGCTCAGAATCATGCGTCGCATCGCGGCCTCCGCTGCTGCACGGGGACTCTGGCGCAGGAGGCTTAACGCATTTTTAACGCAGCCCGGCCCGGCCAGCGTGCAGGCGCTGGCGCTCTGCCCCGCAGCCTGTTATGCTGCGCTGCGGCATTCTCCGCCGGCTCCGGCGGCACCATCGGGGGCGCAGCCATGGCCGAAGGGCGGATCATCACCATCGCGCAGCAGAAGGGCGGCTCCGGCAAGACGACGCTGGCCGCGAACCTCGCCGTCGCCTGGGCGCGCGCCGGGCATTCGGTGGCGCTGATCGACACCGATCCGCAGGGCAGCCTCGGGCGCTGGTTCATGACCCGGATCGAGCGGATGGAGGCGCCGGACATCGAGTTCTCGACCTCCTCCGCCTGGGGGGTGGGCTACGAGACCCGCAAGCTCGCCTGCAGCCACGACTTCGTCATCGTGGACACCCCGCCCAAGGCCGACAGCGACCTGCGCCCGGGGCTCAGGGCTGCGGATCTGGTGCTGGTGCCGGTTGCCTCGTCGCATGTCGACCTGTGGGCGACCGAAGGCGTGCTCGACCTTGCCCGGCGCGAGGGCAGGCCCGCGATGCTGGTGATGAACCGTGCCCGCGCCGGCACCCGGCTGGGTGCCGAAGTGGCCGAGGCGGCCCGCGCGCTCGAGGCGATGGTCGCCGACACGGCGCTGGCCCACCGCGTCGTCTATGCCGAGACGCTGGGCCAGGGCCTCGGCGCGCTCGAGGCGCCCAGGACGCCTGCGCGCGACGAGATCGGCGCGCTGGCTGCGGAGGTGGCGCGCCGCCTCTGATCGGGCTAGAGGGCGCGCCATGAAGCCGGAGGTGCGATGACCGACGAGACGGAGGAACTGGCCCGCCTGATCCGGGCAGAACGTGCGCGCGGCACGCGGCCGGTCTCGCGGCTGGGCTATTTCTGCGCGCCGTTCCGCCCCGCAGAAGGCCCGTGGTCCGACCGGGTGATCAAGGTCTACCGCGCGCTGGGCGACCGCGACCTGCTGGACCGTCTCGCCACGTCGCATGATGCCTATCTTTCGCTCTTGCAAGAGACAGGCTTGCGGGTGCCGGAGACGGCGTTCCGCCTTGTGCCGCTGGACGGCGGCCTCGCCCCGGTCGTCGTGCAGCAGGCGCTGCCGGCCGAGGCGATGCTGCGCCCGCAGATCCGCGCCGCCGACGGCGCGGGGGCGGTCGCGCTGCTGGAGGCGGCGGGGCAGGAGATCGCCCGTTTCTGGCACGCGGTACGGGGGCACCCGGCGCGGGTGGGTTTCCACCCCTCGATCCGCAACTTCGCGCTGCAGGACGGGCGGGCGGTCTTCTTCGACACCTTCCCGCCGCTCATCGGCTATGACCGGAGCGAGATGGGGCGCCTTCTGCTCGTCTTCTCCGACACGCGGCTGATGCGCGCGATCGGGCCGCTGATGCGGGGCAGGGTCACGGCGATCCAGGACGAATGGTATTCGCCTGCCGAGACACTGGTGGGGCTGGTGGGCTCTGCCTGCCGCCTCCGTCCGGGCGACGCGATGCGCTTTCTTGACTGGGGCCGGGATTTCGCCGCGCGCGAGATGGCCCCGTGGGAGGCGGAGATCGCCCAGGGGCTGGCGCGACCGCCGCGCCTGCCGGGGCACTGGACGACGATGCGTCGCCTGCTCGGGCTGGAGGGCGAGCCCAACGTCTGACCCAGCGGGAGGTTTTTCGATCGAAAAACCTCCCGCGCTCCGATCGCCACCCGCAGAAGAATTTTCGATCGAAAATTCTTCGTGGCGCGGCGCGCTTTTCGCCACCCGGCAAACGTGCCAGACTCATCTCGTCAAAGGAGGGCCGCCCATGCTCACCGTCGATCCCGAGCGCGACTGCCAGACCGTCATCACCACCTTCGAGTGTTCGCCCGGCACCTGCCCGGACCTGCTGGAGGAGTTGCGCCAGGCCTACGACAACTTCATCTCGCGCCAGCCCGGCTTCGTTGCCGCTGCGCTGCACGTCAACGACGCGCAGACCCGCATCGCCAACTATTCGCAGCGGGAGCGGCGCGAGGATTTCCTCGCGATGCTGCGCTCGGAAGAGATGCGCGGGCACAACCGCCGCTTCAACGATCTCTGCCGCAATTTCGAGCCGGTGATGTACGATGCCGTCGCAACCTTCGGCTGAGCCGGACGATCCGCTGGCGCTGGGCATCCGCGACGGGTTGCCCGAGGCCCTGACCGCACTGCTGGAGGTCTATCCGCGTGCGCGTTGGGCGCAGGATCCAGGTTTCGCCGGGCTGGTGCAGTTCTGGCTCGACCGGCACGGGATGTTCCGCAAGCTCTCCGGCCTGCTGACGCAGGAGGCGCGCGCGACGGAAGCCGGCGGTATGGATCCCGCCGCCTTCGCGCCGCGGCTGTCGCGCTTCGGCGGCATGTTCCTGCAGGAGCTGCACGGCCACCACATGATCGAGGATCACCACTACTTCCCCGTTCTCACGCGGCTCGAGTCGAAACTCGAGCGCGGGTTCGGCCTGCTTGACGCGGATCATCACGCGCTCGACCCCTGGCTTGCGCGGCTGGCGGAGCGGGCCAACGCGCTGATCGCCGCGGCGGGGCAGGGCGGCGCCACAGCCGATCCCGCCGGGCGGCTGGCCGAGGATCTGGCCACTTTCGCGCCCCTGCTCGATCGGCATCTGACGGACGAGGAGGATCTGGTCGTGCCGGTCCTGCTGCGCCACCGTGGCGCGGGCCTGACATGATTCGCGTCAAGGACCGGACGGGACAGGCAGCCTCATGGTGAGGTGCGATCAAGGAAAGGAAACCGCATGTACAAGCACATCCTTGTGCCCATCTCCTTCGAGGAGGGACGCGATGCCGCGGGGGCGCTGAAGGTTGCAAAGCTTCTGGCCGACGAGGGCGGGCGCGTGACGCTCCTGCACGTGATCGAGCGGCTGCCCAGCTACGCCGTCTCCTACATGCCGCAGGATTACCTCAAGAACGCGCGCAAGGCGATCGAGGAGGAACTGTCGCAGATGGCTGGGGATGTGCCGGGGGGCGAGGCGATCGTGGTCGACGGGCACGCCGGGCGCACCATCCTCGACTGGGCCGAGGAGAACGACCCCGACTGCATTGTCGTCGCCTCGCACCGGCCGGGGATGCAGAACCTGTTGCTGGGCAGCACGGCCACGCAGGTCGTTCGCCATGCCGCCTGCGCCGTGCATGTGATACGCTAGGACGATCCGCAAGAGGGAGGAGAGACATGATCCGCACAGCAATCCGCGCCGCGCTGCCGGCGGTCGCCCTGGCCGTGGCGCTTCCTGCCGGGGCCGAAGAGGATCCGCGCGTGGGCCTGACGCCCGAGATCGACAGCGTCACCGTCGAGACCCGCTCGGGCTCTGTCGAGATCCGCCGGGTGCAGGATCCCGAGAACAGGCTGGAAGGCAGCTGGGCACTGACCTCGCGGCCCTGCCCGGAGTTCTGCATCCAGCCCCACGAGCCGGCCGAGGGGGTTTCAACCATCGGCGAGCTCGAGCTGATCGGGATGCTGCAGGACCCCGAGGTGATCGTCGTCGATAGCCGCACGCCGGACTGGTTCGCGGGCGGAACCATTCCGGGCGCCGTCAACATTCCCTACACGGAGGCCGTCGACCGGATGAGCGAGCTTGGCTGCGAGATCGACTTCGACGGCTGGGACTGCACCGAGGCCAGTGCCGTCGCGCTCTTCTGCAACGGGCTGTGGTGCGGCCAGTCCCCCGTCGCCATCCGCCGCATGATCGAGGCGGGCTTCCCGGCCGAGAAGATCAGCTACTACCGGGGCGGGATGCAGACCTGGCGCCTGCTGGGCCTGACCGTGACCGGCGGCGAGGGCTGAGGCGCTGACCACGGGCCGGCTGTTGGTCACGGGAGGCAGCGGGCGGATCGGCCGGCTGCTCGCCCGCGCCTGGGCCGCCGCGCCGCCGCCGCTCGACCCGCTCTGGCAGAGCCGGCAGCAGGAGGCGGGCGCGCTGCACTGGGCTCCGCTGGAGGGGCCGGAAGGCCTGCTTTTTGCGCTGGGCGACGGCCCGCCCGCGGCAATGCTCGTGCTGTCGGGCGTCACCCCGGGGGGCGACACGCCGCTGGAGCTGAACGCGGCGCTTGCGCGCGCCTGCCTGGATGCGGCGCGCACGGTGGGCATCCCGCGCGTGCTCTATGCCTCGTCGCAGGCCGTCTACGGCATGCCCGGCGACGCCCCCTTTTCGGAAACGGATGCGCCACGCCCGGCAAGCGCCTATGGCCGCGCCAAACTGGACGCAGAGGCTGTCTGTGCAGCGGCGCGGTCCGAAGGGCTGGAGGTCTGCGCCCTGCGCATCGGCAACGTCTTCGGCGCGGACGCCTTGATGCGCAATGCGGCCCGGCTGGCACCGGGCGGCGCGCTGGAGATCGATCGCTTCGCGGACGGACGGGGACCGCTGCGCAGCTACATCGGCCCTGCAACGCTGGCGCATGTGCTCGGCGCGCTGGCCGCCGACACCGATCCGCTCCCGCCCGTGCTGAACGTGGCGGCACCAGGGGCGGTCGCGATGGCCGATCTGGCCACCGCTGCGCGGCTCCCCTGGCGCTGGACGCCCGCGCCGCCGACCGCCGTGCAGAGCGTGCTGCTCGATTGCAGGGCCCTTGCACGGCGGGTGCACGTCCTGCCGGAGGAAGCCACTGCGCCGGGGATCGCCGCGCAGCTGGCACGCTTGCCGAAGCCCGCGTCCCGCCTAAGTTGACGCTGGGGAAGAAAGCCCCGTCCAGGGAGGAAACAGCAATGAAAAGACACGCTGCCGCGGCCTTTGCCGTGCTGTCGTTGGCCGTGCCCGCGCTGGCACAGGACCGCACCCCGTCGCCGGAAGGCGCCACGGTCTACATCGTGGAACCCAAGGCCGGATCGACGGTGGGCTCGCCCGTCACCGTCCGCTTCGGGCTTTCGGGCATGGGCGTCGCGCCTGCAGGGGTGGAGTGGGAAAACACCGGCCATCACCACCTGATCATCGACGTCTCGCAGGACGGCTTCGACTTCGCCGCGCCCATCCTGTCGGACGGGCAGCACAGGCATTTCGGCGGCGGCCAGACCGAGGTGACGCTCGATCTCGAACCGGGTGAGCACACCATGTGGCTCCTGCTGGGCGATGCCTTCCACGTCCCCCACGATCCGCCGGTCATGTCCGAGCCTGTCACCTTCACGGTGGAGTGAGGGGGTGGCGGTCCCGGAAGGACTCGCACCCTGAGCCTGCCGATTGGAAGGCGGCAGACTGTAACCCTTTCCCGCCCTCACGTCCACCCTGAACAGTAGCGTTCTCAGGCATTTGGAGCTACCTTCACCCTAGGCTACCCTAACCCGCCCGGTCCGCTCCCGGTTCGTTTACGGTTCGCAGGCAGGCTGCCACACGGTTCGCAGGAGGGCAACGAATGCCGGAGAAGCTGACAGAGGCGCGGGTGATGCCCTCGCCTTCGACGGGAAGCTCGCAGTGGTGCAGGATGCGAAGGTGACGGGGCTCCTCGTTGCCGTGAACAAGACAGGGAAGTCATACAAGGTGCAGCGCGACCTCTGGCAGGGTCCGCGCGGGCGGCGGGTGCTGGTCAAGACCGTCCGCCACACCCTCGGGGGCACCGAGGAGATGACGCTGGACGATGCGCGCAGCCGGGCGCTCGCGGTGCTGGACCAGATCAAGCGCGGCATCGACCCCAACGCCCCGCCGCCTGACGACGCGCGCGCGTGGACGGGGCGCCGCATGTTCGAGGAGTATGGCGCGGACATGCTGGCCCGGGGCTGTGTCGAGCTGTCTGTCACCGACATGTTGGAGCGGCTGGACCGCTACCTGCCCAAGTGGGCCGACATGCCCATAACAGAGGTGAAGCGCAGCGCCGTCGCGAGGAGCCCCGCCGGATCACCGACAAACACGGAGCCACGACCGCGAACAAGGCCATGCGCGACTTCCGCGCCGCCTACAACTGCGCCCTCAAGGTTGTTGACGACCCGGACGCCCTGCCGGGCGACCCGGTGGCGGCGGTCACGTTGAACAAGGAGCGGGCCAGCAACCGCGACATCATGCCCGAGGACCTTGCGGACTGGTGGGCGCGGGTGGACCGGGTGAACGCCTGCCTGCTGCTGGACCACACCGTGCCGGGGATTGAGGGCGTCTACATCAACGAGCGGGCGCTGTTCGACACGCTTCTTGCAGAGCAGGAGCGCATGACGACGGCCATCCTCGCCCTGCTTGAGCCCTCCACAGCAACGGATTGAGGGCTGGAGGGGCCAATTGGGGTTTCCCAAGGCGGGCCGCCAAGGGCAAGATAGGGTCAGACTACCCTGAAACAGGGGACGCCGTTGAACACCGGCGTCGGGACCTGCGTCGGCGCACCGGGACGTGCCGCGCGGGGGCAGCGCCCCATGCGGGGGCGCGGGGCATGGCCCTGTCAACCAACCGACCGACTGCCACAGCAGGGCCGTCTGGAATGGTGACTAGACGTGAACCAACAGACCGTTGAAGCCGTAGCGGAGGCCGTCGCAGAGCGCCTCCTGCGTGAGCTGCCCCGTGGGCGGCTCCCCATGACCCCGGAATACCTGACCCCCGACCAGATGGCCCAGATGACGGGCTTCTCGACCAGGGCGCTTGAGGCATGCCGCGCCAAGCGTCAGGGACCGCCCTTCCTTAAGGTGGGCACCAGCGTCCGCTACCGCGCCGATGACGTGAGCGCGTGGATGGAGGCAGGCGAAAAAAGGGGGGGCGAAATGAACGCCCCTAGCTCCGGGACGGACGCCGGGGGCGCAGGAGAGGACCGGGCAGGCCATCATCACATCATCGGGGATAGTATAGCCCCGGATGCTCCCAGAGCCGAGCAAAATTCCTTGGGGCCGGACGCGAACGCGGCGGTGGGGTTTCTTGAGGCGTGGCGGCCCGGCGGGCCTTGGGTCCTGACCGCGATTGAGGTGGACGGTGGCCCGGACGCCCCATACGTATTTCATCCGCCGGGCCTTCGTCGGCGGTTCGGTCCTGGAACTTCTTGAGCATATCGCTGAAATGGTCGCGCACATGATTGCGCATGTCTTCGTATCGCATGCTGCGGACCTTTGGCCGTGAGACCACCGATTGTCCAGCGGCTCCGAGAAAGCGCGCGATTTTAAGGGCTTCTCGGGGGTCTCTAGTGCCCAGAGATACCTTGATATGCCCGCGTTTCTGGGCCGGGTGGCGCTCCACCGGGACGGGGAACCGGAAGTAGAAAATGCCGTGCCGAGAGGTGCAGAGATAGGCTGCGAGGCGCATGATGTGTCCCGCCATGGTGGCCCACCGGCGGGTTATGCAACCTAAGTCATTGGTTTTGTGGGGAATGGTGGGCGACCCTGGAATCGAACCAGGCATGGGTCTCCCCGGCGGATTTACAGTCCGCTGCCGCACCTTGCAGCGCGTCGCCCGACCGGCGGGCCATGGCCCGACAGTAGGCCGCTCATTATCTGCGGGCCGGGAAGCCGTCAACGGGAAAATCCCTTGCGGGCCTGGGGCAGGGAGCCCATTGTCCGCCCCGTTCGACAGGAGAGGGCGCGTGGCGAAGAAGCCGGCATGGGTGATCGAGAAGGAGCGCGCGCGCCGCGCGTCGGCGGCCGAGACCGTCTGGCTCTTCGGGCTGCACGCCGTGCGCGATGCGCTGATGAACCCGCGCCGCGAGCGGCAGCGCCTGATCGTCACGCGCAATGCCCGCGACCGGCTGGCCGATGCGATCGAGGCCGCGGGCATGGAGCCCGAGATCAGCGACCCGCGCCGCTTTGCCGCGCCGCTCGACGCAGGCTCGGTTCACCAGGGCGCGGCGCTGGAGGTGCGGCCGCTCGACTGGGGGCCGCTGGCGGAGGTGGCGATGACGGGGCCCGCGCCGCTGCGGATCGTTGCGCTTGACCGGGTGACGGACCCGCACAACGTGGGCGCGATCCTGCGCTCGGCGGAAGTCTTCGGCGCGGCGGCGGTGATCGCGCCGCGCCATCATTCCGCGCCCGAGACCGGGGCGCTCGCCAAGACCGCCTCCGGCGCCTTGGAGCGGCAGCCCTATCTTCGTGTGCGCAACCTTGCAGACGCGCTGGAGGAACTGAAGGCGCAGGGCTTCGCCGTGCTGGGGCTGGACGGTGCGGCCGAGGCCGATCTGGGCGCGGCGCTCGCGCCGCTGGCCGACCGGCCGGTCGTGCTGGTGCTGGGCGCGGAGGGGCCGGGCCTGCGCGACCGCACACGCGAGACCTGCGATGCTCTGGCCCGGATCGCGCCGGCGGGGGGCTTCGGCTCGCTCAACGTCTCCAACGCGGCGGCTGTCGCCCTTTTTGCGGCGCGCAACGGCTGAGGGAGGGCGAATGCCCCGGGGCACCAAGATCGCGACCTGCACCTATTGCGGCACGCGCGCGGCGCTGCAGTTCGACCGCGGGCGGCACGAGCTGGTCTGCACCGCCTGCGGCGCGCCGCTGCACGACCTGAAAATGCTGCGCGCGGATGCAGTGGACCCTGAGATGCACCGCCCTCCCGCGCCCGGCGCGAAGGGGCGGCGGCGCAGGAACGACCGCGGGCTGACACCCCCGCCGCATCGGGACCGCCGGGCGGAACCGCCGCGGCCCTCGCCGGCCAAGAAGACGCGGAAGAGAAAACGCAAGTCGCTCTGGCGCAAGGCGCTGTCCGAAGCTTTCGACGTGATCGAGGACATCTTCGACTGAGCGGGTGCCGGGCCGCGGGGAAGGGGGGCTGTCTGCCCCCCTCGGCCCGTGCCGGGCCTCACCCCCCGAGGGTATTTCGCGCAAGAGGAAGGACGGGGCGGCGCGCCGTATCCGGGGCCGGCCGCCGCGACAGCCTTCAGGGGCCGGCTTGCCGGCCCCGCGCTCTGGCCAAAGCGGCATGGCTGGTCTAGAT
Organism: Rhodosalinus sp.; assembly: GCF_046542825.1. Classification (GTDB taxonomy): domain Bacteria; phylum Pseudomonadota; class Alphaproteobacteria; order Rhodobacterales; family Rhodobacteraceae; genus Rhodosalinus. The sequence goes on along the minus strand of NZ_JBKHAQ010000010.1, from coordinate 6,413 downwards.
GCGGCTCAGGCAAGCGAAGGCAGGCGCCATGACCTATGAAAGCCGCGGACCGGTCGAGGAAAGCTGGCGGGACGCGATCTCTTCGGTGGAGGAAATCCTCGAGGACGCACGCAACGGGCGGATGTTCATCCTCGTCGATCACGAGGACCGCGAGAACGAGGGCGACCTGGTGATCCCCGCCCAGATGGCCACGCCCGAGGCGATCAACTTCATGGCGCTGCACGGCCGCGGGTTGATCTGCCTGGCGCTGCCGGCCGCGCGGGTTGATGCGCTGGGCCTGAGCCTGATGGCGCAGCAGAATTCCTCGCGGCACGAGACCGCCTTCACCGTCTCGATCGAGGCGCGCGAGGGCGTGACGACGGGAATCTCGGCGGCCGACCGGGCGCGCACCGTCGCCGTGGCGATCGACGCCTCGAAAGGGGCGCAGGACATCGCGACGCCGGGCCATGTCTTTCCGCTGCGCGCGCGCGACGGCGGCGTTCTGGTCCGCGCGGGTCACACGGAGGCCGCGGTGGACGTGGCGCGGCTGGCGGGGCTGAACCCCTCCGGCGTGATCTGCGAGATCATGAACGAGGACGGCACGATGGCGCGGCTGCCGGAGCTCGTGTCCTTCGCGCAGAAGCACGGGCTGAAGATCGGCACGATCAGCGACCTGATCGCCTACCGCCGGCGGCACGACAACCTGGTGCGCGTGGTGCGCGAGGACACGATCACCTCGGAGTTCGGGGGGGAGTGGCAGCGTCGCATCTACACCGACACCGCGCATGGCGACGAGCATATCGTGCTGACCAGGGGCGAGGTGCCGGGCGAGGGGCCGGTGCTGGTGCGGATGCACGCGCTCGACCCCATGCTCGACGTGGTGGGCGCGGGGCCCGCGGGGCGGGTGCGCGAATTCGGACTCGCGATGGAGCAGGTGGCGCGCGAAGGCCGCGGCGTCGTGGTGCTCCTGCGCGACACCGAGATGAAGATGACGCAGCCTGGCGAGACCTCGCCCAAGACGCTCCGGCAATACGGGCTGGGCGCGCAGATCCTGTCCTCGCTGGGCCTGTCGGAGATGGTGCTGCTGACCAATTCGCCCGTGCCGCGGGTCGTGGGGCTCGAGGCCTACGGGCTGGAGATTGTCGGGACACGGCGGATCGAGGGACTGGACTGATGGCGGGACAGGAAAGGCATTACACGCTGCCCCGGCCCGCGTTCGACAAGCCGGCGAAGCTGCTGATCGTGGTCGCCCCCTATTACCGCGACATCGCCGACGATCTGATCGCGGGCGCGGTGGCCGAGATCGAGGCGGCGGGCGCCGCGCACGACCTCGTGGAGGTGCCCGGCGCGCTGGAGATCCCGCCCGCGATCGGCATGGCGGGGCGGCTGTCGAACTACGACGGCTACGTCGCGCTGGGCTGCGTGATCCGGGGAGAGACCACGCATTACGACACCGTCTGCAACGACAGCTCGCGGGGCCTGATGCTGCTGGGCCTGCAGGGGCTGTGCATCGGCAACGGCATCCTCACCGTCGAGAACAGGCAGCAGGCCGTCGTGCGCGCCGACCCGGCGGACCAGAACAAGGGCGGCGGCGCGGCGGCTGCGGCCTTGCACCTTCTGGCGCTGGCGCGTAGATGGGGCGGCCGGCAGAAACCCGTCGGTTTCGTGCCCGCGAGCGAGGAATACCGCCTTGCGCGCGGGGGCGACGACCCCTCCACCGCATGAGCGCCCGATGACCCCCGACCCCGCGACCCGCGCCCCCTCTGCGCGGCAGATGAAATCTGCCGCCCGCCTCTATGCCGTCCAGGCGCTCTTTCAGATGGAGGCGTCCGGCCAGAGTTCCGCGCGGGTGATCCGCGAATTCCTCGAGCACCGATTCGGCGCCAGCTACGACGGCGACGAGATGACCGAGGGCGATCCGGACCATTTCCGCGAGGTGGTCGAGCAGGCGGTGAACTGGCAGGCAAGGATCGACCAGATGACCGACCGCGCGCTGGTGGCGAAGTGGCCGATCGCGCGCATCGATCCCACGCTGAGGGCGCTCTTTCGCGCGGGCGGTGCGGAACTGGTGGCGCTCGATACCCCGCCCCGGGTGGCGATTTCGGAATACGTCGAGGTTGCGCGCGCCTTCTTTCCCGAGGGGCGCGAGGCGGGGTTCGTCAACGCCGTTCTCGACCACATGGCGCGCGAGGCCCGGCCCGAGGCGTTCTGACGCGGGCGCGGTGCCGGCGGTGCACAGGGGGTTTCCCCGGCGCCCGGAGCCATTACATTGGAGCACGGGCAAGCAAGGGAGCGCGCCATGCCAGACCTCATCCGTCTCTACATCCGCCAGGTCGTGATCGGCTTCGTGATTTCCGCGGCCTTCGTCGCGATGATACTTTGGTTCAACGTCGCGAACCTCTGGCATCTGGTGACGCACGACCCGGCCGGGCCGCTCGCGGTGCTGCTGTTGTGGATGTTCAACGGCATCGTCTTCTCGGGCGTGCAGTTCGGCATCTCGATCATGCGGATGGCCGAGCGGGAGGACGAGGGCGGCGGGCCGCGCGCGCCCGAAGCGGTCGAGCCCGCGCTGGATTATGCCACGGTGCCCGCGCGCGTGGACGACCGGCCGCGCCGCCGCATCTGATCCGGGGCCTACCCGCGACGATGGCCGCGCCGATTGCCGGTGCGGCCATTTTCGTGCGCGGGGCAGTATGTTCGTGCGGGACAGGCTTGAGCGTGACGGGACCGCCGCAACCGTGGGGTTATCTCATTCCCGAGGACCTGTATATACAGGTGGGCGCCAGGTAACCGGACCAGGGCCCGGACAGAGCCAGCTCCCTCGGAATTGCTTAAGGCCACCGGAATGCAACCGTTCACGGGAAGGGCAGACCCCGCCACGCCCAAGAGTTAGGGCCCAGGGCAGCTCCCGGCAAGAGGCATCAGTCGTCCCAGTCGCCTGTAACGATGCGGAACTCCGACAACTCCTCTGCCGTCAGAAGATAGATGTCCTCCGGCGGGGTGAGCAGCGCGGGGCGCATCAGGGCGGGATCGACGCCCATCGCGATCAGGTAGCCCATCACCTCGCCCTGGCCGCGCTGGATGTCCTCGACCGCGATGAAGGCGGGCAGCAGCGTGTTCTCGCCGAAATAATGCTGATGCACGCCGACCAGGGCGCGGGGATGCACGCGCCGCTCGACGCCCGCGGCCAGCAGATAGGGGCAGGCGGACAGGCAGACAGCCTCTGCCGCGACCTCGGTCTCGACGCCCAGCGCGCGCATCCGCTCCCCGATCGCCAGCGCATCGGCGACCGAGCCGCCGGGGCTGTCCAGCGCGATCACCCGTGGCGCCGGGTCGAGCGCGGCAAGCTGCCTTGCGAGCGGGTCGGCATCGCCGGGCGCGATCTCGCCGCGCAGAAGCGCGCGGTCCGCGCCGTCGGGCTCCAGCGTCAGGCGCACGGGCATCGGCGGGCCGTCGGTCCGGGCCGGCAGAGTGCGGGGCGCGAAGCGGCGGGTCTGGTCGCCGGGGCGGGTAGGCTGATCGAGGCCCGGCGCGTCGCGCCCCGGCGCGGACAGGGTGAATTCCTGCCCGAGATCGCCCAGGAACAGCAGCCCGGCAAGCGCCAGCTGGAAGACCAGCACCGCCAGCAGCGCCTTGCGGATCGGCGCTGCGCTGGTCGGTTGATCGTCCTGCGCGCTCATCGGCTGCGCGGCACCGGGGCCACGCGCGGTGTCTCGTCGGGTGGATCGGCGCGGGGCGTCTCGCGTTCGTGGGCGTGCTGCGGGAGAGCGTCAGAGGCTGCCTCGACCTCCCGGAGCGCGCCAAGTGCTGCCCGCAGCTCGGCCAGGGTCAGCGTGTCCTCGACGCGCGCGCCTTCGCGCCCCTGCCGGATGGCGCCTTGTGTCACGGCAAGGATGAAGACCAGCACGGCGGGCAGCAGGTCGATGGCGATGGCACCGGCCCAGGAGGGCACGAAGCTGGAGGCATAGAGGATCACCGCATCGGCCGCGGAGATCGGCGTGTAGCGTGTCTCGGGCGGGGCCGGTATGGCGATCACCGCGTCCGCCGCGGCCTCCAGCGTCTCGGCGCGCTGCGCCACCACCTCAAGCACCGCCTCGATGGTCGATGCCTGGTCGCCGCGGATCGTCTCGGTCCGCCCGTCGAGGTCGGGCAGCACGGCAGAGGCCGCGAGGTCCTGCGCTGCGCGCTGGACAAGCGGCGCCACGGACAGCTGCCGCAGCGTCGTCACGATGCCGGCCAGCCGCACCGCCTGTTCCGAGAACTCGACCGAGCGCGCCTCGACCGGGCCGGGCTCGACCGTGAGCGCGCGCATCCGGCTCAGGATCGCGTTGCCCTCGTCGAAGGCGGTTTCGACCTGCGACGATTGCGCGGCGATCTGCGATTCGAGCGCGCCCAGCTCCGTCGCCTTCTGCCGCAGGAGCGAATAGACCGAGCCCCGCCCGGCAAGCCCAGAAAGCCCGCCCTCGGCCTCCTGTGCCGAGAGATCCTCGAAACTCTGGCGCACGCGCGCCACGTCCTGTTCCAGCCCCTGCGCCGAGACGGCGATCTCGTGCGCGCGCTCCAGCGACTGCTGGTAGTCCTGCACCGTGTTGGCAAGGTGCTGCTCCACCGCCGCCGACCCCGCCAGCGCCGCCGCGTTCAGCCAGCTCGACATCGCCACGATGGCAAGGCTGCCAAGCCCCATCGCGCCCAGAAGGCCCATGCGCGCCCGTGTCGAGCGCATCGCCGGGAAGAGCCGCAGCATGTAGGACCAGAAGACGAAGATGCCGACCGAGACGGCGACCGAATAGGCAATGGCCGCGAAGGCCGACATCGCCCCGGTGTCGTCGAGCAGCGACTGCACGCCGAGATAGGTGTAGATGCCCGAGGCGGTCGCCAGCACGGCCAGCGCCGCACCGGTGAAGCTGTCGAGCCAGCCCAGGTGCCCTTCCAGTTCTTGCGCGGCGCGCAGGTCGGTGGGCGCGGGCTGCGGATGGGGCTGCGGCATGGGCGGGCTCCGGGGCTGCGGTTCCTGTCATATAGCATCGCGGCCCGCGCGGAGCGACCGGAACGGCCGGTGCCGGCGGGCTTGCGGTCTGTTCACGGATTGTTCATTATTGGCCCATGATCCTGCAGACCGCTTTACCCGACCTGATGCCTGGACAACTCATCGCCCGCGGGGCCGCGCGGCATCTTTCTGCGCTGGGCTTTTCCTGCGTCGAGGAATTCGTGCCGGCGCGCGGCCTGCGCCTCGATATCCTCGCGCTGGGTCCGAAGGGCGAGCTCTGGGTGGTGGAGTGCAAGTCGTGCCGCGCCGATTTCACCTCGGACCGGAAGTGGCAGCACTATCTCGACTGGGGCGACCGCTTCTTCTGGGCGGTTGACGCCGATTTCCCGACAGAGCTGCTGCCCGAGGAAACCGGTCTGATCCTTGCGGACGGCTACGGAGCCGAGATCCTGCGGATGCCGCCAGAGACGCGGCTGGCCGGCGCCCGCCGCAGCGCCGTCACGCGGCGCTTCGCGGCCCATGCGGCGCGCCGGCTGCAGGCGCTGCGCGATCCGGGCGCGCGGCTGGGCGCGGTCTAGCGCTTCGGCTTGCGCTTCCCGGCGCGGGCCGCTTCGGCCGCGGCACGGATTTCCTCGGCGATCTCCAGCGCCTCGTCGGGCTCGAAATCCATCGGGATCTCCACCCCGTCCTCCGTCGCCACGAAAATGCGCACGAACCCGCGGTCGGTGGGGCCGATCTGCAGGTTCGCCTCGATGTCCTTCTCGTCGTTGATGCCCATGCGATGCCTCGTGCGCGCAGCGACCCTTGCGGGTCCGTTGGAGGGGGCCTAGCCTCGCCCCTGGAGCATGGCAAGACGCAAGCGGGCGGGATGCAGGGCTTCGCGTCGCGCGACCTGAAGACGGGCGATGCCGGCAGGATCGTCGCCCATCACGCCGCGCGCGACCCCAGGGGCGTCCCGAAGGCGCCTGCGCGGGTCAAGGCCGCCCGCGACCCAGGCCGCGCGCGCCGTCACCGCGCCGCGCGACGGCCGCCTCTGCGGCAGCCTTCTGCGCCCGCGAGAGGATGCCGCAACTGCGCACTGCAGCTTTACCTGCCGTCGCCGGAAGTGCGGGCAGGGGCCTTGGGCGCGCGAAGGTCGTGCGCTGCCTCGCCGTCGCGCGGGACGTGGGCTATGCGCGGATGATCCTGTCGACGCACGAAAGCCACCGGGCGGCCTGTGCGCTCCATGCGCGCACAGGTCGGTCCCTGACGGCCGCCGCGCTGGTGCCCAGCTACGGGCGCGATCTGGTCCGGCAGGACCGGGAAATCGGGCTTGCGGGGCTTGCATTGAGCGGCGCGCGCGGCTAACTGACCGGCCACGTGCCGCCTTAGCTCAGTTGGTTAGAGCGCTGGATTGTGGATCCAGAGGTCCCCTGTTCAAGCCAGGGAGGCGGTACCATCCTCCTTG
>NZ_JBKHAQ010000009.1:0-42591 GCF_046542825.1 Rhodosalinus sp. | reverse complement strand
CTACGCCATCGTCAGGGAGGGCCGGACATGAAGCTGCGCAGTATCCGGCTGGAGAACGTCCGCCGCTTCGAGGCGGCGGTGCGGCTCGACGATATCGGCGACGGGCTCAATGTGCTCAGCGAACCCAACGAGCACGGCAAGTCCACGCTCTTCGACGCGCTGCAGGCGGTCTTCCTGCGCCCGCACGGCTCGAAGGACAAGGAGATCCGCGCGCTGCGCCCGCATTCCGGCGGCGCGCCCGAGGTCGCGGTGGAGATCGAGACGGCCGAGGGCCGTTTCACGCTGACCAAGCGGTGGTGGTCGAAACCCGTGGCGCGTGTCGAACAGGGCGGGCGCCTGATCGCGCAGGCCGACGCGGCAGAGGACTGGATCGGCCGGCTGATGGGCGGCGACGGGGGCGGTCCCTCGGGGCTCTTGTGGGTGCGGCAGGGGCTCACGGGCCTTGCCGACGGGTCGGGCAGGGAACAGCAGGCGGCGCTGGCCGCGCGCCGTGACCTGCTGTCGTCGGTCACCGGCGAGGTCGAGGCGATGACCGGCGGGCGCCGGATGGACGCGGCGCTGGCACAATGTGCGGCCGAGCTTGCGGACTACGCGACCGGCACGGGGCGGCCGAAAGCCGGCGGCCCCTGGAAGGCGGCCCAGGACGAGGCCGAGCGGCTTGCCGCGGAAGAGGCCGAGCTGGCGGAAACCGCGCGCGCGCTGCACGCGGCGCTCACCGAGCGCAAGCGCAAGCGCCGCGAGCTTGCCGAGATCGAGGATCCCGAGGCCGCCGCGGCGCGCGCGGCGCGGCTGGAGGAGGCAGAGGCGGCATTCCGCGCCGCCGAACGCCACGCCGAGCGGGTAGAGGTCGAGCGCCGCCGCGTGCAGGCGGCCGAGGGACAGCTGCGGGACGCAAAGGCACGGCTCGACGCGCTGCGCGCCGCGCTGGCGGAACGCACGGCCGCCGCCAGGGCCGCGGACGCGGCAATGCAGACGCAGGAGACCGCCCGCACCTCTGCGACAGAGGCCGAGGCGGCGCTCGACGACGCGCGCAAGCAACTGACAGAGCGCGGAGAGGCCCTCGCCAGGGCGGAAGCCGCGCATGGCGCCGCGCTGCGCCGGCAGGCCCAACGCGACGGCGCGGCCCGGCGTGCCGACCTGTCGGAGCGCCTGAAGGCGGCGGAGGCCGCACGCGCCGAGATTGAGGCGGCTGCCGCCCACGCCGCCCAGGGACCGGACGCAAAAACACTGCGCCGGCTGGAAGAGCTCGACGCCGGGGCGCGCACCGCCCGCGCCCTGCGCGATGCCGCCGCGCCGCAGATCGTCATGCACTATGCGGCGGACCGGGCGGGCAGCGTCACCCGCGACGGCGCTGCCCTGCCCGACGGAGAGGCGGTGCCGGTCCCGAAGGGCGCGGACCTCGACCTGCGCGGGCTGGGCAGGCTCACCGTGCGCCCCGGCGCGGGTCCGCAGGCGGCCGACGAGGCAGAGAGCGCCGCGCGCGCGCTGGCAAAGGCGCTGGACGCCGCCGGCGCGGCAACGCTTGCAGAGGCGCGCGAGGCGGCCGCCCGGCGGGCCGAGGCCGAACGGCGCGTGGCCGAGGCGAAGGCGCGCGCGGACGCCTCCGCCCCGGAGGGGATCGACGCCCTGCGCGCCGCGCTCGCCGCGATCCCCGAGGCGCCGAAGGGCGCAGACGAGGACGCGCCCGATCCGGCGGAAACCGAGGCCGCGGCCGCCGCCGCGCGCACTGCCCGGGCCGAAGCCGAAGCCCGCCGCGATGCGCTGGAGGCGGCAGCTTCCGACGCGCGCAGCCGCGCCGCGCGCGCCGAGGCCGCGGCAGAAGCCGCAACAGCCCGCCTCGCCCGGGCCGAGGCCGCGCTGGACCGGCTGGACGATCAGGACGAGACCGCGCTGACCGGGGCGCTGACGCAGGCGACGGCCGCCCTGCGCGCGGCAGAGGCGCTCTTCGAAGAAGCCGCAAGCGATGCGCCGGACCTTCCCGCGGCAGAGGCGGCCATGGCCCGCGCACGCTCGGTCGTCGCGCAGGCGCAGGAGACGGCTGCGCGGCTGCGCCCGGAAATCGCCGCCCTCGACGAACGCATCGCGCGCAGTTCGGGCGACGCCGTGGAAGAGCGCCTTGCCGAGACGCGCGACACCCGCGCCGCGGCGGATACCCGGCTTGCCGCGATCGAACGCGAGGTCGCGGTGCTGCAGCGGCTGGAGAGCGCGCTGCAGGCCGCGCGCTCGGAGGCGCGCGAACGCTACTTCGAGCCGGTGGCGCGCGAATTGCGCCCACTGCTCAACCTGCTCTGGCCGGACGCGGAGCTGGTCTGGGGTGACGACACGCTGCTGCCCCGCGCGCTGATCCGCGACGGCCGGGAGGAACCGATCGAGATCCTGTCGGGGGGCACGCAGGAGCAGGTCGCGCTGCTCGTCCGGCTCGCCTTCGCGCGGATTCTGGCCGCCAGCGGCCGCCACGCCCCGGTGATCCTCGACGACGCGCTGGTATTCACCGACGACGACCGGATCGAGCGGATGTTCGACGCGCTGCACCGCCAGGCGGGCGACCTGCAGATCCTGGTGCTGTCCTGCCGGCAGCGCGCCTTCCGCGCGCTGGGCGGCAAGCTGCTGCGACTGGCAGGCGGGCAGCGCACGGAGACCGCGGCCTGACCCTCGCCTCGCGCGGCGAATCATGCTCCCATGACGTCAATTCCTGTCGGGGAGGCACGGATGAGTTTTCGCAAGGCGACCGATCTTCTGCGCCTCGCCGAAATGGCGGGTGCCCGCTACGGCGGCGTCTCGCTCGACGAGATCGTCGAGACCTTCGGGGTGGACCGGCGCACGGCCCAGCGGATGACCCGCGCGCTCGAGGACACCTTCGGCGGTGTCGAGACCCGCAGCGACCCGGACCGGCGCAAGCACTGGCGGCTGGATACGGGCCGGGCGCGCCTGATCTTCGCCCAGGGCCTGCGCGAAAGCGAACTGACCGCGCTGGAGATGTCGATCCGCCGCGCCGAGCGCGAGGGCGCGGCGGCCGATGCCGCCGCGCTCGCCCGCCTGCGCGACCGGCTGCTGGCGGCGATGCCCGGCCCGCACGCCCGCCGCGTGGAGGCCGACGCGGAGGCGCTGCTCGAGGCGCAGGGCTACGCCTCGCGCCCCGGGCCGCGCGTGCGCGTGGACCCGGGACTGCTGGGCGCGATCGCCGAGGCGCTGAAGGCGCCGCAGCGGCTGTCGATCGAGTATGCGGGTGCGCGCGATACCACGCCGCGGACGCGCCTCGTCGAGCCCTACGGGCTGCTCCTCGGCACCCGGCGCTACCTTGTCGCGCGCGAGCCCGAGGGCGACGAACGGATACGCCACTTCCGCCTCGACCGGATCGCGGCGGCGCGGCTCGAGCCGGAGGTCTTCGCGCGCGATCCGGACTTCGACCTCGCCGGCCACGCCGCGTGTGCCTTCGGCTCCTTCCACGACCCGGCCGAGATCGGAGAGGTTGTCTGGCGCTTCGCCCCCCAGGCCGCCCCGATCGCACGCGCGTTCGTCTTCCACCCGCACCAGCAGATGACCGAGGCACCCGACGGGGCGCTGATCGTGCGCTTCCGCGCCGGCGGCCATCTCGAGATGGCCTGGCACCTCTATCAGTGGGGCGACGCGGTCGAGGTGCTGGAGCCGGAGCCGCTTCGCAGGATGGTCGAGGGCCACCAGCGCGCCGATTTCCCTGCCCTGCCCTGAACACGGGCCGCGTCCCTTGCCGCCGGGCCGGCTGGCCGCGGGATCGGGCCGCGGTCCGGAACACCGGGCGCAATCGCTCCCGGGACATGGTGCCGCCCGCCGGCCCTGCCTGTGCAGGCGCACGCACCGGACTGCCCCCGGTGTGCGGCGCCGGGGCCAGACGGCGCCGGCCCGACCGAAGAGCACAGGGAACGCCCGTGTACATCCCCTACAAGGCCTGCTGGAGCCCCCCTTTGCCCGCTGGCAGGGCAGCCTTGCGCAACTGTTCGCCTTCGAGCTTGCGGGCATCACGGTAGAGCCTGCGCGGACGGCGCGGAGCCCGCCGGGTCCGGCACCGGTGTGCCGGGCCTGACCGCGCCGCAGCACATGAGCTTCTAAGGCTTTCCCCGGCTCGCCGGCACATCGGGCGCGCGCCCCTGCCGCGGGCGAGGTTGCAGCGGGTGCGGAGGCGGTACTGGTGCTGGCGGCCGACCGTGTCTCGAACGCGCCGCATGTCTACGATCCCGCGCCTGCCGGGCCGGGGGCACCTGCAAGTCCGAGGACTGGGTGCTGGACAACTTCGGCCGCGCCCCCTTCGCGAGGACTTCGATGCTGCGGAGGGCCGAGAACGTGGCGGCCCGCATCGGCATCCCGACTGCCCGACGCTGCATTATCGTCGACGGACAGGGGGAAGCGTGAGGGGGCGGCGCCCCCTCGCCCGCACGCAGTGCCAGAAGCCTTGCGGCCGCAAGGCCGCTCCGCTTGAAAACCGCCCCTTCAGTCCGCTGGGGCGGCGAAGCGGCGCGCCTCCTGCATCAGCGCGGCGACGACGGGCGTGGCCGGATCTCGCTCGGGCGCGACGAGGCCGATCAGATGCTCCGCCTCCGGCGCCACCAGCGGCACGGCGTCCAGATCGCCGATCCGGGCAAAAAGCTTCGCCAGCGCGGCGGGCAGCACGGTGGCCAGGCCGCCCTCCACCACATGCGTTACCAGCGTGATGACGGAATTCGCTTCCAGCACCGGGTCCGCCTCGGCGCCCGCCTCGGCCATGTGCTGCGACACGAGACGCCGATTCTGCATCTCGGGCGTCAAGAGCGCAAGCGGCAGCGCAGCCAGCTCTGCCCAGCCAAGGCTCTCGCGCCCGGCGAGTGCCCCGCCGGCGGGCGCCAGCGCCATGTAACGCTCGCGATAGAGCGGCTGGCTGCGCACCCGCCCCAGCGGCTCGCTGTCGAGGTAGGTGACGCCGGCGTCGGCCTCCAGATCCTCCAGCATGATGCGGATCTCGGCCGAGCTGCGCGATACGATGCGGAACCGCACATCGGGGTTGCGGGTGCGAAACGGGGTGGTCAGCGCCGTCACCGCGCTGAGCGCCGTGGGAATCACGGCAAGGCGCAGCACCCCGGTCAGCCCTTGGCGCGCCGCGCGCATCTCTTCGCGCATGGCACGGGTGTCGGCGACGATGCGGCGCGCCCAGTCGAGCACGCGCTCGCCCTCGGGCGTCAGCCCCCGGAACCGCGTGCCGCGCCAGACAAGCATCACGCCCAGCTGTTCCTCCAGTTGCTTCAACCCGGCCGAAAGCGTCGGTTGCGTCACCCCGCACTCCTCCGCCGCGCGCCCGAAGTGGCGCGTGTGCGCGAGTGCTATGAACATTTCCAGCTTGTCGATCATGGGCGCTGCGCTCCGGTCGGTTTGCGGCGTCCACCGCGCTCGAACGAGATCGATAGAGGATTTCTATCAAGCCACGAACCTGCGGCATTGAACCGCAGCCCGTCAAGCGGCATCGTGGAGGCGAAACCCTTGACGGAGCAGGCAGATGGCCCTCGACACCGCCGCAAACCCGCGGCTTGCCCGGCTGGAGGCGATCCTCGACGCGCATGACGGGCGCGAGGGGCCTCTGCTGCCCATCCTGCACGACGTGCAGGCCGCCTTCGGCTGCGTGCCCGCGGAGGTCGTGCCGCGAATCGCCGACAGGCTGAACCTGACCCGCGCCGAGGTGCACGGCGTGGTCAGCTTCTACCACGATTTCCGCGAGGTGCCCGCAGGCCGGGTCGTGGTGAAGCTCTGCCGCTCGGAAGCCTGCAAGGCCACCGGCGCGGACGCGCTGGCCGCCGCGGCCGAGGCGCGGACCGGCGTCGCGATGGGCGAGACCGCGGCAGACGGCTCGGTGACGCTGGAGCCGGTCTATTGCCTGGGCCTCTGCGCCTGCGGCCCTGCGGCGATGGTGGATGGCACGCTCGTCGGGCGGCTCGATGCCGACCGGCTCGACGCGATGCTGACGGAGCGCGGGCTGTGAAGGTCTTTCTCCCCCGAGACGCCGCGGCGAAGGCGCTGGGCGCCGAGGCGGTGGCAGAGGCGCTGGCGGCAGAGGCTGCGCGCCGAGGCATTGCGCTGGACCTGGTGCGCACCGGGACGCGCGGGATGATCTGGCTGGAGCCGCTGGCGGAAGTGGAGATCGACGGTGTGCGCCACGGCATCGGTCCGATGACGCCGGCTGACGTGCCCGCGCTGTTCGACGACGCGAGCAAGCATCCCAGGGCGCTGGGGCCGGTCGAGGACCTCGACTGGATGCGGGCGCAGACGCGGCTGACCTTCGCGCGCTGCGGCGTGATCGACCCGCTCGACCTTGCGGATTACGCGGCGCACGGCGGGCTCGCCGGTCTGCGCCGCGCGCTGGAGATGCCACCGGCCGGGATCGTGCAGGAGGTGACCGAAAGCGGGCTGCGCGGCCGCGGCGGCGCGGGCTTCCCCACGGGCATCAAGTGGTCCACGGTGCTGAAGGCCGAGGCGCCGCAGAAATACATCGTCTGCAACGCCGACGAGGGCGATTCGGGCACCTTCGCCGACCGGATGCTGATGGAGGGCGACCCCTTTACCCTGATCGAGGGGATGGCGATCGCCGGGCTCGGCGTGGGCGCCACCATGGGTTACGTCTACCTCCGCTCGGAATACCCCGACGCGATCGAGGTCATGGAGGCCGCCGTGCGGATCGCCCGCGAGGCGGGGCTTCTGGGCGAAAGCGTGCTGGGCTCCGGCCGCGCCTTCGACATGGAGATCCGCGTGGGCGCGGGCGCCTACGTCTGCGGCGAGGAAACCTCGTTGCTCAATTCGCTGGAAGGCAAGCGCGGGATCGTGCGCGCCAAGCCCCCGCTGCCGGCGATCGAGGGGCTCTTCGGCCGGCCCACGGTGGTCAACAACGTCATCAGCCTGGCCACCGTGCCGGTGATCTTGGAGAAGGGCGCGCAGTACTACGCCGATTTCGGGCTGGGCCGGTCGAAGGGCACGATCCCGCTGCAGATCGCCGGGAACGTCGCGCGCGGCGGGCTGTTCGAGACGGCCTTCGGGATGCAGCTCGGGCAGATCGTCGGGGAGATCGCGGGTGGCACCGCCTCGGGCCGGCCGGTGAAGGCGGTGCAGGTGGGCGGGCCGCTCGGCGCCTACATGCACCCCTCGCAGTTCGACACGCCCTTCGGCTACGAGGAGTTCGACGGCGCGGGCGGGCTGATCGGGCACGCGGGCCTCGTGGTCTTCGACGACAGCGCCGACATGCTGGAGATGGCGCGCTTCGCGATGGAATTCTGCGCGGTCGAGAGCTGCGGGAAATGCACCCCCTGCCGCATTGGCGCGGTGCGCGGCGTCGAGACGCTCGACCGCGTCCGCCAGGGCGACGGGGGCGCCGTCGAGGTGCTGACCGATCTCTGCGAGACCATGAAGGACGGCTCGCTCTGCGCGCTGGGGGGCTTCACCCCCTACCCCGTGATGAGCGCGCTGCAGCATTTCCCCGAGGAGTTCGGGTTGGCGCGGGAGGCGGCGGAATGAGGCGCGGCGCGGGGGTCGAGCGGCGGATCGGGGGGCCAGCCCCCCGAACCCCCCGAGGTATTTTCGGCAAGAGGAAGGACCGGACCGGATGAAGGATTTCGTCATTCCCTGGGACGATGCGGACAAGGGCACGCCCGCGAAGAGCGGCGCGCCGGTGACGCTGAGCGTGGACGGGATCCCGGTGACGGTGCCGGAGGGGACCAGCGTGATGCGCGCCGCCGCAGAGGCGGGCATCAAGGTGCCGAAGCTCTGCGCGACCGACAGCCTGGAGGCCTTCGGCTCATGCCGGCTTTGCGTGGTGGAGATCGAGGGGCGGCGGGGCACGCCGGCCTCCTGCACCACGCCGGTGACCGAGGGCATGGTGGTGCGCACGCAGACCGAGAAGGTCGCGAAGCTGCGCCGCGGTGTGATGGAGCTTTACATCTCCGACCATCCGCTCGACTGCCTGACCTGCTCGGCCAACGGCGACTGCGAACTGCAGGACATGGCCGGCATGGTGGGCCTGCGCGAGGTGCGCTACGGCTACGAGGGCGAAAACCACGTCTTCGCCCGCGCCGGCGGCGAGGCGAACGCGCGCTATCAGCCGAAGGACGACTCGAACCCCTATTTCACCTACGATCCCTCGAAATGCATCGTCTGTTCGCGCTGCGTGCGCGCCTGCGAGGAGGTGCAGGGCACCTTCGCGCTGACGATAGAGGGCCGCGGCTTCGACAGCCGGGTTTCGGCGGGCATGGCGGGCGACGATTTCCTGAGCTCGGAATGCGTGTCCTGCGGGGCCTGCGTTCAGGCCTGCCCGACCGCGACGTTGCAGGAGAAGAGCACGATCGAGCTTGGCACGCCCGACCGCAAGGTGGTGACGACCTGCGCCTATTGCGGGGTCGGCTGCTCCTTCGAGGCGCAGCTGAACGGCGACCAGCTGGTGCGCATGGTGCCCTGGAAGCACGGCAAGGCCAACCGCGGGCATTCCTGCGTCAAGGGCCGCTTCGCCTACGGCTACGCGAGCCACCCCGACCGCATCCTGAACCCGATGATCCGGGAGAGCATCGAACAGCCCTGGCGCGAGGTCACCTGGGAGGAGGCGATCGGCTTCGCCGCGGACCGGCTGCGCGCCATTCAGGAGCGTCACGGGCGGCAGGCCATCGGCGGGATCACCTCGTCGCGCTGCACCAACGAGGAGACCTACCTTGTCCAGAAGATGATCCGCGCGGTCTTCGGCAACAACAACACCGACACCTGCGCGCGGGTCTGCCATTCGCCGACGGGCTACGGGCTCAAGACCACCTTCGGCACCTCCGCCGGCACGCAGGATTTCGACTCGGTCGAGCACGCGGACGTCGTGGTGGTGATCGGCGCGAACCCCACGGACGGGCACCCGGTCTTCGGCTCGCGGCTGAAGAAGCGGCTGCGGCAGGGCGCGCAGCTGATCGTGATCGACCCGCGGCGGATCGATCTCGTGCGCATGCCGCATGTAGAGGCGGCGCATCACCTGCCGTTGCGCCCCGGCACCAATGTCGCCGTCCTGACGGCGATGGCGCATGTGATCGTGACCGAGGGGCTGGTGGATGAGGACTTCGTCGCAACCCGTTGCGATCTGGAGGCTTTCGAGGACTGGGCCGCCTTCGTCGCCGAGGAGCGCAACAGCCCCGAGGCGACCGAGGCGCTGACCGGCGTGCCGGCGGCGGATCTGCGCGCGGCGGCGCGCCTCTACGCCACGGGCGGCAACGGGGCGATCTACTACGGGCTTGGCGTGACCGAGCACAGCCAGGGTTCGACCACCGTCATGGCGATCGCCAACCTCGCCATGGCGACGGGCAACATCGGCCGGCGCGGCGTGGGGGTGAACCCGCTGCGCGGGCAGAACAACGTGCAGGGCTCCTGCGACATGGGGAGCTTTCCGCACGAGCTGCCGGGCTATCGCCATGTCTCGGACGACGCCGCGCGCGCGGTCTTCGAGAAGATCTGGGGCGCGACGATCGACGCCGAGCCTGGGCTGCGGATTCCCAACATGCTGGATGCCGCGGTGGCGGGCGAGTTCAAGGGCATCTACATCCAGGGCGAGGACATCCTGCAGTCCGACCCGGACACGCATCACGTCGCCGCCGGCCTTGCCGCAATGGATTGCGTGATCGTGCACGACCTGTTCCTCAACGAGACGGCGAATTACGCGCATGTCTTCCTGCCCGGCTCCACCTTCCTCGAAAAGGACGGCACCTTCACCAACGCCGAGCGGCGCATCAACCGCGTACGCCGGGTGATGGCGCCGAAGAACGGCTATGCCGACTGGGAGGTGACGCTGCTGCTGGCGAACGCCATGGGCGCGGACTGGGACTACACCCACCCCTCCGAGATCATGGAGGAGATTGCCGCGACCACGCCCAGCTTCGCGGGTGTCACCTATGCGCTGCTGGACGAGAAGGGCTCTGTCCAGTGGCCCTGCAACGAGGCGAAGCCCGAGGGCTCGCCGGTGATGCATGCAGAGGCCTTCGCCAACGGCAAGGGCCGCTTCATGGTCACCGAATACGTGGCCACCGAAGAGCGGACCGGCCCGCGCTTCCCGCTTCTGCTGACGACGGGGCGGATCCTGTCGCAATACAACGTCGGCGCGCAGACGCGGCGCACGGCGAACACCGTCTGGCATGCCGAGGACGTGCTGGAGATCCACCCGCACGACGCCGAGGTGCGCGGCGTGCGCGAGGGCGACTGGGTCAAGGTGGCCTCGCGCAAGGGAGAGACCTCGCTCAGGGCGCATCTGACCGACCGGGTCGCGCCGGGGGTGGTCTATACCACCTTCCACCATCCGGACACGCAGGCCAACGTGGTGACGACCGACCATTCCGACTGGGCCACCAACTGCCCGGAATACAAGGTCACGGCGGTGCAGGTTGCGCCCTCGAACGGGCCGACCGAGTGGCAGCGCGACTATGCCGCGCAGGCCGGGCGCGCCCGCCGTATCCTGCCGGCCGCGGAATGACCGCGGCGGGCCGCCAGACACGCCCCGAGGCGCCGGAGGCCCGGCCGCTGGCCGAAGAGGTGCCGGTGGCCGTGGTCTGCAACGGCACGACGCAGGCAGTTATGATGGCCACGCCTGCGGATCTGGAGGATTTCGCGGCGGGCTTCTGCCTGACCGAGGGGATCGTCACGTCGCTGGCCGAGATCGAGGAGATGGAGGTCGTCCGCCACGAGAGGGGCGCGGAGACGCGCGTCTGGCTGCCCGAGCGCGCGGCGGCACGGCTTGCCGCGCGGCGGCGCGCGATGGCCGGGCCTGTGGGCTGCGGCCTGTGCGGGATCGATTCGATCGAGGCCGCGCTCAGGCCCGCCGCACGGGTGGCGACGGACGATCTGAGGCTCACGGCGATGGACCTGCGGCTGGCACCGGACGCGCTGCGCCGCCGTCAGCCGGGCCACGACGCCACGCGCGCGATGCATGGCGCGGCGCTCTGGATGCCCGGCGAGGGCCTGTGCCATCCGCGCGAGGACGTGGGCCGGCACAACGCGCTCGACAAGGTGGCCGGCGCCTGCCTGCGCGCGGGCGAGACGGGGCGCGGCCGCGCCGTGGTGCTGACCAGCCGTGTCTCGGTCGAGATGGTGCAGAAGGCCGCGGCGCTGGGCGCCGAGGCGATCCTGGCCGTGTCCGCCCCCACCGCGCTCGCCGTCGAGATGGCCCGTGCCGCGGGCCTCACCATGGTCGCCGGGCTCGCGGGCGCAGCGCGGGTCCATGCCCATCCCCACCGCCTTGCACAGGGAACGCTGCCATGAGCCCGGAAAAGCTTGCCCGCATGGCCAACCAGATCGCAACCTTCTTCAAGGCGCAGCCCAAGGCAGACCGCGCGGCGCTGGTCGCGAAGCATCTGGAGGATTTCTGGGAGCCTCGGATGCGCCGGCAGTTGCTGAAGCTGGTGCAGGACGGTGGAGAGAATCTCGACCCGCTGGTCATCGAGGCCGCGGGACGGATGCGCGCGCCGGCCTGAGGGCCGCAGCGCTCGGTGCGCCCGTGCGGGCGCGTCTCGCGAAGAGTTCCGGCCTGTGCCGATAGGCGCCGCTGGCCCGTTCGTCGCAAAAAAGATTTGCACAGCCCCCGAGTTTTGATTCAGATCAACGCGACGGCATGCTATCGTATTCCATCTTTGTCATATGATGCGGAGGAGATGCATGACCGATTCCAGGGATTTCGCGGCCAGCCGCCGCGCCTTTCTGGGTCTTGCTGCCGGCGCGGGCGCGCTGGCGCTGGCAGGCCCGGCTCGCCAGGCGCGTGCGCAGGTGCGCACCAACGCCCATATCGTGATCCTGGGCGCGGGGGCCGCCGGCACGTCGCTCGCCAATCGGCTTGTCGGGCGTCTGGACGGCGCGCGCATCACCATCGTCGATGGCCGCGCGGAGCACTGGTATCAGCCGGGCTTCACCCTGATCGCCGCGGGCTTGAAGCCCGCCGGCTATTCCGTCAGCCGCACGACCGAGTGGCTGCCCGACGGCGTCGATTTCAAGGCCGAGTATGCCGCCGAGATCGACCCTGAGGCGAAACGCGTGGGCCTCGCCAGCGGCGAGAGCCTGGATTACGACTACCTGATCGTCGCCCCGGGTCTCGTGCTGGACTGGTCCGGCATCGAGGGCTTCTCGCTCGACATGGTGGGGCAGAACGGCATCGGCGCGGTCTATGCCGGCCCCGAATATGCCGAGGCGACCTGGCGCGCGTTGGACCGCTTCACCGACGAGGGCGGCGAGGCCGTCTTCACCCGCCCGGCGACCGAGATGAAATGCGCGGGCGCACCGCTGAAATACGCCTTTCTCACCGACGACCACGCGCGCCGCAAGGGCAACCGCGGCACCACGAAGATCACCTATGCCGCGCATTCGGGTATCCTCTTCAGCGTGCCCATCGTGAACGAGAAGGTGCGGATGCTCTTCGAGCGGCAAGAGATCGAGACCGTCTACAACCACGAGCTTCGCGCCATCGACCCGGGGAAGAAGACGCTGACCTTCGCCACGGCCGAGGGGCAGGTCGAGATGCCCTTCGACTTCACCAACGTCATCCCGCCGATGCGCGCGCCCGAGGTGGTGCGTCAGTCGGGCCTGTCCTGGGCGGACAGGTGGGAGGGACAGGGCTGGGTCGAGGTCGATCAGTACACCCTGCGCCACCTGCGTTATCCGGAGGTCTTCGCCGCCGGCGACGTGGCCGGCGTGCCCAAGGGCAAGACCGCGGCCAGCGTCAAGTGGCAGGTTCCGGTGATCGAGGAACATCTCGTGGCGCAGATCGCGGGCGACACCACCGACGCCGCCTACAACGGCTACACCTCCTGCCCGCTCATCACGCGGGTGGGCCGGGCGATGATGATCGAGTTCGACTACAACGACAATCTTGTCCCCAGCTTCCCGGGCGTCATCGCGCCGCTGGAGGAGTTGTGGATCAGCTGGCTGATGAAGGAGGTGGCGCTCAAGGCCACCTACAACGCCATGCTGCGCGGCGCAGCCTGAGGAGAGCACGATGGAAGAGCTTACCTTCACCACGATGATCGCCGTGTTCGAAGAGATGTTCGGGCCATGGCTGTTCTGGGCCATGGTCGTCGCCGCACTCGTGATCACCCTGCTCTACGTCTACGTGCTGATCCGCGACCATTCCGTGAGCTGGCGCAAGTTCCTGCTGGCGCAGCTCGCGATGCCGGTAGGCGCCATCGCGGCGGTGCTGTTCGTCTTCTGGGTGACCAATTCCGGCTTCGGCGACCTGGGCGGTCCGATCGATATCATCGTGCTGCTGGGGGTCGCCGCCGCGGGCGCGGTGGGCGCGGCGATCCTCGTCTACACGGTTCAGTCGATGGTCGCACCGCCTGAACGCGAGAGCTGAGTTTCCTCCCGCCGCCGCTCTGTCACTCCCCTCGATCATGGCGGCGGGAGCTTCGCGGCGGGGCCGGGCAAGTCTGCCTGTCCCCTCGGCGCCCCGCCCCGCCGCGGCCCTTTTCGCCTCGGCAACAGCTGCGAGGCCGCAGCCGAAACGCGGGCTTGAGGCCGCGCGCCGGGCTGGCTATGTCCCGCCACACGCAAGGGAGATGCCTGTGCCCCAGTTCCTCGACACGACCGACCCCGATTTCGAGACCGGCTTCAAAGCCCTTCTCGGCGCCAAGCGCGAGGAAAGCGCAGATGTCGGCGCGGCGGTTGCCGGCATCCTGGCCGATGTCCGTGCACGCGGCGACGCGGCGCTGATCGACCTGACCGCCCGCTTCGACCGGCTGGAGCTGACGCCCGACACGCTGGCCTTTTCGGAGGCGGAGATCGACGCGCTCTGCGCGCAGGTCTCGGCAGAGGACCGCGCGGCGCTGGAGCAGGCGGCCGAGCGCATCCGCGCCTACCACGCCCGCCAGGTGCCCGAGGACGCCGAGTGGACCGACCCCGAGGGCGCGACGCTGGGCTGGCGGTGGCGCCCCGTCTCGGCGGCGGGGCTCTACGTGCCCGGCGGGCTGGCCTCCTATCCCTCGTCGCTGCTGATGAACGCGATCCCTGCGCGCGTGGCGGGCGTGCCGCGGCTGGCCGTGGCCGTGCCCACCCCGGACGGGGCGGCCAACCCGCTGGTGATGATGGCCGCGCGCATCGCGGGCGTCGACGAGATCTATCGCGTGGGCGGCGCGCAGGCGATCGCGGCCTTCGCGTACGGCACCGCGACGATCCCCGCGGTGGACAAGATCGCCGGCCCCGGCAACGCCTATGTGGCAGAGGCCAAGCGGCAGGTCTTCGGCCGCGTGGGCATCGACATGATCGCGGGGCCGTCGGAGATTCTGGTGATCGCGGACGGCGAGACCGATCCCGACTGGATCGCGCTCGACCTGCTCAGCCAGGCCGAGCACGACGAGAGCGCGCAGTCGATCCTGATCACCACCGACGCAGGCTTCGCCCGTGCGGTCGGAGAAGCCGTCGAGGCGCGGCTGGAGACGCTGGAGCGGCGCGCCATCGCGGGAGCCAGCTGGCGCGACTTCGGCGCGATGATCGTGGTGCGCGACCTTGAGGAGGCCGCGGCGCTGGCCGACCGCGTCGCGCCCGAGCACCTGGAGCTTTGCGTGGCGGACCCGGAGGCGCTGGCCGACCGGATCAGCCACGCCGGCGCGATCTTCCTTGGCCAGTGGACGCCCGAGGCGATCGGCGACTACCTGGGCGGCCCCAACCACGTCCTGCCCACCGCACGCTCGGCGCGCTTCTCCTCGGGCCTGTCGGTGCTGGACTTCCTCAAGCGCACGACCACCGCGCGCATGAGCCCGCAGGCCCTGCGCGCCATCGGCCCGGCAGCCGAACGGCTGGCGAGGGCGGAAAGCCTGGAAGCGCACGGGCTTTCCGTTGCGGCGCGGCTGGCGAAGCTGAACGGTTAGCCGGCAGCACATTGTGCGCCCCGCGCGGGCGGGCTAGTCAGGGCGCCAGACCCAGGAAAGACCGCGCGCTCATGTCCCGCATCAGCCACATCGAGATCGACGACTCGAACCTGCCGCCGCCCACGCCCGAGATCGAGCAGGAGCGCAAGGTGGCGATGTTCGACCTGATGGAAGACAACAGCTTCGCGCTGCCCCCGCGCGAGGGGCGCGCGACGCCGCCCGGCCCCTATCGCCTGACCCTCGCGATCCGCGAAAAGCGGCTGGTCTTCGACATCGCCACCGAGGCGGGCGAGAAGGCGGCCGAGTTCCACCTGTCGCTCAGCCCCTTCCGGCAGGTGGTGAAGGACTATTTCCAGATCTGCGAAAGCTACTTCGACGCGGTGAAGTCCCTGCCGCCCAGCCAGATCGAGACCATCGACATGGCCCGCCGCGGCATCCACAACGAGGGCTCGCGCATCCTGATCGAACGGCTCGCGGGCAAGGCCGAGGTCGACGAGGACACCGCGCGCCGGCTCTTCACCCTGATCTGCGTGCTGCACTGGGGGGGCTGATCCGGTGGTGCGGGACCTGCCCCAGTCGGTCCTCTTCTGCTGCGATCACAACGCCGTCCGCTCGCCCATGGCGGAAGGCATCATGAAGAAGTTCTATGGCTTCGAGACCTACGTGCAGTCCGCGGGCGTGCTGTCGGAAATGGACATCGACGGCTTTGCCATCGCCGTCTGCGCCGAGATCGGCGTGGAACTGTCGCGGCATCGGGTGCGCAGCTTCGACGAGATGCAGCAATGGGGCGACGACCTGTCGTCCTTCGACCTTGTCGTTGCACTGTCGCCCGCGAGCCGGCACAAGGCGCTGGATCTCACGCGCTACTTCCACCTCGAGGTGATCTACTGGCCGATCATGGACCCCACGGGCATCGGCGACACGCGCGAGACCAGTCTCGCCGCCTACCGCCAGAGCCGCGACCAGATCGCGGCGAAACTGATCGAAACCTTCGGCCCCCCCATGGAGCACCCAGACGCATGAGCGAGACCGTCAGGCGCTATTTCGAGGCCTTCAACGCGGGCGACGTGCCCGCCATGCTCGCCTGCCTCGACCCGGACGTGGAGCACCACGTCAACGAAGGCCGCGTGCGGGTGGGCAAGATCGCCTTCGCCGAGTTCTGCGCGCACATGAGCCATTGCTACGAGGAGCGGCTGACCGACATGGTGCTCTTCGAGGCCGAGGGCGGGACGCGCGCCGCGGCGGAATATGTGGTGGAGGGCCGGTATCTGGCGACCGACCAGGGCCTGCCCGAGGCACGCGGCCAGACCTACCGCCTGCCGGCAGGCTCGTTCTTTTCGCTGAAGGACGGGCGGATCACGCGGGTGGTCACCTACTACAACCTCGCCGACTGGGTCCGGCAGGTCTCGTGATGCGGGTGGAGGCACTCACGGGACCGGCGCTGGAGGCCGCGCTCGACGATGTGGCGCGGCTGCGGATCGAGGTATTCCGCGCCTTTCCCTACCTCTACGACGGAGACCTCGACTACGAGCGGCGGTATTTGGAGCCCTACCGCGACAGCGCGGATGCGATCCTCGTGGGCGCCTTCGACGGCGACCGGCTGGTGGGGGCCGCGACCGGCACGCCGATGCAGGACCACGCCGAGGATTTCGCGGCGGCCTTCGCGGACAGCGGCCTCGACCTCTCGACGCTCTTCTACTGCGCCGAATCCGTCCTGCTGCCCGAGTATCGCGGGCGCGGGATCGGGCACCGCTTCTTCGACCTGCGCGAGGATCACGCGCGGCGCCTGGGCTTCGCGCGCTGCTGCTTCTGCGGGGTCGTGCGGCCGGAGGATCATCCGCTGCGCCCCGCAGGCTACCGCCCGCTCGACGCCTTCTGGCGCAAGCGCGGCTATGCGAAACTGCCCGGCGTGGTCGCGCATTTCGCATGGAAGGATGTGGACCAGGCGGAAGAGACCGAAAAGCCGCTCCAGTTCTGGATGCGCGACCTCCGAGCCGGGGCCGGGCCCGTTGGAACGGGCGTGGCTCAGCGGCTTGCAAGCCGCTTGCCCGGCGCGACCCAAGGAGACCCGAGATGAAGATCGCCACCGCCGCCTATCCGATGGATTTCCTCGATTCCTGGGCGGCTTACGAAGACAAGCTCGCGCGATGGGTGAGCGAGGCCGCGGCGCAGGGCGCCGACCTGCTGGTCTTTCCCGAATACGGCGCGATGGAGCTTGCCACGCTCGCGGGGAAAGAGGCGGCATGGGATCTGGAACGCTCGCTGCACGCGGTCTCGGAACGGATGCCCGAGGCCAACGCGCTGCACGCCCGGCTGGCCGCCGGGCACGGCGTGCATGTCCTTGGCGCTTCTGCCCCGGTGTTCGACCCCGCGCTGGGCGCCCGCCCGGTCAACCGCGCGCATCTCTTCGCGCCCTCGGGCGCCACGGGCCACCAGGACAAGCAGATCATGACCCGCTTCGAACGCGAGGAATGGTCGGTCGCCCCCGGCGGGCCGCTCACGCTGTTCGACACCGCACTGGGGAAGATCGGCATCCTGATCTGCTATGACGCCGAATACCCGCTCTTCGCCCGCGCGCTGGTCGAGGCGGGCGCGGAGATCATCCTCGTTCCTTCCTGCACCGAGAAGCGGCGCGGCTACTGGCGGGTGCGCATCGGCGCCATGGCGCGCGCGCTCGAGCAGCAGTGCGTCACCGTCATGTCCTCGACCGTGGGCGAGGCCGCCTGGTCCTATGCGGTGGACACGAATTCCGGCGCGGGTGGCGTCTTCGGCCCGCCGGACACCGGCTTTCCCGAGGATGGCGTGCTGGCGGCGGGGGCACTCGACCGCCCCGGCTGGACCTTCGCCGAGGTTGATCCCGCGGCCATCGCCCACGTCCGCGCCGACGGCGTGGTGCTCAACATGACCCACTGGGCCGAGCAGCATCCGCGCATCAGTGATGTGACGCGATTCGCGCTGACGTGATTCGCATCTTGAAAAACGCGCGGTTTGCGCTCATTTACACGGCGTCCGCGGCTCGCGCGGGCGGCGAAGACAGGAGAGACCATGGCCAAGGAAGACACGCTCGAATTCCCCGGTGTCGTCAAGGAACTCCTGCCGAACGCGACATTCAGGGTCGAGCTTGAGAACGGCCATGAGATCATCGCGCATACGGCAGGAAAGATGCGCAAGAACCGGATCCGCGTTCTTGCCGGCGACAAGGTGCAGGTCGAGATGACCCCCTACGATCTGACCAAGGGTCGGATCAACTATCGCTTCAAGTAGGCCCTTGCGGCTGATCCTGGGTTCGGCAAGCCCGCGCCGGCAGGAGCTTCTGGCGCGACTGGGCGTCGTGCCGGATGCCGTGCGCCCCGCCGACATCGACGAGACCCCGCGGCGCGGCGAACTGCCCCGGCCCTACACCGCGCGCATGGCGCGCGAGAAGGCCGCGGCGCTCGACGCCGGGCCGGACGACCTGATCCTCACCGCGGACACCACCGTGGCCGCCGGGCGCCGCATCCTTGGCAAGCCTGCGGACGCGGCCGAGGCGCGCGCGTTTCTGGAGCTGCTGTCGGGACGCCGGCACAGGGTCATCACGGCCGTGGCGCTGCGCCACGGCGACCGGCTTTGGGAACGGCAGGTGGAAAGCGCGGTGAAGATGAAGCGCCTCTCCGAGCCGGAGATCGCAGGCTATCTTGCCAGCGGCGAATGGCAGGGCAAGGCCGGCGGCTACGCGATCCAGGGGCTGGCAGAGGCCTTCATCCCCTGGATGCAGGGCAGTTACTCGGGCGTCATGGGCCTGCCGCTGGCGGAAACGGCGGCTCTGCTGCAAGGTGCCGGCTGGCCGCTCTGGGCGGGGCGGGCGTGAAGGGCCGGACGGTCGTCCTGGGCGATTGGCAGGGCCGCGAGGCGGCGGCGCTGATGGTGGACGGCCGGCTTGACGACCTGATCGTGGACGCCGATGCCCCCCGCCCCGGCACGATCTATCGCGCCCGTCCCGACCGGCCGATGAAGGGACAGGGCGGGCTGTTCCTGAGCACGCCGGAGGGCCGCGTCTTTCTGCGGCAGGCGAAGGGCGCGAGCCCGCGCGCGCCGCTGCTGGTGCAGGTCACGGGATACGCCGAGCCCGGCAAGGCGCCGCCGGTGACCACCCGGCTCGCGCTCAAGGGCCGCTTCGTCGTGCTCACGCCGGGTGCGCCGGGGGTGAACCCCAGCCGCGCGATCCGCGACCCCGACCGGCGCGCGGCACTGGTCGCGCTGGCAGAGGGCGCGCTGCCCGGCGAGACGGGCCTCATCCTGCGCTCGGCCTGCGCCGCTGCGGAAGATGCCGAAATCGCAGAGGAACTGGGCGCCCTGGCCGATGCGCTTGGACAGATTCTGAGCGATTCGAACAAGGACACCGCCCTTCTGCTCGAGGGCGACGGACCACACGCGCTGGCCTGGCGCGACTGGGTGGATCCGGCAGAGGTGGAACGTGGCACGGGCGTCTTCGAGCGGCTGGGCTTGGCCGAGGCGATCGAGGCGCTGGCCGACCCGACAGAGACGCTGACCGGCGGGGCGCGCATGACGGTCGAGGCCACGCGCGCCCTTGTCGCCGTGGACGTGGACACCGGGACCGACACCTCGCCCGCTGCCGCGCTGAAGGCGAATCTCGCGATGGCGCAGGCCCTGCCCCGTGCCTTGCGGCTGCGCGGACTGGGCGGGCAGATCGTCGTCGATCCTGCGCCCAGCCCCAAGCGCGACCGGCGGCAGGTAGAGACCGCGCTCAAGGCCGCGCTGCGCGACGATCCGGTGCAGACGGCCCTGCTGGGCTGGACCGCGCTGGGCCACATCGAGCTTCAGCGTCAGCGCGCCCGCCCGCCCCTGCCGCTCTGAGGCGGGGTTGCGCAACGGGTCCGGCGGGGCCAGTTTGCCCCCGATGACCTGCCCGATCTGCGACAAACCCACCGATCCCGCCTACCGCCCCTTCTGCTCGAAGCGTTGCGCGGACGTGGACCTCGCCCGCTGGCTGACGGGCCGCTACGCGGTGCCCGGTCCGCCGCTCGACGAAAACGACGCCGAAGACCCGGCCGACCCGGAACGATAAGCATCTGCAGCCGGGTGACGCTCTTCGGTCCCTCCGGTCCCTCATCGCGAGAAGCGCCCGCACGGGCGCGACCGAGCGGCGCCTCAGCCCCGCGATGCCCCCGGCGAGGGCAGCGGCGCCGGCACCTCCGGGATCGTGACGCGGCGCTCCTCGGTACAGAAGGCCTCGGCAGCCAACCCTACCCCTCGCGCCCCACGCCGGAGGCCTCGTGGTCGCCGAAGGGCGCACGCAGCTCGCGCATCATCGGCGTGTTCCACCAGAAGACGCCAGCGCTTAGCGCCTCGGTCATCGTCATCACCGTAGGCAGGTGATCGGACCAGACATTGGCCACCAGACCGCAGGCCGATTTGATCGCGATCGCCTCTTCGGCCGTGTCGAAGGGCAGGAAGGTCGCGAAGGGTCCGAAGATTTCCTCCTGCGCGCCCTTCGCGGCATTCGACGGCGCCATGCGCGTCTACCGCGAGACGACCGGCCGGGAGCCCGGGGCTGGCTCTCCTCCAGCCTGCGCTTTCCGCCCGCCATGGTCGACCTGATCTCCGAAGAGGGGCTGAACTTCACCTGGAACCTCTTGAACGCCGACTGGCTTATCCTCGTGCAGACCCGCTCGGGCACGCCGATCGTTTCGATCCCCTGCTCCTCCGACGTCAACGACTTCATCGTCTTCATGCGGCAGGGCCAGGACGCCGACGGCGGCTTCGCGGTCTTCCGCGAACAGGTCGATCGGCTCTGCAAGGAAGCCGCCACCGGCGCGCGGCACATCTGCATCGGCCCGCACCCGCATGTCATCGGGCAGCCCTTCCGGATGCGCGCTCACCCGGTTCCCCGACCACGCGCGCCGGTTCGACGACACCTGGTGGACCACCGGCAAGGAAATCGCCAAATGATACCTGCGGCACCACGCAGACCACATCTGCCGGCGGCCTGCCCCCGCGTCCAGCGCCCGCCCCTTGCCACACCCGTGACAGCGCCCCGGTCCTTCCTCTTGCCGGAAATACCCTCGGGGGGTGAATGCCGCGACAGCGGCAGAGGGGGGCAGACAGCCCCCCTTCCCCCCTCAGCCTTCGGGCGGCCCCGCCTGGGTCAGCCGCGAGCGATAGACGAAGCGATCCCTGTCGGGGTGCCAGTTGAACGAGGCGATGAGCACCCGCTGCGCGGTCTCGTAGCGGCGCAGGATGCACAGCGTGATCGCCCCGGCCTCCAGTCCCAGCGCGCGCGCTACGTCCCCGGGCATCTCGCCTGCGGCCACCTCCTGCACCATCTCGGTCACGCGCTCGCCGATAGCCTCCTCAAGGAAGGGGTAGAAGGGCGGCTTCACCTTCTCGATCGCCGCAGCATGGGCGCGCAAGGCAGGCGGCACGTAGCTTTCGATGAGCGCCAGTGCCTCGCCGGTGTCGCGCCGGAGGCGAAGGCCGCGCAGGCAGGTCCAGACCTCGCCCTCCGCCCCGCCGATGCGCGCGGCCAGATCCGCGTCGATGCGTTCCTCCGTGCAGGAGATCCGGCGATAATCGGTCTCGCGGGCGAACTGCAGGATCTGGTCGATGGTGCCGTAGCTTTGCACGAAGGCGCCGCGCGCGCTCTGGCGGATCACGGTGCTGCCGGCGCCCTGCCGGCGCGCGACCAGCCCCTCGTTCTGCAGCCGGCGCAGCGCCTCGCGCACGGTGAAGCGGCTGGCGCCGAACTCACGGCAGAGCTCGGCCTCCGACGGCAGGCTGCCGCCCACGGCATAGTCGCCTCGTCCGATGCGCGCCCGCAGGGTGTCGAGGATCTCCTGGTAGCGTACGGTCCTGCGTTCCCGTTCCATGGTTCCGGCCCCGGAGCAGACCGATTTCTGCCCGCATCCGCGCGATATCCGCCCGCAGGCGCGATGGCAAAGCAGTTTCGCGCCGGCAGACCGGCGCTCAGGCCATCGCCGCCAGGTCGCTCAGCGACTGGATCATCGAGGGGCGCATGATGTCCATCGCCCCCTGCCTTCGCCCCGGTCATCCTTGCATCAGCGGCCATCGTATCTTGCGACCCGGGGGTGTCAAAGGAAAAATTGTCTGGACAAGTTTGCGGAGATGTCGACGATGAGGTCAAGCACAAGCGGCAGGGCGCCGCGGGGAGGCAAGATGCGCAAGGCACAGGCGACATGCTGATCGTGCAGCAGGCCCTGAACGGGGTGATGCTGGGCGGCATCCAAAGAGGGCTTCGTGACCCTCGCGGGCTTTCACACCCGCGTGACACCGCTGGAAGAGACGACGGCAGACGCGGTCGACGGGGTCATGGCCGACAACCTCCGCAGCGCCTCTCTCGCCGCGCGCGCCGCCCTGCCCGGCCTCCGCGCGGGGCGCGGCGCGATGGTCAACAAGGTGGTCTCGGGCCTTGCCGGGAACGTGCGGTCGGGCTGCGGCCTTTACGGTGCCAACAAGGCCGCGACGGTGCATTTGACCGGGACGCGCGCCGGAGGCCGCGCCGCCGGTGCGCGTCAACGCCATGGGACCTGCCGCGGTGGACACGGCCTTCCTGTGCGGCGGCACGGGACGCTCGGACGAGGATGCGCACACCGCGCGCGACGTCGAGGCCCGAGCGCGGATGACGCCGTTGGGCCGGCGCGCGCAGCCGGCGGATGTGGTGGGGCCGATCCTGATCCTGCTCGGGCCGGAAAGCGCCTTCATGCCGGGACAGCTGCTCTGGGTGAACGGCGGGGGATACATGCAATGACCGATGCATCGCTGAAGGGTCGGGTGGTCCTGATTACCGGGGGGTCGCGGGGGCTGGGGCGCGAGATGGCGCTGGCGCTGGCGGAAGCGGGCGCGCGACTCTGCGTCACCGGCGCCGCCCCCACGCCGGAACTCGACAGCACGGCGGAGGAACTGGCGGCGATGACCGGCGCGCACAACGTGCTGGCCCATGCCGCCGATGTGGCCGACCCGCGGGCGGCAGAGGCCGCGGTCACCGCCTGCGTCCGCCGCTTCGGGCGGATCGACGTGCTGGTCAACAACGCCGGCCGGGGGATGCGCCTGATCTCGGAAACCTTCAACACCGCGCCCACGAAGTTCTGGGAGGCGACGCCGGACGCCTGGCGCACCATCGTGGACATCAACGTGAACGGCCCCTTCCTGATGACGCGGGCGGCGGTGCCGCGCATGATCGCGCAGGGCTTCGGCAAGATCGTCAACGTCTCGACCTCCGACCGGACGATGGTGCGGCGGGGCTATTCGCCCTACGGGCCGTCGAAGGCCTTTCTCGAGGCCGCCTCGCGCGTCTGGGCGCAGGATCTCGACGGAACCGGCGTGGACATCAACGTGCTGTTGCCCGGCGGCGCGGCGGACACCGACCTGCTGCCCCCCTCGCCCGACCGCAAGGGCGCCGACGGCAACCTGCTGTCTCCGGCCGTGATGCGCGAGGCGATCCTCTGGCTCGCCTCGGACGCCTCGAACGGTGTGACGGGCGCACGCTTCATCGGCAGGCTCTGGGACGGGCCCGAGGCCGCGCGCGACCGGCCTGTCGAGACGCCGAAGATCATGTGAGGGCGCGATGGACCGGCTGACCCTGGGCGCGCTCCAGATCGCGGGGGCTGACCGACCTCGCGCGCTTCGACATCCCGCCCGCGCAGATCATGCCGGGCGCGGATGCTGCCGCGCTGGAGGGCCTCGACAGGATCGGGGCCGAGGTGCCTTCTGACGGTATCCTGCACCTTGCGATGCGCTCATGGCCCGGAGCTTTCCAGCCCGATGCCCCCGGCCCGTGACGCTGGCGATAGAGCTGGCCCATCGTCAGGATCGCGGTCCTCAGGATCGCCGTCATCACGAGGCCCACGATGAGCCAGAAGAGATCCGACTTGCCACCTGAGTGGTAACCGAGCCCTCGCGATAGCCCTGGTCGGAGAAGGTCAGGAACAGCATATCGAAGGTGTTGCCGCCGATGATCCCGCCCACGGCCAGTTGCAGCGCGCCCCGGCGCACCGCAGCCAATGTGGTGACGGGTTCCGGCAGCGAGGCGACGACGGCGGTGGCCAGCGCGCCGGTCAGGGTGGCCGACAGCTCCAGCCGGTCGATCGGGATGCCGGCGCACCGGGCAATGCCGAAGCCTGCGGTGCCCATGATCGCCATCGGCCCGGCAAAGAGCAGCGCGGGCGGCGATCCCGAAGACGGCAGACAGGAGGGAGGTCAGCAGGTCGAACATGACTTTCCAACACGCAGGGCTGAAACACTATTCCTCCGGAGAGCACGGAACCGGCCGTGCGACACCGGGCTTCCCCTTTGACCTGGGTGCGAAAGGAGTCTGCGGGTGAAGGGACAGGCCGCCGTCACATGGCGCGCCCGGCCGGATCGGGTGCTGCGCGCCTCGCTGGGCGAAGCGCATGTGGTCGGCATGGTCTTTGCGCCGCCGCTGGGCGTTGCACTGGCCGAAAGTGCCTGGCCCCTTGCCGCGGTGCTGGGGCTGGCGATCCTGCCGCCGCTCGCGGGTGCTGCCCTGGCGATCCGCTATCCCGCGCCGCGCGACCTGCGGCAGATCGAGGCGGTGGCGGTGCTGGTGCTGCTGTTTCTCGGCACCGCGGCGCTGGCCGCGCCGGCCTTCGTGACACTGGGCATGACGCCGGTCGACGCGGTCTTCGAAAGCGTTTCGGGCATCACCTCCACCGGCCTGACGCTTGCGCAGGGGACGACGGAGTGGCCGCTTGCCGGCCATGTTCTGCGTGCCTGGATGCAATGGTGCGGCGGCTTCGCCATCGCGCTTGCGGGCGTTGCGCTGATCCTTGGCCCCGGGTCGTCGCGGGGGGCGGCCAGTTCGCTGGGCCGCGCCGGGCTGAACGAGCGCGACATCCTGAGTTCGACCCGCGCGCAGGCTCGCGCGCTGCTGCTGGCCTACAGTGTGCTGACGGCGGCGGCGGTGCTGGTCTTCCTGCCGCTTTTCCCCAGCTGGTGGGAGGGGCTGCTGATCGCGCTGACCGCCGTCTCGACCGGCGGTTTCACGCCCCGCGCAGACAGCCTTGCCAGCTATTCGCGGGCGGCGCAGGGCGCGGCGCTGCTGGTGTGCCTGGCCAGCGCATTCTCGCTGATGTTCTACGTTCGTGTGCGCCGGGACGGGCTGCGCGCGGCCTTCTTCGGCACGAACGCGGCGGCCATGGTGGGCTTTGCGCTGGGCGTTGCCACCGCTGCCGCGGTGCTGCGCCTCGCCACGGGGGGCGATGCCGCGGCAGTGCTCGACAGTCTCTTCAACATGCTGAGCGCCGTGACGACGGCGGGCTTCTCGGTCGCGCCCGTGGTCGAGGCGCCGCCGCTGCTGGCGCTGATGCTGGGTGCGATGCTGGTGGGCGGCGGCGCTGGCTCGACGGCCGGCGGGCTGAAGCTGGAGCGAGCGCTTACCCTCGCGCGCGCCGTGCGCCTTGCCCTGCTGCGCCTCAGGGTTCCGCCGGAGGCGGTGACCCCGCTGATGGCGAACGGGGCGCGGATGCAACAGCGACGGCTGGTGGCAACAGTGGCGATCGTGGCGCTCTACGCCGCGACCGCCCTGCTGTGCTGGATGGCTCTTCTGGCGGGGGGCGTCCCCGCCCTGCCCGCGCTTTACGACACCATCTCGGCGCTCTCCACCGTGGGGCTTTCGGCGGGCGCGGTCACGCCGGACCTCTCCTGGCCGCTCAAGCTGGTGCTGACGGTAGCGATGCTGCTGGGGCGGCTCGAATTCCTGGCGCTGATCGCGGTGGTGCTGCCCGCGACCTGGGCGCCGCGGCACAAGTGACGCGGCACAAGCATCGGAGGATCAGACATGCGGATCGTGATCGTGGGCGCCTCGCGCTTCGGCACCGCCACCGCCGAGGAACTGACCGGCGCGGGCCACGAGGTGGTGCTGGTGGACCGCGACGGCGACAAGCTGGAGCGGCTGGCGGAAGAGCTCGACTGCGGGTTCCTCGAAGGCGACGGCTCGCTGCCCTCGATCCTGCGCGACGCCTATGGTGACGGCGCAGACGCCCTGGTGCTGCTCACCAACGCGGACGACGTGAACATCCTTGCCGCGCTGGTGGGGCGCTCGGTCGGCTATCCGCGGGTGGTGCCGCAGATCGTGCGCAATCAGCTGCTGGCGGTCTGCGAGGAACTGGGGCTGGAGAACCTGATCACGCCGCATGCCACGGTCGCGCGGTCGATCGTCCGCTCGCTGGAAGACCGATCCGACGCCGCGCTGGACCTGCGCAGCCATTCGGGTTTCGACGTGCTGGGCTATCGTGTGGGCACCGAACAGCAGGGCAAGGCCTTGTCGGAGCTAAACCTGCCCAGAGGGTCACGCCCCATCGCCGTGACGCGCGAGGGCGAGAACCATCTGGTGACCGACGAGACGGAACTGCAGGAAGGCGACCTGCTGATCGTCGCGGTCGCCGAGGACGCGCGCGACAAGATGGACAAGCTCTTTCCCAACGCGGAAGAGTAATGGAAAACGCCCCGCAATCCAAAGATGTAGGGGGCGTTTTTCACGTTCTTGACGAACAGCGCGCCTATTGCTCGTCCATACCGCGCCGGGCGCCTTCGGCGACGCGCGATGCGCCCTCGCGCAGGCGCCGCTGGGCCTCGTCCACCGCCTCCTTGCCATCGGGCACGTGTTCACGGACGCTTTGCGCGGTCTCGGCGGCCATCTCCCGGCCCTCGTGCAGCGCGCCGCGTGCCGCCCCTTCGAGCCGGGCACGTTCACGGCGATAGATCGCTTCTGCCTCGTCCATCAGCCGATGCGAAAGGTCGCCCAGCCGTTCGTCCTCGACCCGGCTGCGGGGCAGCGCGGCGCCGATCATGGCGCCGACGCCAAGCGCCAGCGCGCCGGCAAGCAGCGGATGCTCGCGAAAGTTGTCACGCGCCTGGGCCGCGCCATCGTGCATCGCGCGGTCGGCCCTGCGCCGCGCTTCGCGCGCGGCGGCATTCGCCCGATCCCGCGCCTCGATTGCACGTTGGCGCGCGGCGACGACGCGCTGGCGGGCTTCTTCGCCCAGCTCCTCCGTGCCGGCGTCGATACGGTCGCGCAGCGCGTCGAAGCGATCCTCGATCCGCTCCCCCCAATCCTCGACCCGGTGGCGCGCATCCCGCAGGCGATCTTGCAGATGCGCCTTGCCCCCCGCGGCTGTCGAACGGTGCGCACCATTGCTCCTGACGCGAGCGCGGGCGCGATCATAGGCGCGTTTCGCATCCTCGCGCTCGATCCGCGGGGCCAGCATCAACGCGATGCCGGCCGCGGCCAGAGCGGTGCCGACCGGATTGTTGCGCGCAATATCGAGCAGCGCACCGCCCGGCGTGCCGTCGGCGCCGCCGCGCCGGTCGAAGTCCTCGTCGTAAAACGCGTCCATGTCGCCAAGCTCCCTCAAATCCGGTTCGTAATACTCGTGCACCTCGAGAACGGCATAGGGATCGACGGCGGGCTCCGCGTCCTGCGGGGGCCAGGGGCGGTTGGTGTGCGGGTCGCTCATGGTGTCCTCTCTCGTTCGCTTGAAATCGCTCGGGGCAGCCTGCCCCGTCTCGCGCCGCCCTGCCTCTGCAGGCGCAGACGGTTTGCGACTCAACGGCGGAACGCTTCGGCCAGTTCCGCCAGAGGTCGGGACGGCCGGCAGAAGTCCGCGCCCCGGCTCCCGCAAGCCCGGGTCCTTGCAGGTCCCTCTGGGCGTCCCTGCCCCCAGGTCTCCGGAACCTCCCTCTGCCGCCCGCGTTCCTGTGTCGATGGAAAGCAACCAGAAGGAGATCACGATGAAACGTTTCACGCTTCTCGCATCGGTCGCGGCACTCGCTGCAGCGCCTGCTTTTGCCGACAATGACAGCGACGAAGAGGGCATGCACCAGCAGGCCAGCGCCGGGAACGACGAATACGAAAGCGGACGCATCGCCGACAACATGGACGAGATGCTGCGCACCTCTGAAATGACCGATGCCGACGTCTACGTCATCGAGGAGGAATGGTCCGAGGACGAGTGGCTTGAAACCGAGGAATTCGACGAGATCGGCGCCGACTGGGAGGATGTGGGCGACGTGACCGACGTGGTGCTCAGCCGCGACGGCCAGGCCGTCGGGATCGTCGTTTCGCACGGCGGCTTTCTCGACATCGGCGACGATACCCTGCTGCTGTCGATGAAGGACGTGCGCCGCATCGACGACGGCTCGGGCAACATCTCCTACGTGACGAACATGACCGAGGACGAAATCGAAGACATGCCGGAGGTCGAAGAGAACTGGTGGTGACGCCGGCGCGCCTCGGTCTCCCTCGGCCGGCGCGTCATGCGCAGGACCCCGTCGGCGACGCCGGCGGGGTTTTCCCTTTTTCGCTTGCCGTCACACGCGAGCTGCGTCGTCCGCCCTCATCCCGCACGCCGCGCACCCTTGCGCGAACGAGGTTACGGCGCCGATGGCTGGGCGTCGGGTCGACGCGCAGACTTTCGAAAGCGAGGCAGAGGCGCTCTGGCGTTTGTGCGCGCAACCCAACCCCGGATCCCGCGATGCGTGCGGAACCTTGCGGGCGTTTCGCGGGTTCGTCTTCACAACCTGTCCCTGTCAAGGAAACAGATCTCATGCACAGCATTTTCTACATCATCGGCGTCGTCGTCGTCGTCCTGGTGGCGATCAACCTGATCATGTAAGCGCCGCCCGCCGCCCCGGCGACGGGGAAAGCGGCATCAACGACGGCCTCGCCCGAGGGAGCATTTCATGACCGATCCAGACCCGAAGCACGAAGCCCGACAGACCGCGCGGACGGTCGCGGAAGAGGCCCGCCGCGCCGAGAGCGAAGCGGAAACCCTGGCCAAACGGGCGCGCGCCGGCGCCGGCCGCCGCTTCGACCAGGCCCGCCAGTACGCCCAGCACGAGGCCAACGCCCGCGTGTCCGAGGCCACCGACGGCGCAGCGCGGGAGGCCGAGCGCGCCGCGCGGGCGGCCAGCGATGCTGCGGCGGACTATCCCTCCGACCGGCTGGAGGTGCGCGCGCTTGAAGGCGTCTCGCGCCTGCTGGAGGATACGGCGAGCAGCCTCCGGTCAACCGATCTCGACACCGTGTCGCGTGAGCTGACGCGCTTCGCCCGGCGCAACCCGGTCTCCTTTATGGCGGGCGCGGCCGCGGTCGGTTTCGCCGCCGCGCGCTTGTTGCGTGCGGGGCCCGAGTTCGGGGAACGCTTCGAGGAGGACGAGGACTTTCCCGAACCCGGTTCGGCGGGGATGTCCGCCGACTATGCCGAGGCGACCGGGGCGGAAGCGCGCGCCTCGTCGCCGGTCGAGCGAGACGACGGATGAACGCGGAGACGCCCCCGCCCCGCCCCTCGATCGCCGCGCTGCTGCTGCAGGCGCTGGACGAGATCCGCGGCCTTCTGCGCCGCGAACTCGATCTCGCGCGGGCCGAGGCCGACCAGAGCCTGCGCAAGGCCGGCGCCGCGCTTGGCCTTCTGGCCGCCGCGCTGGTCGTTGCGCTCGTTTCGCTCAACGTGCTGGCCGCCGCGCTTGTGGATGCCGTGGCCGCGCTGGGCATTGACGTCGGCTGGGCTGCGCTGATCGTGGGCCTTGGCCTTGCCGCCATCGCGGGCGTCTTCGCGGCGCGCGCGATGCGCGATCTGCGCGCCGTGCGGCTGATGCCCGAGCGCGTGGCAGAAAACCTGCGACAGGACGCGCGGAGCGTGAAGGAGGCCGCCCGTGGCCCAGAGTGAGACCCCGGAGGCAATCGAGCGCGACATCGCCGAGCGGCGCGATGCGCTTGCCCGCACGCTGCAGGAGGTGCAAGGCCGTGTCGCGCCGGGCGCGCTGGCGGAAGAGGCCGGTGCCGCGCTGCGCGGCAGCGGCGCGGAGCTTGCCGGCAAGGCCGGCCGCGTCGCTGCGCGCAATCCTCTGGCCATCGCGCTGATCCTGGGAGGCATCGCCTGGCTCGCGCTGAACGAAAGCGGGGCGGCGCCGTCGGGCGGGTCGGCCCGCAAGGCGGTGGACCGCGCAAAGCGCGGAGTTTCCGACCATCCCGTTGCGGCAGGCGGTGCCGCGGCTGTGGCTGCAGGCGCCTCCATCGCCGCGGCGCCCCCGGTGCGCCGGCGGCTGCGGCGCGCGGCGGGCAGCGGGAGCCCAGCCGCCCTGCACCGCCATGCAGAGGCCGAAGCCGCCCGTGCCGAGGCGATCCTCGTCTACGAATGCGCCCGCGCGGCGCACGAGGCTGAGCTTGACCGCGCGGCGCGCGAGGCGGGCACGGCCAGCCACGCGCCTCCCCCCGCCCCGGGGCCGGGTTCGGGGCGCTGAGCGCGACAAAACGGCCTGTCCCAGCGCGCTGAGCGCCACCGCCCCGCGGCCCGCTTTGCTGCGCCCGCGAGGGTGCGCTGGTGCTTCGCCAGGATGCCGAAACGACCCGCGTGATGCCGCAGGAAACCGCCGTTCGCTTGCGCAGAGCGGGAACCGCGCGTGCCGCACAAAGTTGATCATCGAGGCCTGAAGGACGACGCGACCGCTCGCCGCCTGCCGCCTCGCAGGAGGAGCGCAAAGAGCCTGCTGCCCGAACGCGTCGTCCTTCAGCCGCCTGCCGGACGAGCAACCTGCCGGACGAGCAAGGAGGGCCCGATGAACGCGAGCAGTCTTGGCACCACGGTCGAAGAGACCGCGCGCAGCGCGGTAATGCGCCCCCGCCGCGCCACACCCGATCCTGCCGCCCGCGAGCGGCTTGCTGCCGAGATGCTCGAGAACATCGGCGCGCTCAGGGCCTTCGCCATCAGTCTGACCCGTGACG
The DNA here is from genome assembly GCF_046542825.1 of Rhodosalinus sp. Classification (GTDB taxonomy): domain Bacteria; phylum Pseudomonadota; class Alphaproteobacteria; order Rhodobacterales; family Rhodobacteraceae; genus Rhodosalinus. Next base: position 11,985 of record NZ_JBKHAQ010000009.1, on the reverse strand, counting down.
GCGCCCGTGCGGACGACCTTGTGCAGGAGGCGCTGATGAAGGCCTGGGCCAATCTGGGCAGCTTCACGCCCGGCACCAACATGCGGGCCTGGCTCTTCACGATCCTGCGCAACACCTTCTACTCCGAACGCCGGAAGGCGCGGCGCGAGGTATCGGACACCGATGGCGAACTGGCCGGCGACCTTGCGGAGAAGCCCGCGCATGACGGCCGGCTGACGATGCGCGATTTCCGCCGCGCCTTTGCGCAGTTGCCCGACGAACAGCGCGAGGTGCTGATCCTCGTGGGCGCGCTGCAGCATTCCTACGAGGACGCCGCGGCGATGTGCGGCGTGCGCATCGGCACGATCAAGAGCCGTCTCAACCGCGGCCGCGCCCGACTGGCCGCACTGATGGACATGGAGACCAGCGACGCGATGGAGGCGACCGACCAGATCACCAGCGCGATCGTGGCCCGCAACGGGCGCAACGCCGGATGAGGGCTTTGGGTCAGGTGCGTGCCAAGCACGCACCCTACGACCCGTCCGCGATCCAGCGGTCGAGATTGTTCACCGCTTCGCGACCAACCGATTGCAGATCCTCCAGTTGCGCGGCGTAGGGGCAGTCCTGCGTCAGCCGGTCCGCCATGTCGCCCATTCCGAAGGCAGCGGGCGAGTCGATATCCTCCAGTTCCTCCCATGTCACCGGCACGGCCACCGGCGCGCCGGGCCGCGCCCGCAGCGAATAGGGCGCGATGGCAGTGGCGCCGCGCTCGTTGCGCAGCCAGTCCACGAAGATGCGGCCCTTGCGCTTCGACTTCGACATGGTGGCGGTGAAACGGCGCGGCTCGCGATCCGCGAGCGCATGGGCGAAGGTGCGGGCGAAGCCCTTCACCGTGTCCCAGCCGGAGATGCGGCGCAGGGCCATCCAGACGTGCAGCCCCTTGCCGCCGGTCAGCAGCACGCCCGAATCGAGCCCGATCTCGCGCAGGTGGCCGCGAATGTCGAAGGCGGCCTGCCGGATGTCGGACCAGCCCATCCCCTCGTCGGGGTCGAGGTCGAAGACCATGCGGTCGGGCCGCTCCAGCCGATCCGCGCGCGCGCCCCAGATGTGGAACTCCAGCGTGCCCATCTGCGCCGCGGCGACCAGCGCGGCGGTGTCGCCGGCGGTCAGATACTCGGCCGTCCCGCCATCCTTCTCCTCGATCTCGACGCGCCCCAGCGCATCGGGAAAGCCCTTGCGCCCGTGCTTCTGGAAGAAGCACTCGCCCTCGATCCCGTCGGGGCAGCGCACCAGCGACAGGGGGCGGTCGGCAACGAGCGGCGCCATGCGTTCGCCCACCCGTTCGTAATGCCGTGCAACGTCGCGCTTCGTGCAGCCTGCCTTGGGAAACACCTGCCGGTCCGGGTGGGTGATCCGCACCCCGGCGATCTCGGGCTCTTCGCTCATCTCCTCGACCTCGTGCTCGGGCTCGTCGCCCACCTCCTTCGCCGGCTTGTCGTGCCGTTCGCCCAGGTAGCTCGCGTGGCGCACCGCGCCGTCCTTGGTGAACTCGGTAAAGGCGACCTCGACCACCATCTCGGGGCGCACCCAGCGGGCGTTGCGGCGCACCGATTTCGGCACCTCCGCGAAGGGTGAGGTCCTGCGCGCATGGAAGCGTTTCGCCAGCCGCTCCAGCTCGTCGTCGGAAAAGCCGGTGCCCACCCGGCCCCGATAGACCAGATCGCCCTCGCGCCAGGTGCCCAGCAGCAACGAGGAAAAGGGCCTCCCGGGCTTGTCCGAGGGCGAATAGCCGCCCACGACGAACTCCTGCTGGCGGGCGCATTTCACCTTGAGCCAGGTCTTCGTCCGGGTGCCGCGATAGGGGGCGTCGGCCTTTTTCGAGATGATGCCCTCCGCCCCCGCGCGGCAGGCGGCGGCATGCACCTCCGGCCCGTGCCCCTCGACATGCTGGCTCATCCGCAGGGGGCCGCCCCCCCCCGGCAGCCCCTCGAACAGCTCGGCAAGACGGCCGCGCCGTTCCGACAGCGGCGCGTCGGTCAAGTCCTCACCGTCGAGCGACAGAAGGTCGAAGGCGAAAAAGACCAGCGGCCTGCCCTCGGAGAGCGCGCGCTGCAGCGAGGAAAAGGGCGAGCCCTCGATCTTGGCCGCCATCACCTCGCCGTCGATCAGCGCCGCGTCGCAGTCGAGCGGGTCGAAGGCGCCGTCGAGCGCGGCGAAGGTGTCGGTCCAGTCCTTGCCCGAGCGGCTGAAGATCCGCACGCCGCCCCTGCCGATCGAGACCAGCGCGCGGTAGCCGTCGAACTTGGTCTCGTGCCACCAGTCGTCGCCCCTGGGCGCGTCCTTGACCAGCGTGGCAAGCTGCGGCTTCCGGAACGGGGGCGGCTTGAGCTTGCGCTCTTTCGGTCCGCCCTTCGGCGTGGCCCCGTCGGCGATCTCCTTCATGCTGCGGCCGGTCCTGACAGAGGTTGTGTTGTCGTCGGTCAGCGTGTCGGCCGCCCCGGCGTGATTGTCCCGTTCCTTGATCAGCAACCAGTTCTCGCGCTTGCCCTCGGTGTTCATGTGCACGAGCATCCATTTGCCCTGCATCCGATGGCCGTGAAGGGACATCTTCAGTTCGCCCTCCTTCAGCCCCTCGCCCACGTCGCCGCGCGGCTCCCATGTGCCCTCGTCCCAGAGCATGACCGTCCCGGCACCGTATTCGCCCTCGGGGATGGTGCCCTCGAAATCGGCGTAGGACAGCGGGTGGTCCTCGGTCCGCACGGCAAGGCGCTTTTCCGACGGATCGCGGCTGGGCCCCTTTGTCACGGCCCAGCTCAGCAGTGCGCCGTCCCATTCGATGCGAAAGTCGTAGTGCAGGCGGCTTGCATCGTGCTTCTGCACCACGAAGCGCAGATCCTCGCCGCCCGGGTCGCCGGGCAGGCCCTGCGGCTCGTCGGTGCGGGCGAAATCGCGCCGGGCGTTGTAGTCGGCAAGGCGGTCGGGCGACGCCATCACGAGGCCTTTCGCCGGCCGCCGCCCTTCTGGCCGCTCTTGCCGCCGGAGGATTTCGATTTGCCTCGGCCGCCCTTGCCGCCGCCTTCCTTCAGGCTTTCCTTCAGCGCGCCCATCAGGTCCACGACATTTTCGCCCTGCGGTCGGCGGCCGCCCTCCTCGCGCTCGACGCGCGGGGCCTTGCCGCTCTTGCGCTTGCGCGCGATCAGGTCGCGCAGTGCCGCGGCGTAGCGGTCCTCGTAGGCGGAGGCATCGAAGCGGGCCGTCTTGCGCTCGATGAGCGAGGTGGCGAGGTCCAGAAGCTCCGGATCTGCCTCTTCGTCCTGTATCGAGGCGAACAGGGGCTCTGCCTTCCGTATCTCGTCGGGGTAGTGCAGCGTCTCCAGCAGCAGACCGTCGCCGCAGGGGCGCAGCGCGGCGAGGTATTCGCGTCCGCGCATCGCCATCTGTCCCAGCCCCGCCTTGCCGCTCTGGCGCAGCGCGTCGCGCAGCACGCGATAGGCTTCCTCGGCAAGCTCGTCGGTGGGCACGACGTAATAGGGCTTGTCGAAATAGAGCGGCGGGATCTCGCAGGCGTCGACGAACTGCACCAGGTCCAGCGTCTTCTTCGTCTCGAGGCGGATCGCGTCGATCTCTTCGGGCTCGATCAGAATCCACTCGCCTTCGCCCGTGTCATAGCCCTTGACGATCTCGTCAGCCTCGACAGGCCCCACGCCGGGCACTGTCTTTTCGTAGCGCACGGGCTTGCCGGTGGGCTGATGGATCTGCCGGAAGGAGGGACGCCCGCCGCTGTTGCGCGCCGAGTAGACCTCGACCGGGATCGAGACCAGGGACAGGCGAATCTGCCCCTTCCAGATCGGTCTGGCCGCCATGTCATCTCCCCTTCTGCACTCCGGAAATCCCCGGTGTCGCAGGTTTGTTCCGCGCCGTGCCTGCCCTGCGAGCCAGGTGCGCCTTGCGGAACCGGCTCTGCCGGCAATCGTTTCCGCAAGGATAGCACAGGAGGGGCGGATGCCCGCGACACCCACAGTCGAGCACGAGACGGCCCCTGCCGGATCGTCTGCGGGCCGAAAGCGCGCGCGCGCGGCAGAGATGGCGCGGCTGGATCGGCTGGGTCGTGCGCTCGACGCGCAATGGCGGGTGCCGGGCACGGGGTTCCGCGTGGGCCTCGACGGGTTGATCGGCCTGATCCCGGGCGTTGGCGACACGCTTGCCGCGCTGCCTTCGGCCTACATCATCCTGCGCGGCTGGCAGCTTGGCGCGCGTCGCAGGACGCTGGCGCGGATGGCGCTCAACACCGGCGTCGATTACGTCATCGGCACGATCCCGCTGCTGGGCGACCTGTTCGACTTCGGCTTCAAGGCCAACCTGCGCAACCTCCGCCTGCTCCGCGAGGAGTTCGGCGGCGACGCAAAAGGGGGGCGCTGACCGATGGCCGACACGCATGACCGGGAGAAAAATGCCGATGCGGGCAAGAGTGCGGGCGCCCACCGCCACGAGGATCCGTTGACCGTCTCGGAACACGAAGCCGCCCGTAGCGCGCGCGGGCGTGCCGCTACCCGACCCACCGCCATTCCATTGTCGGGCTGGCGTGACATCCTTTGGCGTATCGGAATCCGGGTCGGGCGCGACTACGTCTCGCTGATGGCGGCCGGCATCGCCTTCTTCGCGCTGCTGGCGCTCTTTCCGGCGCTTGCCACGCTCACCGCGCTCGCGTCCATCGTCTTCGACCCGGAGCTCTTGACCGCGCAGATGGACACGCTGCGCAACATCGCGCCCGACGCGGCACTGGATGTGCTTGCCGAGGAGAGCGACACCTATACCGAGGAGGAGAGCACGCTTGGCATGACCGCGCTGATCAGTCTGGCGATCTCGCTCTTTCTGGCCTCGCGCGGGATCAACAACCTGATCGACGGGATCAACATGGCCTATGGCGAGGCGGAGACGCGCGGCATCCTGCGTCGAAACCTCGAGGCGGTCGCGCTGACCGCCGTGCTGACCGTGCTGACGCTGCTCGCGCTGGGCGCCGCGGTGGCGCTGCCCATGGTGACCGCCGCTGCCGGAATCGAGGGCTGGACCGACCGGCTGGTGACCTGGGCGCGCTGGCCGCTGCTGGCGCTGTTCTCGATGATCTCGCTGGCGCTGATCTACCGCTACGCGCCCGCGCGCAGGTCTGCGCAATGGAGCTGGGCCACCCCCGGCGCCGTGGCGGCGACCGCCGTCTGGCTGGCGGCCTCGGTGCTCTTTTCGATCTACGTGCGCAATTTCGGCAGCTACGACCCGACCTATGGCGCGCTTGCGGGTGTGGTGATCCTTCTGCTCTGGATGTGGCTGACATGCTTCGTGGTGCTGCTGGGCGCGCAGCTCAACGCAGAGATGGAGCACCAGACGCGCCACGACACCACCCTGCCGCCCGAGCGGGAGATGGGCCAGCGCGGCGCCTACATGGCGGATACGCTAGGGCGCCGTCCGTGACACCGACAGGAACCTCGGGCGCGGCCGGTTGCTCCGGGAGCCTGGAGCGCGCCCGCCCGGCAACCGGAGAGCAACCGATGACGCACCCGCGCCGACCCGTCACGCATGGCGGCACCACCGCCCGCTGATGGACGTGTCCCGCAAGCCAACGCCTGACGGACGCACGGCACTGCGACGGCTCGGCAGGACGCCGCGCATTCTGAGACGGCAATCGCGCCTCACGAACTGGCTGCTGGGCGCGATCTTCGTGCTGCTTCTCGGCTGGACGCTGCGCGCGACGGCCGTGGTCGCGGTGCCGCTGGTCAGCGCGCTCTTCATCGCCCTCGTGCTCGCGCCGCTCGACCGCTGGATCGCAGAGCGGCTGCCCTCCTGGCTCGAATGGCTCGGACGCGCGGCGGTGGTCGCCGTGCTGCTGCTGGTCCTCGCCGCCTTCTTCGCGGGGCTCGTCTACAGCGCGCGGCAGGTGATCGAGGAGATGCCGGACGTCACCGAAAGCCTTGCGGACCTGATGCCCGAGGGCGCGCCGATGATGGAGTTGGTCGAACGGTCGCTGGAACGGCAGTTCTCGACCGACACGGGGACACAGGCCCCGCCGGACGGTGAAGAAGGCACGCAGGGGGACGAGACGGGCGACAACGGCGAGCAAGCCGACGAGGGCACGGCACAGGGGGGCCGGAACGAGCAGGACGAAAACGGGCAGGACGAAGGCGGCGAGGCACGCGAGGCACGCGACGCAGAGGACTCCGGGGACGGCACGGGGCAAGCGGACGAGACGCCGGTGGCGCAGGGATCCGAGGCGCTGCGCGACCTGGTGAACCAGGCCGGTTCGGTGGCCGGAAGCTGGGTGGCGGGCGCGGCCTCGGGGCTTGCCCAGAGCATCCTCGCGGCAATCGGCACCTTCATCGCGACGACGATCATCGTCGTCTTCATGGTTCTGCTGGCACTGGGCGAGACAAGCCTCTGGACGCGCAAGCTGCACAGCCTGTGGCCCGGCGCGGGCGAGCGGAACTGGCGACAGGGGATCGAGGTGCTGTCGGTCAAATTGCGGCAATTCCTCCTGATGCGGCTGGCGATGGGGGCGCTTTCGGCCACGCTCTACGTCGTCTGGCTCTACCTCTTCGAGGTGCGGCTGCTGCCGGTCTGGGCGATCCTGACGCTTCTGCTGAGCTTCATCCCCAATCTCGGCTCGGTGCTCTCGGGCGTGCTGCCCACGCTCTACGCGCTTGTCACCAAGGATTTTCAGACCGCGCTGCTGATCGGCGCGGGGCTCTTCGCGATCGAGCAGATCGTCGGCAATTTCGTCGACCCGCGCCTGCAGGGACGCCAGATCGCGATTTCACCGCTGGTGGTGCTTGCGGCGATCCTGGTCTGGGGGTGGGTCTGGGGGATCGCGGGCGCGCTGCTGGCCGTTCCGATGACGATCGCGATCATGGTGGCCTGCGCGCAGGTTCCCGAGCTGCGGCCCATCGCCCTCATTCTGTCCGACCAGAGCGAGCAAGAGGAACTGATGGCCGAACTGGAACTGTAGGGCCGATGCTGCGGCCCCGCGCCGGCGACGGCGCGTCCGCGGCCCTACGTCAGGGCGTAGAGCCCCAGCATCAGCAGGGCGCCCACCGCCATCACGACAAGGACACGCCGCCATCCGTCCGTGTCGCGCGCGTTCAGGCGTTCGGGCAACACGCGGGGCTTGTCCTGTGCGCCCGCGTCGCCCGGGCCTGCGCGCACGTCGCTGGGATCGCGCCGGGCTGCGGCCTCGCGCGCGGGATCCTCCGGTCGCCCGTCGGCATCGCGCGGCACGGGCGCGCCGGCATGCCGGCCGGTGGGGTTGCCGGCCTCTCCGTCGGCCTCGATCGGGGCTGCGGCGGGCTCGTCCCGGCGCCGCTCGCGATACCGCTGCTGGATTTCCTCGCGCGGCGTCGGGCCATGCTGCTTCTCGGCGGTCATCCCGGAATCTCCTGCTGACTGGATATGTCCGCTGCGAAAACGCCGCAGCGCCCCGTTGGGTCCGGCACGCAGCCGCGCGCGCCCCTTGACCTGCGTGCGCGAACGCGCTCCACCTTGCGGAACGACGCGACCGACACCTTATGTCGCGGATGAGAGGCCGACCGCGCCGAAGAGGAAGCAGGGCCATGCAGCCGATCCGCCAGACCGTCAAACTCGACACCGTGCCGCTCAGGCCGAAGCGCTTCGTCTTCGTCCCGCTCGAGGGCTTTTCGCTGCATTGCTTCTCCTCGGCGGTGGACTGCCTGCGGATCGCCAACCGGATGTCGAACCGCAGTCTCTACAGCTGGCGGCTGCTGGGCGAGGGCGGACAGGAAGTGACCAGCTCGGCCGGCATCACCTTTCGCCTCGATGGCGATCTCGAAGAGCTTTCGCGCGAGGATACCATGCTGATCTGCGGCGGCATCGACGTGCGCGCCGCAACCACAAGGCGCGTGCTCGGCTGGCTGCGGCGCGAGGCGCGCAAGGGGCTGACGGTGGGCGGACTGTGCACCGCGAGCTACACGCTGGCCGCGGCCGGCCTGCTCGACGGCAAGCGCGCGACCATCCACTGGGAGAACCAGGACAGCTTCGCCGAGGAATTCGACGAGGTGACGCTGACCAAGTCGATCTTCGTGATCGACGGCAACCGGATGACCACGGCCGGCGGCACCGCCTCGATCGACCTGATGCTGAAGATCATCGCCAACGACCACGGCGAGGAACTTGCCAATGCCGTGGCGGACCAGCTGATCTATTCCACCATCCGCAGCGATCAGGACAGCCCGCGGCTGTCGATCCCCACCCGCATCGGCGTGCGCCATCCCAAGCTCAGCCGCGTGATCCAGATGATGGAGGCCAACATCGAGGAGCCGATCAGCCCCTCGCTGCTGGCCAGGGAGGTCGGCATGTCCACCCGCCAGCTCGAGCGGCTCTTTCGCCGCTACCTGAACCGCAGCCCCAAGCGCTATTACATGGAGCTTCGGCTGCAGAAGGCGCGCAACCTGCTGATGCAGACGGACATGAGCGTGATCAACGTGGCGCTGGCCTGCGGCTTCGCGAGCCCGTCGCATTTCTCGAAATGCTACCGGGCGCATTACGACACGACACCCTACCGCGAGCGTGGCAGTCAGGCGGCAAGGCTGTCGATCTGAGGCTCAGAACTCCGCCATGATCTGGGCCGGATCGCTGTGGAGCACGAACATCGCGACCACCAGCTCGCTGTCTCGGTCGTGCAGCAAGGCGTAGAACCACGCATAGCTGACGCCTGTCCAATAGGCGCGCGCCTCCTGCCGGAAGCCGCCGCCCAGGTCAGTTTCGCGAAAGACGGAAACCTCGAAGAAGTTGACCGGGAAGGTTGCCAGAAGCTGGTTGTTCAGGGCGTGCAGATCATCCTCCCGGTATTCGTCGCGACCCCCGAGGCGGAGCACGAGCGGAACGAAATCGCGTCGCATGATATGGCGGTCAACGAACGCGGAATACTCCGCGTAGGACGCGAAGACCGAATCCATTTCCTGTGCGGCGGCGGGCAATGCGCAGACCTGTGCCGCAACAAGAGAGAAGGAAAGGGCGAAGGAACGTAGGCTCGACATGGCGGCGCTCCGGAGCAAAGGCCTGGGTAACGCCAGATTACCCGGTCCTGCGCATCGCGCGACGCAAAATTGCGCCGCGAGGTGCCGGCCGGGGCGGTGCCCCGGCGGGACTCGCCATGTGAGCGGGCTGTTGCGCGCGCCCCGGCTCAGCCGCCCGGCGCGGGCGTCATGCGATAGACCGCGCCGTCGGTTTCCGACAGGAACCACAGCGCGCCGTCCGGCCCCTCTGCCACGTCGCGGATGCGGCCGGTCTGGGGGCCGCTGATACGCTCCAGTTCCCTCAGCGGCTCTCCGCCCACCCGCGCGATGAAGTCCGAGTTGAGCGAACCCGCGAAGATGTGACCGCGCCATTCGGGCCAGAGCGCGCCGGAATAGAATACCATGCCGGAAGGCGCGATCGACGGGTCCCAGTAGAATTCGGGCTGCATCATGCCCGGCTTTTCAGTCCCCTCCCCGATCGGCGCGCCGGAATAGTGGGTGCCGTAGGAGATCACCGGCCAGCCGTAGTTCTCGCCGGCTTCGATTCGGTTGATCTCGTCCCCGCCGCGCGCGCCGTGTTCGTGCGCCCAGAGATTGCCGTCGAGGTCGAGCGCCATGCCCTGCGGATTGCGGTGGCCGTAGGACCAGATCTCGGGCTGCGCGCCCGGCTCGTCGAGAAAGGGATTGTCGGCGGGCACCGAGCCGTCGCGCTCGATGCGCAGGACCGTGCCGATATGGTTGGAGAGGTTCTGCGCCTCCGGCCGGTCGCCCCGGTCACCGATGGTGAAGAACAGCGTGCCGTCCGTCGCCTCGACGATGCGCGACCCGTAGTGCTGCCCCTCCATGCTGCCGGGCGTCATCCGGAAGAGCACGCGCAGATCCGTCAGCCGGTCCGCGCCTTCCGCCAGACGCGCGGCGGCGACCGCGGTGCCGCTTTGCCGCCGAAGCAGCCCCATCCGGGTCGAATAGGTGAAGAACACCTCGCGGCTTTCGGCGAAATCGCGCGGCAGCATCACGTCGAGCAGCCCTCCCTGCCCCCAGGCGGCGATGTCGGGCAGGCCCTCGATCTCGTGTCGCGTGCCGTCCGGATCGACGCGCCACAGACGGCCGCCCCGCTCGGTCACCACAAGCCCGCCGCCAGGCAGGAAATCGAGCGCCCAGGGCACCTCGAAGCCGTCGGCGATCCGCGTCACCTCGGCCGGACCGGCCTGCGTCTCGACCCGGCCGGCGGGCTCGACCCCCTGCCCTGCCCCGGCTGCCGCCATGGCCAGGGCCGCGGCGAAAAGAATTGCGCGCATCGTTGCCTCCCGTCTGTCCGCTCCGGAGATAGGCACGGGATCGCGGCATTCCAGCGGCCCATTGACCTCAAGGCACTTCACTGGCGGCGGCGTCGGAACAGACTTTTCTTTCCAGACCAAAATCCCTAAGTTCGCGCGGGACACGCGTCCAACAAGGGAGTAAAGACATGAAAAAACTTCTGCTGGCTTCCGCCGCGAGCCTTATCGCCGGCACGGCCGCCGCCGAGGATGTTCCCATCGGCATCATCCTGGGCTTCACCGGCCCGATCGAATCGCTGACGCCCATGATGGCCGAAAGCGCCGAGCTCGCGCTGACGGAAGTCAACGAGAGCGGCAACTTCCTCGACGGAATGACGCTGGAGCCCGTGCGCGCGGACTCCACCTGCATCGACAGCGCCGCCGCCACCGCCGCGGCAGAGCGGCTGATCAGCGACGACGAGATCGTGGCCATCATGGGCGCCGACTGCTCGGGCGTGACGGGCGCGATCCTGTCCAACGTCGCGGTACCGAACGGGATCCCGATGGTGTCGCCCTCGGCGACATCTCCGGGGCTTTCGACCGCAGAAGACGAGGGGCTGTTCTTCCGCACCGCGCCCTCGGACGCCCGGCAGGGCGCCGTGATCGCCGAGATCCTGATCGATCGCGACATCGAGGAAGTGGCCGTCACCTATACCAACAACGACTACGGCAAGGGCCTTGCCGACAGCTTCCAGGCCTCCTTCGAGGAGATGGGCGGCAGCGTGACGCTGGCCGCGCCGCATGAAGACGGCAAGGCCGACTACTCGGCAGAGGTCGGCGCGCTGGCCTCCGCCGGCGGCGAAGTGCTTGCGGTCTTCGGCTATTCCGACCAGGGCGGCAGGGGCATGATCCGGGCCGCGCTCGACAGCGGCGCCTTCGACACCTTCGTGATGGGCGACGGCATGTATGGCGACGCGATGCTGGAAGAGCTGGGCCAGGACATGGAAGGCTCCTTCGGCGCCGTGCCATGGGCCGAGGGCGAAGGGACCGAAGCCTTCTCGGCGCTGGCCGAAGAGGCGGGCGTGAACGGCGAAAGCTCCTTCACCCGCGAATCCTACGACGCCGCGGCGCTGATCGCGCTGGCCATGATGGCGGGCGGCGAGGCGACCTCGGAAGCGGTGGCCGAGAACCTGATGGACGTGGCGAACGAGCCGGGCGAGAAGATCCTGCCGGGCGAACTGGGCCGCGCGCTGGAGATCCTCGCCGAGGGCGGCGAGGTCGACTATGTCGGCGCCTCGAACGTCGAGCTGATAGGGCCGGGCGAAGCCTCTGGCACCTATCGCGAGTACAACGTCACCGACGGCACGCAGGAAACGGTGAAGTTCCACTGAGGCCGCGCGCCTGACACGACAGGAACAGCCCGGGGACCGCTCCCGGGCTGTTTGTCCGAAACCAAGACCGCGGGATACGCGGCGGGGGGTGGCGTTTGATCGAAGTCGAGGACCTGCACAAGCATTTCGGCGGCTTTCATGCCGTGGATGGGGCGACGCTGTCGATCCGGCCGGGGTCGATCACCGGGCTGATCGGCCCGAACGGCGCGGGAAAGACCACGCTTTTCAACGTGATCGCTGGCGTTCTTCCACCGACTTCGGGGCGCGTGACCATGGCGGGCGAGGATATCACCGGCCTGCCGCCGCACGCGCTTTTCCACAAGGGCCTGCTGCGCACCTTCC
>NZ_JBKHAQ010000093.1:0-11175 GCF_046542825.1 Rhodosalinus sp. | reverse complement strand
ACGTCGCGGGTGATCGAGGGGTTTTCCGACTTGCGGGTGATCTTGTCGACCTCGTCGATATAGACGATGCCGCGCTGCGCGCGCTCGACGTTGTATTCACTGGCCTGCAGGAGCTTCAGGATGATGTTCTCGACATCCTCGCCGACATAGCCCGCCTCGGTCAGGGTCGTGGCGTCGGCCATGGTGAAGGGCACGTCGAGGATCCGCGCCAGCGTCTGCGCCAGAAGCGTCTTGCCGCAGCCCGTGGGGCCGATCAGCAGGATGTTCGACTTGTTGAGCTCTATGTCGCTCGACTTGGACGCATGATTGAGCCGCTTGTAGTGGTTGTGCACCGCGACCGAGAGCACGCGCTTCGCGGTGGCCTGCCCGATCACGTAATCGTCGAGCACGTCGCAGATCTCGCGCGGGGTGGGCACGCCATCGGCGCTCTTGAAGCCCGCTCCCTTCGTTTCTTCGCGGATGATGTCCATGCAGAGTTCCACGCACTCGTCGCAGATGAACACCGTCGGGCCGGCGATCAGCTTGCGCACCTCATGCTGGCTCTTGCCGCAGAAGGAGCAATAGAGCGTGTTCTTGCTGTCGCCTGAATTCGTCGCCATCTTCCACCTTTCGGGCCGGGTTTCGGCTGCGGGAGCGCACTGAAGGCTCCCGCCATCGGCCTTGTCAGCAAAGCTTAGGGCAGCCTCCTGACCTCTACAACGTCAAATTTGACGCCGCGATCCGTCGCCGCGGGGTCAGCTTTCCTCTTCCTCGTGCTTGCCGCGATTCTCGACAATCTCGTCGATCAGGCCCCAGTCCTTCGCATCCTCGGGCGACATGAACTTGTCGCGCTCCAGCGCGGCTTCCACGGCTTCGAGTGTCTGACCGGTGTGATTCACGTAGATCTCGTTCAGCCGGCGCTTGAGCTTCAGCGTCTCCTCGGCGTGAATCATGATGTCGGTCGCCTGCCCCTGATAACCGCCGGAGGGCTGGTGCACCATGATCCGGCTGTTGGGCAGGGAAAAGCGCATCCCCTTGCTGCCCGCGGTCAGCAGCAGCGAGCCCATCGATGCCGCCTGCCCGATCACCAGCGTCGAAACCTTGGGCCTGATGTACTGCATCGTGTCGTAGATCGACAGTCCCGAGGTCACCACGCCGCCGGGGCTGTTGATGTACATCGAGATTTCCTTCTTCGGGTTCTCCGCCTCGAGGTGCAGGAGCTGCGCGACGATCAGGCTCGACATGCCGTCGTGCACGGGGCCCGAGACGAAGACAATCCGCTCCTTCAGCAGGCGCGAGAAGATGTCGTAGGCACGTTCCCCGCGGCTGGTCTGTTCGACCACCATCGGGACGAGCGTGTTCATGTAGGTGTCGAAGGGATCTGTCATCTGTGCCTGCCTGTCCTGCGGTGTCGGCGCGCTGTGCCTGAACGAGTCTTAGTGTTGCCTCAGGGGGGCTGCAAGGGCGCGGCGGACAGGGGCGGCGTGCGACCTTGCGCAAGCGGCTTCGGGCGCTAGCTCGCGCCGCGATGCAGACGCGCGATCCCCTCGACCGCTTCCCGCCCGCGCGCGCCGCCGGCCTCGACCGGCTGCGCCGCTTCGTGCCGCAGGCCGGCGCAGATTACGCCCGGCGGCGGAACCACGATCTGGGCCGCGACGCGCACGAGGGAGTCTCGCAGCTGTCGCCCTGGATCCGGCGGCGGCTGATCACGGAAGAAGAGGTGCTGGCGGCGGTGCTGGGTCGCCATTCCGCCCGCGCCGCCGAAAAATTCGTGCAGGAGGTGGTCTGGCGCAGCTACTGGAAAGGCTGGCTGGAGATGCGCCCCTCGGTCTGGACCGCCTATCGCGCAGGCGTGCTGCGCGCGCTCGACCGGGTGGCGACCGAAGGGGGCCTGCGCCGCGACTGGGGGGCGGCCTGCCGCGGCGAGACGGGACTCGACGCCTTCGACGCCTGGGCGCGGGAACTGGTCGAGACGGGATATCTGCACAACCACGCGCGGATGTGGGTCGCCTCGATCTGGGTCTTCACGCTGCGCCTGCCGTGGGAGCTGGGTGCGGATTTCTTCCTGCGCCACCTGCTCGACGGCGACCCGGCGTCGAACACGCTGTCGTGGCGCTGGGTCGCGGGGCTGCAGACGCAAGGCAAGACCTATCTGGCGCGCGCGTCCAACATCGAGAGATACACCGGGGGGCGCTTTCGTCCCGAGGGTCTCGCGCCCTCCGCGCCGCCGCTCGAGGGGCCGCCGCATCCGCCGGTGGGTCCCGTGCCTTGCTCTGACGGGATCGATCCGGCGGCGCCCACCGGGCTTCTGCTGACGGAAGAAGACCTGGCGCCCGGTTTCGTTTTCGAGGCGGGTGTGCGGCCGCGCGCCACGGCATTTTTGAGCCGCACAGCCGGGTTGAGCCCGCTTGCGGTGGCGCCGCATGTCGGCGCGCATGTCCGCGGCGCGATGGAGGACACGGCCGCGCGCTGGGCCGAGCGGCTGGGGCCTGTAACATGGCTGGGCGCGGCGGACGAGATCGCGTCCTGGGCCGCGCGCGAGGGACTGACACAGATCGTGACGCCCTGGCCCTGCACCGGACCTGTCGCAGAGGCGCTGGACGGCACGGGCGTGCGGCGGATCGTGCGGCCGTGGGACGCCGCCGCCTGGCCCCATGCCACGCACGGTTTCTTCCGGTTCAAGAACCACATCCCCGCCCTGCTCGGGCAGATCCGGGGGCCGAGCGCGGCCTGAGCTATTCGGCGGGCTGGAATCCCTCGATCAGCTGGCGCAGCCCGAGCGCCGCGCCCGCGAAGATAGCGAGAAAGGTGACCGGCGCGCTCACCGCCAGCACCGAGAAGGCGGACAGCCCCTGCCCCACCGAGCAGCCCATCGCCACGACCGCGCCGCCGCCCATCAGCATCGCGCCAAAGATCTGGCGGCGCAGCTCGCGCGGGTCCTCGCAGGCCTCCCAGCGGAAATGCCCCTTGATCAGCGAGCCGATGAACGCGCCGAGCCAGACGCCGGCGACCGATCCGACGGCGAAACTCACGGGCCGCATGCTGCCCGTCATGGCGAATAGGATCGCCTCGCCCACCGGCTCGGAAAAGCTGTGCGAGACGACCGGCAGCGCCTCGAAGCCGGTTGCGGCGACCCACCAGGTGCCGGCCCAGCCCAGCACCACGGCCACGCCCACCATCGAACCCCAGAAGATCGACTTCGGGCTTGCCCTCAGATCGGCCGAGGCAAGCGCCAGCGCGATCAGCCCCAGCCCCACCGCAATGCCGAAGGCGGCGGGCGGCGCTCCTGTCCAGGCGGCGGCGTAGTCGGCGAGCCCGGGCGGCGTGCCGGTCACCGTCTCCTGTGGAAAGGCCCAGTTGCGCAGCGGCGCGAAGGGGCCGGCGAGCACCGCATAGGCCGAGACGCCCATCACCAGAACGATCACGAAGCTGCGCAGGTCGCCGCCCCCCAGCCGCGCGATCGCGCCATAGCCGCAGTTTCCCGCCAGCGCCATGCCGTAGCCGAAGGCCAGCCCGCCCAGGATCGAGGCGAGCGGCATCCAGCTGATCGAGTGGTAGAAACTGAGCCCCGGATCGAAGCGCCCCGTGGCCGTCAGCGCGAAGCTGCCCGCCACCGCCACGCCGATGGCGAGGCACCACATCCGCATCCGCGTGTCGCTGCCGCCGTAGAGCAGATCCTCGATCGCGCCCAGCGTGCAGAACCGTCCGAGCCGCGCGGCGAGGCCCAGCAGGATCCCGCCCGCGAGCCCGATCGCCGCGACCAGCCAGACCTCCGGGATCGCCTCCGGCATGACGTGCCCCTCCTCCGGCGCCGTCCCGCTCCTCCGCGTGCGACTATGACGCGGGGGCGCGAGGAACACAATGGCACGCGAGGGGCTGCGGGGCGCCGGCGAAAGGGGGGCTGTCTGCCCCCCTCGCCCCTGCGGGGCTCACCCCCCGAGGGTATTTCGGGCAAGAGGAAGACCCTTGTGGGGCCTCGGAACCGGCGTTGCCGAGTTCGTGCGTTGCTGTCAGTCGTCGTCGCGGCAGAAAAGGTCGTAGACGGTTTCCAGCATCTTCTGCGGCCGGTCGTCGGCGAGGCGGTAATAGATCGCCTTGCCCTCCCGGCGCGGCACGACGAGACCCTCAAGGCGCAGGCGCGAGAGCTGCTGCGACACGGCGGCCTGACGGGCCGAGAGCAGCTCTTCAAGTTCGGTCACCGACTTCTCGCCGGTGACGAGGTGGCACAGGATCATCAGTCGGCCCTCGTGGCTGATCGCCTTGAGGAAGGCCGAGGCGGTCTCGGCCTTCTCGACGATGCGGTCGAGGTCTGCCTCGCTCATGCCGGGCTCGAGGACCGGAAGAGCCATGTCGCGTTCCTTTCCAGCGCGGGCGTGCCTCAGAAGGCGATGTCCATCTCGATCGCGGCGATGCCGGCCTCGGCGCAGACGTCGTCGAGCGCGGGGCTGGGTGCGCCGGAGACGCCGATGCCGGCCACCACGTCGCCGTCACCCGCCAGGATCATCAACCCGCCGCCCAGCGGCAGCGCCTGGCTGAGATGCCGGATGCCGGATGCCTCGGTGCCTGCCTTGGTGGACTCGGCAAGCTCGGTCGTGGGCGTGCGGAAGCTGACCGCGGTCCAGGCCTTGCGCAGCGAGGTCTCGTGCACATGGGCGCCGGCAAGGCGGTCGCGCACGAAGACCTGCGGCACGCCGAAGCGGTCGCTGACGGTGACACCCACCTGATACCCCTCTGCGCGGCAATGCTCCATCGCCGCCACGGCGGCGCGCTGCGCAAGCTCGGGCGTGAGCGCGCGGAACTCGACGAAGGCCCCCTGCGCCAGCGCGGGCGCGGCCGCGAGGCCAAGCGCGGCCGCGAGAACCGATGATTTCATGTCCCTCCTCCCTGTTCTGCGTCGGGATCGTAGTCCGTGTGTTCCTCCAGCATCCGTGCGAGCAGACCCCAGAAGAAATCCTCGCCCGGGTAGCCTTCGATCCGTGCCAGCTCCTGCCCGTCCTCGACGAGCACGAAGGTGGGCGTGTAGACGACCGGGCGGGCGAATGTCATGCCCTTGGGCGGCGCGTCGCGCTTCTCGACCGTGAGGAGGGGGGCGAAGCGGCCTTCTGCGGTCAGCGGATATTCCGGGGCCACGTCGCGCATCCATGCCTCGCAATAGGCGCAACCCGGCTGCTCGACCATCACGAGGTCTGCCGCCGCGGCGAGGCGGACGGTCGGCAGCAGCACGAGCGCGGCTGCGAGAAGGACGCGCAAGATCCTCATAAGCCTCTTGATTGTCCGCTCCCCCTCGGTCAACGTAATATGAATATGTGAATGGATCAAGGGGGGGCGGCCATGCTGGAGATCTCCTTCGCCGGGGCGGCGCTGGCGGGTCTGCTGTCCTTCTTCACGCCCTGCATCCTGCCGATGGTTCCCTTCTATCTGAGCTACATGGCCGGCGTCTCGATGGGCGAGCTGCGCGGCGACGGGGCGATCGTGCCGGGGGCGCAGCGGCGGCTGGTGATTTCCGCGGTGTTCTTCGCGCTGGGCGTGACGACGATCTTCGTGCTCTTGGGCATGGGGGCCACCGCGCTTGGCGAGGCCTTTGCCCAGTGGCGCCAGCCGCTCTCCTATGTCGCCGCGGCGATCCTTGCCGTCTTCGGACTGCATTTCCTGGGCGTGATCCGGATCGGGTTTCTCTACCGCGAGGCGCGACTCGAATCGAGCGCGGAGCCCTCGACCATCCTCGGGGCCTATCTGATGGGCCTTGCCTTCGGCTTCGGCTGGACGCCCTGCGTCGGCCCGGCGCTGGCCTCGATCCTGATGATCGCCTCCGGCATGGGCGACATCGGGCGGGGCGGCCTTCTGCTTCTGGTCTACGGGCTGGCGATGACCGCTCCCTTCGTGGTGGCCGCCCTCTTCGCGCGGCCCTTCCTGGCCTGGGTGCAGCGGCACAGGGGCGCGATGCGGCATGTCGAGAAGGCGATGGGGGGCATGCTGCTGGTCTTTGCGGTTCTGATCGCGACGGATACGGTAAACCACATCGCCAACTGGATGATCGAGACCTTTCCGGGCTTCACCAGCATCGGCTGAGGCTCCGGGGGCGACATAGGGAGGAGAGACGATGCTTGCATGGCTTGCATGGACGCGGCGCGCGGTGCTGGCCGCGGGCCTGGCCGCGGCGGCGGCGCCCGTGGCGGCGGAGACGCGGCTGGGCGACGACGGGCTGCACAAGGCGCCCTGGATGCGCGAGACCTTTCTGGACCTGCGCGAGGACCTCGCCGAGGCCAGCGCCGAAGGAAAACGCTTCGCCATCATCTTCGAGCAGCGCGGCTGCATCTACTGCACCAAGATGCACGAGGAGGTCTTTCCGCGCGAAGAGGTCGCGGACTACCTGAACGACAACTTCTTCGTGGTGCAGCTGAACCTGCACGGCGATCTCGAGGTCGTGGATCTCGACGGCGACCTGCGCAGCGAAAAGGACATGGCGCGGAAATGGGGGATTCTGTTCACCCCGACGCTGATGTTCCTGCCGGAAGAGGTGGACGGGGACGCCACCGCACCGCAGGCGGCGGTCGCCACGATGCCCGGCGCCTTCGGCTGGCAGACCGTGCTGGACATGCTGACATGGGTGAACGAAAAGCGGTATGCACTTGATGGCGAAGAAGATTTCCAGCGCTACCACGCCCGCATGATCGAGGAGCGGGCCAGCGGCCGGGCCGAATGAGGCAGCGCAAGCGGGCGGAATGCTATTCATGTCTGCGAATTTGTTGTTGCGTCACGCGGTCGCAGTGGCCTACGGTATGCAGAGCGAGCGGCCGGCCAACGGCCGGCAAGCCAAGGGAGGACACATGAGAACAATCGCAAAGGCCCTCGCGGCCGGCGCGCTGGCACTGGCCGGCACGGCGCACGCGGCCGACGTGGTGGCCCCGCAGGAGGTGACGTTCGGCGAATACGGCGAAGTCGCGGAACCGCTGACCTCGACGCCGGGAGATCCGGCCCGCGGCCAGGAGATCATGACCACGCGCGCCGAGGGCAACTGCGTTTCCTGCCACATGGTCGGCGCGCTGGACTACGCGCCGTTCCACGGAGAGGTCGGCCCGCCTCTCGACGGCGTGGCGGACCGCTGGAGCGCCGCGGAGTTGCGCGGCATCATGGTGGACGCCAAGAAGACCTACCAGGGCACGATCATGCCGTCCTACTACAAGACCTCGGGCTATGTCCGGCCGGGCGTCGCCTTTACCAGCCAGCCGGCCGACGAACCGCTGCCGCCGCTTCTGTCGGCGCAGGATGTCGAGGACGTGGTCGCGTTCCTGTCCACCCTGCATTGGGAAGACTGAGCCGCGCGGCCCTGACCATCAAGGAGAGGATGATGATGGATTTCACCAGACGTGAGACATTGGCGCTGGGCGCCGGCGCCGCGGCGCTGACGCTGCTGCCGGCGCAGGGCTTCGCCGCCACGGTGGACGAACTCGTGAACGAGTTCACCGGCGGCGCGGACGTGGCCGAGGGCGGCGTCACGCTCGACGCCCCCGAGATCGCCGAGAACGGCAACACGGTGCCGATCAGCGTCTCGGCCGAGGGCGCGAGCGCGATCATGGTGCTGGCGGCCGGCAACCCGACCCCGCCGGTGGCCACCTTCAACTTCGGCCCGCTGGCCGGCGCATCCAGCGCGAGCACCCGCATCCGGCTTGCCGGCACGCAGGACGTCATCGCCATCGCCAAGATGGCGGACGGCAGCTTTGCGCGCACCTCGAAAGAGGTGAAGGTCACCATCGGCGGCTGCGGCGGCTGAGCGAACAGGAGGACTGGAGACATGGCAGATAACGTCAAGGCCCGCGTCCGCGCCCCGCGGTCGGCTTCCGCCGGCGATGTGGTGGTTCTGAAGACGCTGATCAGCCACCCGATGGAATCGGGTCAGCGCAAGGACAGTGAGGGCAACACGATCCCGCGGTCGATCATCAACCGTTTCACCTGCGACTACAACGGCGAGAACGTGGTGGACGTGACGATGGAGCCGGCGATCTCGACCAACCCCTATTTCGAGTTCGAGGCGACGATCCCCGAGGCGGGCGAGTTCGTCTTCACCTGGTACGACGACGACGGGTCGGTCTACGAAGAAAAGGCCACGGTCGAGGTCGGCTGACCGCGGGCGAAGGCCGCGCGGCCCCAGGCAGATCCGCCTCGCGCCACCCGCGCGGGGCGGCCCCAAGGGAGGAGCAGGAATGACACTCAGAACGATGACGGCTGCCGCCGCGCTGGCGATGCTGATGCCGGCGGCCGGGATGGCCGACCCGGACGCGAAACTGGTCGTCAACGGCGAGATCGAGATGGTCACCGAAACGGCGGCGCCGGCGCATCTGGATGGCGCGCTGCGCACCATCCGCTCGGGCTGGACCTTTCGCACGGAAGACACGCAGGTCCTGCAGATGGACGATTTCGACAACCCCGGCATGATCTTCGCCGATCAGGGGCGCGATGCCTGGAACACGGTCGAAGGGGACGCGGGCCAGTCCTGCGCCAGCTGCCACGAGGAGCCCGAGTCGATGCGGGGCCTGCGCGCCCAGCTGCCCAAGTGGAACGAGGAGAAGGGCAAGGTCTACACGGCGGAGATGTATGTCAACGACTGCCGGACCGAACGGATGGGCGCGGAGGCCTGGGACTGGAACAGCCAGCCGATGCGCAACATGACGGCGCTGATCGCCTCGGTCTCGCGCGGGATGACCGTGGATGTCGCCATCGACGGCCCGGTCAGCGAAGCCTGGCAGCGGGGCAAGGAAATCTACTACACCCGCTACGGCCAGCTCGAACTGGCCTGCGCGAACTGTCACGAGGACAACTACGACAACTACATCCGCGCGGATCACCTCAGCCAGGGTCAGACCAACGGCTTCCCGGTCTATCGGCTGAAGCAGGCCAACCTTGTCTCGCAGCACAACCGCTTCAAGGGCTGCATTCGCGACACCCGCGGCGTGCCCTACGAGATCGGCAGCGAGGACTTCGTCGCGCTTCAGCTCTATGTCGCGTCGCGCGGCAACGGGCTGTCGGTCGAAGGGCCCGCCGTCCGCAACTGACCCGATGAAAGACCTCTGCTGCATATTCCCTCCCGCACGCCGCGGGAGGGGGATGCCCTTCCTCAGCCTGACGCACGAAAAACGGAGCCTTGCCCGATGATCTCCCGACGCGATTTCCTGCAAGCGAGCATGGCCGCCTCTGCGCTTCTGGGCGCCTCGGGCTTCGGCAACTGGTCGCGCCTGGCCGCGCAGCAGGCGCTGACGCAGGACCAGTTGCTGGAGTTCGACAGCTTCGGCAACGTGTCGCTGATCCACATCACCGACATTCACGCGCAGCTGAAGCCGATCTACTTCCGCGAGCCCTCGATCAACCTGGGCGTCGGCCCCAACAAGGGCGAGGTGCCGCACATCACCGGCGCCGACTTCCGCCGCCTTTACGGCATCGACGATGGAAGTCCGTCGCATTACGCACTGACCTACAACGATTTCTCCGCGCTCGCGCAGACCTACGGCAGGATGGGCGGCATGGACCGCGTCGCCACGGTCGTGAACGCGATCCGCGCCGAGCGGCCCGACGCGCTGCTGCTCGACGGCGGCGACACCTGGCACGGCAGCTACACCTGCTACCAGACGCAAGGCCAGGACGTCGTCAACGTGATGAACAAGCTGCGGCCCGACGCGATGACCTTCCACTGGGAGTTCACGCTGGGCCAGGACCGGGTGCACGAGATCGTGGACGGCCTGCCCTTCGCCACGCTCGGGCAGAACGTCTTCGACGCGATGTGGGACGAGCCGGCCGAGCGCTTCAAGCCCTACGAGATCTTCGAACGCGGCGGCGTGCAGATCGCGGTGATCGGCCAGGCCTTCCCCTACATGCCGATCGCCAACCCGGGCTGGATGTTCCCCGACTACACCTTCGGCATCCGCGACGGGAACATGCAGGCCATGGTGGACGAGGTGCGCGCGCAGGGCGCCGAGCTGGTCGTCTGCCTCAGCCACAACGGCTTCGACGTCGACAAGAAGATGGCGAGCCGGGTCTCGGGGATCGACGTGATCCTGACGGGCCATACCCACGACGCGCTGCCCGAGCCGGTGCTGGTGGGCGACACGATCCTGATCGCCAGCGGATCGAACGGGAAGTTCGTCAGCCGCGTGGACCTCGACGTGCGCGACGGGCAGATGATGGGCTTCCGCCACAAGCTGATCCCGATCTTCTCGGACGTGATCGCGCCCGACCCGGAGGTGGCAGAGGCGATCGACGCCGAGCGCGCGCCCTTCGAGGAGGAGCTGTCGGAAGTGATCGGCCGGACCGAGAGCCTGCTCTACCGCCGCGGCAACTTCAACGGCACCTGGGACGACCTGATCTGCGAGGCGCTGATCGAGCAGCGCGATGCCGAGATCGCCATGTCGCCGGGCGTGCGCTGGGGGCCCAGCCTGATCCCCGGGCAGGACATCACCCGCGAGGACATCTGGAACGTCACCTCGATGAGCTACGGCCGCGCCTACCGCACCGAGATGACGGGCGAGTTCCTCAAGGTCGTGCTGGAGGATGTGGCCGACAACATCTTCAACCCCGACCCCTACTACCAGCAGGGGGGCGACATGGTGCGCATGGGCGGCCTCGGCTACCGCATCGACGTGACCGCGCCCGCGGGCGAGCGGATCTCGGAAATGACCTTCCTCGGGACGGGCGAGCCGATCGACCCCGCGCGCTCCTACGTCGTGGCCGGCTGGGCGAGCGTGAACGAGGACACCGAGGGCCCGCAGATCTGGGACGTGGTCGAGGACCACATTCGTCAGAAGGGAACCGTGACGGTCGAACCCAACACTTCGGTCGAGGTGACGGGCGTCTGAGCCCGTCGCCCGGCCGGGGCTTTCATGTGTCCATCGAATTCACAAAAGCGAATTCGATGATGCGAGAAGGAGACGCAGAGAGATGACGACGAGCTTCAAGGGACCGAAGCCTTCGCGCCGGCAGTTCCTGTCCGGCGCGGCGGCCGTCGGCGCGGGCGCCGTGGCCGCCTCCGCCGGGGGCGCCGCCGCCCCCGATCCGATGATCACCGAGCTTCAGCCATGGGCCACCGGCTTCGGGGACGGCGTGGACGTCACGCCCTACGGCCTGCCGATCGAACACGAGTCGCATGTCGTGCGCCGCAACGTGGAATGGCTGACCGCCGACACGATCAGCTCGATCAACTTCACGCCG
>NZ_JBKHAQ010000092.1:0-11207 GCF_046542825.1 Rhodosalinus sp. | reverse complement strand
TTCCTGCGCAACCCGCAGAAGTTCTCGCGGCTCGGCGGCAAGATCCCGAAAGGCGCGCTGCTGGTCGGCCCCCCGGGGACCGGCAAGACCCTGCTGGCGCGTGCCATCGCCGGCGAGGCGGGCGTGCCCTTCTTCACCATCTCCGGCTCCGACTTCGTCGAGATGTTCGTGGGCGTGGGTGCGAGCCGGGTGCGCGACATGTTCGAGCAGGCGAAGAAGAACGCACCCTGCATCGTCTTCATCGACGAGATCGACGCCGTGGGCCGGCACCGCGGCGCGGGCTACGGCGGCGGCAACGACGAGCGCGAGCAGACGCTGAACCAGCTTCTGGTCGAGATGGACGGCTTCGAGGCGAACGAGGGCGTCATCATCATCGCCGCGACGAACCGCAAGGACGTGCTGGACCCGGCGCTGCTGCGCCCCGGTCGCTTCGACCGGCAGATCACCGTGCCCAACCCCGACATCAAGGGGCGCGAGAAGATCCTTGGCGTGCACGCCCGCAAGACGCCGCTGGGCCCGAATGTCGATCTTCGCCTGATTGCGCGCGGCACGCCGGGCTTCTCCGGCGCGGATCTCGCCAACCTCGTCAACGAGGCGGCGCTGATGGCGGCGCGCGTGGGCCGGCGCTTCGTCACCATGGAGGACTTCGAGAACGCGAAGGACAAGGTGATGATGGGCGCCGAGCGGCGGTCCATGGTGCTGACGCCCGAGCAGAAGGAAAAGACCGCCTATCACGAGGCCGGCCATGCCATCGTGGGTCTGACGCTGCCGCAGTGCGACCCGGTCTACAAGGCCACGATCATCCCGCGCGGCGGCGCGCTGGGCATGGTGGTCAGCCTGCCGGAAATCGACCGCCTGAACTGGCACAAGTCCGAGTGCGAGGAAAAGCTCGCCATGACCATGGCCGGCAAGGCGGCCGAGATCATCAAGTACGGCGAGGACATGGTCTCGAACGGGCCTGCGGGCGACATCCAGCAGGCGAGTGCGCTGGCGCGCGCGATGGTGCTGCGCTGGGGCATGTCCGACAAGGTGGGCAACATCGACTATGCCGAGGCGCACGAGGGCTATTCGGGCCAGACAGCCGGCCTGTCGGTGTCCGCGCATACCAAGGAACTGATCGAGGAAGAGGTGAAGCGCATCGTCTCGGATGCCTACGACCGCGCCTACGCGATCCTGATGGAGCGCAAGGAAGAGTGGGAGCGGCTTGCAGAGGGCCTGCTCGAATACGAGACGCTCACCGGCGAAGAGATCAAGCGCGTGATCCGCGGCGAGCCTCCGCACCTGGGCGAGGACGAGGACGACAGGCCGTCGTCCGGCAGCGCGCCCTCGGTCACGGCGATCCCCAAGACCCGGCCGAAGCGCAAGCCGCCGATCGAACCGGGACCGGACATGGAGCCGGAACCGACCTGAGCCGTCGCGTCGAATCGAAGCCCCCGGCCCTAGCGCCGGGGGCTTCCCGTTTCAGCCTTCGAAGATCATGTCGAAGCCGCCGAAGATCATGCGGCTGCCGTCGAAGGGCAGCGGATTCGCCTCCTCCGTCATCCGCGGATCGGCCATGACGGCTTCCCAGCCCGTATCGCGAACCGCCTTCGACGGCCAGGTGATCCACGACAGCACAACCGTCTCGCCCGGTTCGCGCAGGACGGCCGTGTGCATCGAGTTGCGCTTGCCCTCGGGCAGGTCGTCGCCCCAGCACTCCACCACCGAGAGCGCGCCATGCGCGCGGAACAGTTCTGCCGCGCGCGCCGCGTGATCCAGATATGCTTCCTTCCCGTCCGCCGGCACCGCTGCCAGCACGCCGTCCACATAGGCCATGTCCCGCCCTCCACCGATCAGGCCGCCCGGCTGCCCGGGCGCCGCACAGTCTAGCAGGCTTCCGGCCGGCCCGGTACAAAAACGGCGTTGTGGCTGCCTGGGGCGCGGTCTAGCGTTCGTCCCGACCCGCAAGGGAGATCGAACATGCCCGCCCTGAAGCCCACCGGGTTCCACGCGACGATCCGCTGGATCGGCCGCGTCACGGACCGCGATGCGAGCCTGCGCGCCGAGACGCTGACAGAGGCGCGGCTGACCTTTGCCGGGATTGCAGGCGAGGCGCATGGCGGCGTGACGCGGCCCTCGTGTTCACGCGTGACCGCGCAGCACCCCAGGGGGACCGAGATCCGGAACGTTCGCCAGCTCTCGATCCTGTCGGCCGAAGAGCTGAACAGGATCGCGGCGAAGATGGGGGTGCCGCGACTGGACCCCGCCTGGCTGGGCGCCTCGCTGCTGATCGAGGGCATCCCCGATTTCAGCTGCGTGCCGCCCTCGTCGCGGCTCCAGGCGCCGGAGGGCGCGACGCTGGTCGTGGACATGGAGAACCGGCCCTGCCACCTGCCGGCCGAGGTGATCGAGGCAGAGGCGCCGGGGCACGGTCGCGCGTTTCGCACGGCAGCTGCAGGGCGCCGAGGCGTCACCGCCTGGGTGGAGCGCGAGGGCACGATCCGCGTGGGAGAGACGCTGCGCCTGCACGTCCCGGATCAGCCGGTCTGGCCGCATCTCGCCGCGGCCCGCGCGGGCGGCTGAGCGAAGAGAAGGCCCCGCCCGGGGTGCGCGAGGGGCCTTGCGGATGTGGCCGGGTGTCTGCCGCCCTGCGGGGTCGGCTGGCCGTCTTCCGGCAGGCGCGCGGGTCCGCGGCGCCGCGGCACACCGCCGCAACAGCGGCGGGAAATGTCGGAAACACGCGTTGGTCCCGCGCAGCCGCGCGGTATAGGCGGGCAGGAAACGCGCCCGAAATCGCCGCACGCCACAAGGGACGGACATGAGCCACAAATCCGACATCGAGATCGCCCGCGAGGCCCGCAAGCGCCCGATCCGGGAAATCGGCGCCAAGCTTGGGATCGGCGAGGGCGACCTGCTGCCCTTCGGCCATGACAAGGCCAAGGTCTCGCAGGAGTTCATCGCGGGCCTCGAGGGGCGGCCCGTCGGCAAGCTGATCCTGGTGACCGCGATCAACCCCACGCCCGCGGGCGAGGGCAAGACCACGACCACCGTGGGCCTTGGCGACGGGCTGAACCGCATCGGCAAGACGGCCGCCGTCTGCATCCGCGAGGCCTCGCTCGGGCCCTGCTTCGGGATGAAGGGGGGCGCGGCCGGCGGCGGGCGCGCGCAGGTGGTGCCGATGGAGGAGATGAACCTGCATTTCACCGGCGATTTCCACGCGATCACCAGCGCGCACAACCTGCTCGCCGCGATGATCGACAACCACATCTACTGGGGCAACAAGCTGGACATCGACCAGCGCCGCGTGGTCTGGCGCCGGGTGATGGACATGAACGACCGCGCGCTGCGCGACATCGTGACCTCGCTTGGCGGCGTGCCCAACGGCTTCCCGCGGCAGACCGGCTTCGACATCACGGTGGCGTCCGAGGTCATGGCGATCCTGTGCCTCGCCTCTGACCTCGCCGACCTCGAGCGCAGGCTGGGCGACATCATCGTGGCCTATACCCGCGACAAGGCACCGGTCACCTGCCGCGACATCGGCGCGGACGGGGCGATGGCCGTGCTGCTCAAGGACGCGATCCAGCCCAACCTTGTGCAGACGCTGGAGAACAACCCCGCCTTCGTGCACGGCGGCCCCTTCGCCAACATCGCGCATGGCTGCAACTCGGTCATGGCGACGCGGACGGCATTGAAGCTTGCCGACTACGTGGTGACCGAGGCGGGCTTCGGCGCGGACCTCGGCGCCGAGAAGTTCATGAACATCAAGTGCCGCAAGGCCGGCATCGCGCCCGATGCGGTGGTGGTGGTGGCCACGGTGCGCGCGATGAAGATGAACGGCGGCGTGGCCAAGGCCGACCTGGGCGCCGAGAACGTCGAGGCGGTGCGGGCGGGCTGCCCGAACCTTGGCCGGCACATCGAGAACGTGAAGGGTTTCGGTGTGCCGGTGGTGGTGGCGATCAACCATTTCGCCGGCGACACAGAGGCCGAGATCGCGGCGGTGCAGGACTACGTCGCCGGCATGGGCTCGGAGGCGGTGCTCTGCAGGCACTGGGCGCTGGGGTCCGAAGGCACGGAGGAGCTGGCGCACCGGGTTGTCGCGCTGGCCGAGAGCGGTGCGGCGGCGTTCCAGCCGCTCTACCCCGACGACATGGGCCTGCTGGAGAAGATCGAGACCATCGCGAAGCGCATCTACCGCGCGGATGCGGTGGTGGCCGACGTCAGGGTCGTCAACCAGCTCAAGGAGTGGGAGGCCGCGGGCTTCCGCCATCTGCCCGTGTGCATGGCCAAGACGCAGTACAGCTTCACCACCGACCCCGCGCGGCGCGGCGCGCCGGAGGGTTTCAGCATCCCGGTGCGCGAGGTGCGGCTCGCGGCCGGCGCGGGCTTCGTCGTGGCGATCTGCGGCGAGATCATGACGATGCCCGGCCTGCCCTCGGTGCCGGCGGCCGAATCGATCCGTTTGAACGCCGACGGTTTCGTGGAGGGGCTGTTCTGAACGGAACCGCCGCCCCAGCAGCGCAGGGGAAACCGGTCCTGACGGGGCGTGACACCGGCAGCGGGCGATCCGGAGGGCGGGGATCCGGCTCGCCGAACCGGGAAATTCCGCCCGCCGCGGGGAGTGTGACCGGGCAGCGCCGGGCCGCGTCACCGCATGTCCGCGTCGCTGTCGGAATCGGTCTCCGGCCGATCGAGGAAGGGGTCCGGCGCGCGGGGAACAGGTGCAGGTTCAAGCGCAGCAGGTGCGTCGGCAGTGCCCGGCGCGGTCTCGCGGGCGAGAGTCTCGGGGTTGCGCAGCCAGACGTCGCGCTGCGCGAAGGGAATCTCGATTCCCTCCTCTGCGAACCGCTTCGCTATAGCATGGTTCATGTCGGACTGAACGTTCAGCACCCAGTTCACGTCGCGCAGGATCGCCCGGATCTGGAAGTCGAGCGAATCCGCGCCGAAGCCCATGAAGAAGACCGAGGGCGGCGGCTGCATCACGACCATCGGGTGATCCTCCGCGACCTCGCGCAGGATACGCTCTACCTTTCGCGTGTCGGTGCCGTAGGCCACGCCCACGGGCACGATCACGCGGCCGATGGTGTTGCCGCGGGTCCAGTTGGTGACCACGCCGGAGACGAAATCGCCGTTGGGCACGATCACGTCGGTCCGGTCGAAGGTCTCGATCCGCGTCGAGCGGACCGAGATCTTGCGCACGATGCCCATCTGACCGCCGACCTCGATCCAGTCTCCCTCGGACACCGGGCGCTCGATCAGCAGGATGATGCCGGAGACGAAGTTCTGGACGATGTTCTGCAGGCCGAAGCCGATGCCGACCGAGAGCGCGCCGGCCACGATGGCAAGCGACGACAGGTCGATGCCCGTGGCCGAGATCGCGATCAGCGCGGCGAGGAAGATGCCGACGTAGCCGGTGCCCGAGACGAGCGCCGTCTGTGCGCCCTTGTCGAGCGCCGTGCGCGGCAGAAGCGAGTTGCGCAAGCCGCCCTGAAGCGCCCGCGTCGCCAGATAGCCGAGCATGAAGATGACGACGAAGACCAGGAAATCGGTGGGCGACACGCGGGTCTCGCCCAGCACGAAGCCTTCGCGGAAGCGCGCCCAGAGCTCGGTCAGGTCGGCGACCCGCGCGCCCCAGACCAACGCGAGGAACGGCAGTGCGGCGATCGTCAGAACCATTCCCATGAGGACAGGGATCAGCCCTTCGCCCGCCGTCTCGCGCCCCGTGATGAGCTGCTCCAGATCGCGCACCAGGCGTTGCAGGATCAGCAGCAGGCCCAGTATCGCCAGGGACACGACCCAGGGTCTGATCAGCATCGAGGCGTTCAGATACCCGACGGCGGCCAGCAGCGGCATCAGTGCCCCCACGACCATCGAGGCCCGCCCGAGCAGCCGGATCGCACGGGCGACGAAGGCGCTTTCGTCGTCGTCGTCGGATACACCGCGGCAGCGCCCAAGGATCACGCCCATCCGGAACAGCACAAGCCCCATCAGGACGGTGACCGGGAACTGAAGCACCGCTTCCGTGGCCTGCGAGAGATCGCCCAGACCGACGAAGGCGCCGATCGTGATCTGGATGACGAGGAGCAGCGCGAGTAATGTGCTGTAATAGCGCGCCTCGCGCCGGGGGCCCTCTGCCAGCGGGATGACGGCCTCTGCGTCCACCTCGCTGTAGAGCCGCTGCCCCAACCAGCGGTAGCCCAGAAGCAGCGCGAAGGCCAGCGGCAGAAAGGCAAGCATCCGCGACAGGCGTGACCCGGCGAGGCCGCTGTAGGCCGCCGCGAAGATGATGGCCGAAAGACCCGCAAGCGGCAGCAGGATATGCCCGATCGAGATCAGCAGCGACCAGACGCCGGTGCCGCGGCGTGTGTGCGCGCGCATCTGGGTGCCGGCCCTGTCGACCCAGCGATGCCCGCGCAGCAACAGCACGAAACCGCCGACCACCAGCAGAAAGATCGCCGGCAGCTTGTTGCGCGCTTCCGCCACGCGCGAAGGGGTCGCGAAGGCGGTCGACACCTCCTGCTCCATCGCGCGCGCGGCCTGCCCGACCTCTTCCAGTCCCCGAATCCAGTTCACGGGGTTGAGCGGCGTGGCGCCGAGCGACAGCAGCGCGTCGACCTGACGGGCGCGGATGATCGCGTCGATCTCTGAAATCAGGCCCTGGGCGCGGGTAAAGGCTGCCTCGGCGTTCCGGATCGGCGCGCGCAGATCCTCGAGTTGCTCCTCCAGCTCGGCGCGGCGCTGCGCGATATCCGCTGGCTCGGTCTCGCCCGCCTCGGGTGGCGGCCCAAGCGCCTCGAGTTGTGACTGCAGCGTCTCGATCCGGCTGGCGTTCCGGCTCTGCGCGGCAAGAAGCTGTTCGCGCCATCCCGCAAGCTGCGTGCGCAATGCCTCCAGCGCCTCGGTCGAGGCGGCCGCGCGCTCGACGACCTGCTCGGCACGTTCGGCGGTGCGCTGCCATTCTTCGTAATCGGGCGGCTCGGACCCGGTCTGCGCCAAGGCGGCGCCGGTCATCAGCCACAGCGCCACCAGAAACGCCGGAATCGTCGCCAGACGGAAAAGGCCCGGACTCATTCCGGGGCGACCGTCACATCCGGCATGTCGACCGCGTCACGCTCCATCCAGCGCGGCACCGGCAGGCCCTTCTCGCGCAGGAAAGCGGGGTTGAAGAGCTTGGACTGGTAGCGCGTGCCGTAGTCGCACAGGATGGTTACGATGGTGTGCCCTGGCCCCATCTCGCGCGCCATGCGCATCGCGCCGGCCACGTTCACGCCCGACGAGCCGCCAAGGCACAGGCCCTCGCGCTCCAGCAGGTCGAAGGCCACCGGCAACGCCTCTTCGTCCGGGATCTGGCAGCAGAAATCGGGCGTGAACCCCTCGAGGTTGGCGGTGATCCGCCCCTGCCCGATGCCTTCGGTGATCGAGCTGCCCTCCGCCTTGAACTCGCCGGTGGTGTAGTAGCTGTAAAGCGCGGCGCCCATCGGGTCGGCGAGCCCCATCCTGACGCCCCTGGGCTGCAGCGCCTGCGCCACGCCGGCCAGCGTCCCGCCCGATCCCACGGCGCAGATGAAGCCGTCGACCTTTCCCGCGGTCTGCTCCCAGATTTCCGGGCCCGTGCTCTCGACATGCGCCTGCCGGTTGGCCACGTTGTCGAACTGGTTGGCCCAGATCGCGCCCTGCGCCTCGGACTGCGCCAGCCGCTCGGCCAGCCGGCCGGAATAGCGGACGTAGTTGTTGGGATTGCGATAGGGCGCCGCCGGCACCTCGACCAGCTCCGCGCCGGCGAGGCGGATCATGTCCTTCTTTTCCTGGCTCTGCGTCTCGGGGATCACGATGACCGTCCGGAACCCCATCGAGGCGCCCACCAGCGCCAGCCCGATCCCGGTGTTGCCCGCCGTGCCCTCGACGATGGTGCCGCCGGGGCCCAGTTCGCCGCGCGCCACGGCGTCGCGGATGATCCAGAGCGCGGCGCGGTCCTTGACCGACTGGCCGGGATTCATGAACTCTGCCTTGCCCCAGATCTCGCAGCCCGTGACCTCACTGGGTCCGTGCAACCGGATCAGGGGGGTGTTGCCGACCGCTTCGGCAAGGTCTCTCGCCACGCGCATTTTTGGGCCTCGTCTGTGGGTGCCTGCCCTGTCTAGGCGCGGGTCCCGCGCGACTCAACCCGAAGCTCGCAGGCGGTCGCGGTGCCGGGCCAGCCAGTGCACCGCCAGTTCCAGCGGTGCCACGTCCAGAAGCCCGGCGTCGGCCCAGCCTACGACCGTCCGGAGGGGCAGGACATGCCGGCGGATGTTCTCGGCCTCTTCCGCCAGCCCGCCCACCTCTGCGGGCGGGCGCGAGAGGTCAACGAGGCCCAGATAGATGTGAAAGAACTCCGTCGAACAGCCGGGCGACGGATAGCACCGCGAGATCGTCTCGAGCCGCTCCAGCGTCACGGCGGCCTCTTCCTCGGTTTCGCGGCGCGCGGTCGCCTCCGGGTCCTCTCCGGCGTCGACACGTCCGGCCACAGGTTCCAGGCACCAGGGCCGCGGGTCGCCGCGCAGGTAGGGGCCGGGCCGGAACTGTTCGAGAAGCAGCACCTCGTCGCGGCGCGGGTCGTAGGGCAGCACCAGCGCCGCGTCGGTCGCGACCAGCGCGGCGCGCGAAACCGTCTCGCTGTGTCCCTCGCCGAAGAGGGGGAATTGCAGGTCCTGCTCCTCGAAGGCGAAATAGCCGGCGTAGGGGCGCCGATGCGCGATCAGCCTGACCTCGGCCTGCGTCAGCGCGGTCAGCACCGGCGGGCGCGGCCGGGTCAGCCTGGCCAGCAGACGCGAATGCGCCCTGCCGCGGATCATGTCGAAATCGCGGCCGATCTCGCGCGGGCTCTTGTGCCCCATGTGCGCCATGACCTCGCCGGCCGCCTCGACGCTCAGAGCCCCCCAGGTGCGGACCCAGGCCGCAAGCGACCATGCCCCACCGGTCGCCGGCGTTTGCGCGGGGCGAAACACCCACGCCGTGACGGTCCCCTCGGGCGTCTCGACCGTGACTTGCGCAGGTGCATAGCCGAAGGCGCCCTCGTAGTGGCACAGCCGGCCCCAGCCAGCGGCGTCGGGGACGGTGAGCAGGACGCCATCGGCCCCCTCGTCCGCAGCCGTCACAAGCGCCGGATAGGGCGCGCCGGCCACGCTGCGGACGGCGTGATCCGGCAGGCGCGCCGGGCGCATCGGCCCCGGTGTCGCACCCAGCACGCGGGCCAGAAGCGGCTCGTGGCGCAGCGTGCCGTAGAGAAAGACCGAAGGCACCCGCGACCCTCTCAGCGCCAGCGGCCGGCCGCGAACTCTGAGGCGAGCCCTGCCAGGATGGCGCCGCCGACCAGCGCTACCAGCATCTGCGTGTTCACCAGGAAGGCCCCGTATTCGACGATCAGTTCGAAGACGCCGGCGATCGCTTCCACCGGCCCGTCGTAGCGCCGTGCAAGCGAACGGTCCACCATCTCGCGCACCGCCTGAACGAAAAGCGCCCAGAAGACCAGCGCAGCCCCCCCCGTCAGCCCGTTGCCGATGGCCGCGGAATAACCGCGCCCCGCGCGCTTTCCGATCACGATCCAGCCGCAGAGCGCGCCGAGAACGAGGTTGATCAGCGACAGGCCGCCGAATTCCGTGCGCCCGGTCTGCGCCTCGATCAGCGGCTTGACCAGTTCCGAGGCGAACCAGCCGACCGCGGCAAGCACGATGGCGGCAACGAGGCGCGCGGCCGTGGGCATATCAGGCGGGCCTTTGCACGGTGATCTGCGTCACGTCGCACATTCCGCTCTGAAAGAGCGAGGCGCAAGAGGTGAGATAATAGGCCCACATCCGCCGGAACCGCTCGTCGAAGCCCATCGCCTCGGCCTTCGGCCAGGTCTCGGTGAAGCTGTCGTGCCAGCGGCGCAGCGTCTGGCTGTAGCTGTCGCCGAACTCGTGGCTGCCGGCAAAGGTCAGCCCCGCGCGCTCGGTCTCGCGCCGGAGCACGGAGGGGGAGGGCAGCATCCCGCCGGGGAAGATGTATTTCTGGATGAAGTCCACGCTCTTGCGGTAGCTTTCCCAGCGCTTGTCCTCGACGGTGATGACCTGCAGCGCGGCGCGGCGCCCGGGCTTGAGCCGGTCGCGCAACGCGTCGAAGAACACCGGCCAGTAGCGTTCGCCCACCGCCTCGAACATCTCGATCGAGGCGACAGCGTCATATTGCCCGCGCTCGTCGCGGTAATCCTGCAGCTTCAGCTCGACCCGGTCGCTGAGCCCCGCCTTCGCGATGCGCGCCTGCGCGAAGTCGAACTGCGCCCGGCTGATCGTCAGCCCGGTCACCCGCACCCCCCGCTCGCGCGCGGCATATTCGGCGAAGCCGCCCCAGCCGCAGCCGATCTCCAGCACGTGATCGCCGGGCTTCACGTCGAGCTTGTCGGCCAGCGCGGCGTATTTCGCCTCCTGCGCCTTCTCGGTGCTCTCCTGTCCGGTCTCGAAGAGCGCCGAGGAATAGGTCATCGTGTCGTCGAGCCAGAGGCGGTAGAAGTCGTTGCCAAGGTCGTAGTGCGCGGCGATGTTCCTCTTGGCCTGCCGCCTGGTGTTGGACTGCAGCCAGAAGCGGAGGCGCTCCAGCGCCCGCACCAGAGCCATGGCGGGAAACCCGTCGTAGATCTCGTCGTTGCCGGCGTGCAGCAGGTCCATGAAGGCCTGCAGGTCTGGCGTGCTCCAGTCGCCGTCGATGTAGGCCTCGGCGAAGCCCACGTCGCCCTCGCGCAGGAGCCGGGCGAAGACGTCGTCGCTGTGCAGGTGCAGTTCCGCCACGGGGCCGGGGCTGCGGCCCTCGGCGCGGAACCGCCGCCCGTCCGGCATAACGAAGTCCACGCGCCCCGCGTTCATGCGTGACGCCATGTCGAAGATCCGCGCGAAGTAGCGCGGCAAAGCTGTCTGGCCTTCGGTCGAGGTCAGGATCATGGACAAGTCCCACCGATGTTTCGCGTTAGCTATGCGGAAAGCGCTGCGGGCGGCAACCCCGGGGCGCCCTGGCAGTCAGAACTCCCTGTTCTCATAGGTTTGAAGCGCGATCTTTCTGCCCTCGTCGGGCGCGACGACCGGCTCCGGGTAGGGATCGGAGGGCGAGAGCCCCCAGCGCCGCGGGATTGCCTCGAAATAGTCGAGCGCGCCTTGCGGCGGCGCCTTCTGCCCCTCCGCGATCCACTGCCTGCGATAGGCGGCCTTCGGATCGAAGCGTTT
>NZ_JBKHAQ010000008.1:0-43232 GCF_046542825.1 Rhodosalinus sp. | reverse complement strand
AGCTGGAGGAGGTCCGGGAAGCCCTGACCGCCATCGGCGTGCGCGGCATGATGGTAACCGAGATCAAGGGGTTCGGGGCGCAGTCCGGCCATACGGAGATCTACCGTGGCGCGGAGTACGCGGTGAATTTCGTGCCCAAGATCAAGCTGGAAATCGCGGTCGACGCGCCGATGGCCGACCAGGTGGTCGATACCATCGCCAAGACCGCGCGCACCGGAAAGATCGGTGACGGCAAGGTCTTCGTGCTCGATCTGGCACAGGCCGTGCGCGTGCGCACGGGCGAGACGAATGCGGACGCGCTCTGACGCGGGCCAAAGGATGAAAGAGGGAAAAGCACTCATGAAACTCACGAGAACTCTTGCCCTGGCCGGCGTGCTGGCGGCGCTGCCCGCGCTCGCCATGGCGCAGGACGAGACGGCGGCGCCGGGCTTCGACGTGATCGGGCCGTACATAATGACCACTCTGCTGTTCTGCATGGCGGGGTTTCTCGTCTTCTTCATGGCGGCGGGCTTCGCGATGCTCGAGGGCGGGCTCGTCCGCTCGAAGAACGTCACCATGCAGATGACGAAGAACATCGGGCTCTATTCCTTCGCCGCGATCATGTACTGGCTGATCGGTTTCAACCTGATGTATCCCGGCGATGGCTGGCTCATCAGCGGCTGGGTGGGACCGTTCTTCAGCACGACCGTGCTTGACCCGGTCGGAGTCGCGCCCGAGGAGGCGGCGCTGGACTACGCGTCCATCGGCTCGGACTTCTTCTTCCAGCTGGTATTCGTGGCCGCCACCGCGTCGATCGTGTCGGGCGCCCTGGCCGAACGGATCAAGCTGTGGCCGTTCCTCATCTTTGTCATCGTGCTGACCGGCGTCATGTACCCGATTTCGGGCTCGTGGCAGTGGGGCGGCGGCTGGCTGTCCGAGATGGGGTTCTCCGACTTCGCCGGCTCGACGGTCGTGCACTCGGTGGGCGGCTGGGCCGCGCTCGCGGGGGCGATCGTCCTCGGGCCGCGCCTCGGCAAGTACGACAAGGAGGGCAAGGTGCATCCGATGCCGGGCTCGAACCTCGCGCTGGCGACGTTGGGCACGTTCATCCTGTGGCTCGGCTGGTTCGGTTTCAACGGCGGCTCGCAGCTCGCCATGGGCACCGTGGGCGACGTGTCCGACGTGTCACGCATCTTCGCCAATACCAACATGGCCGCCGCGGCCGGCGCGGTGACCGCGTTGATCCTGACCCAGGCGGTCTACGGCAAGCCCGACCTGACCATGGTTCTCAACGGCGCACTGGCCGGCCTGGTGTCGATCACCGCGGAACCGCTCGCGCCGTCGCTTTTCGGCGCTCTCTGGATCGGTGCCATCGGCGGCGTCATCGTGGTGTTCACCGTGCCGCTGCTTGACAGGTTCAAGATCGACGACGTCGTCGGCGCGATCCCGGTGCACCTCTTCGCCGGCATCTGGGGCACGATCGCCGTGATCTTCTACGGCGAGGCGAACCTCATCACCCAGCTCACGGGTATCCTGGCCTACGGCGTGTTCACCTTCGGCGGCTCCCTGGTGGTCTGGTTCATCCTGAAGGCTGCGATGGGCATCCGCGTCGGCGAGGAATCCGAGGTCAACGGGCTCGACATGTCGGAACTGGGCATGGAGGCCTATCCGGAATTCTCCAAGGGCGGCGCGGCCTGAGCCGGGCTTCTCCCGTCAAGTCCGGACCCGGGCGGTGCGCCGCCCGGGTCCTCTTTTTCCGGAAGAGCGAGTCGCACTGTCGCCTGCGCGATGCGACGCGCTCTACCCTCGGGGCGCGACCGCGACGGGGGCGTCCGGCGCGAGATCCTCGAAATCGAAGCTGTCGAGCCGGCGCGCCCGCGTGCCGGCCTTTTCCGCGCTGACCTTGATCTCGGCGATGTCGCGCGCGGCCTGGCCGAAGTGACGATCCAGGTTCTGGACCCGCGCGCCCAGCCGCTCGACGTCTGCGTGCAGAAGCGACAGTTCGCGGCGGATGCGCCCGGCTTCTGCCTGCATCCGCGCGTCCTTGAGGATCGCGCGCATCGTTGTCAGCGTCGCCATGCAGGTGGTGGGCGAGACGATCCAGACCCGCGCGGCGAAGCCCTCGCGCACGACCTCCGGGAAATTCGCGTGCAGTTCGGCATACACCGCCTCCGACGGCAGGAAGAGGATCGCGCCCTCGGCCGTCTCGCCCTCCAGCACATATTTCTCGGCGATTGCGCGGATGTGCGTGCGCACGGCCTGCCGCAGCGCCTGTCCGGCGCGGCGGGCGTCCTCTGGGGTCTCGGCGCGACGCAGCGCCTCGTAGGCCTCCAGCGGGAACTTCGAATCGATGGCGATGGGACCGGGCGGCTCCGGCAGGTGGATCACGCAGTCGGGCCGCGCGCCGTTTGAAAGCGTGGGCTGCAGCGTGTAGCTGTCGCGCGGCAGCGCCTTTGCGAGGATGTCGTTGAGCTGGATCTCGCCGAAGGCGCCGCGGGTCTGCTTGTTGGACAGGATGTCCTGCAGGCCGAGAACGTCGCCCGACAGCCGCGTGATCTTTTCCTGCGCGCGGTCGATGGTCTTGAGCCGCTCCTGCAATTCGCCCAGAGTCTGCGCGGTGCGGCGCGCGCTGCCCGTCAGGCTTTCGGCCATCTGCGTGTTGACCTCGGCCAGCCGCGCCTCCATCAGCCGCAGCGTCTCTGCCTGGGCACGGGCCTGCGTGTCCGCGACGTGGGTGAGTCCGCCGGTCAGGCGCTGCTGCCCGTCCGACAGCGCCTGAACCTGCCGGCCCAGCCGGTCCATCTCGGCCGCCAGGGGCGCGGCGACCCGTGCCGCGCGGCCCGCCGCGCGCGCGGTCGAAACCAGCAGGAGCAGGACCAGGAGGGTCAGCGCCGCGCCGCCCAGCACGGCCAGCACCCCCGGATCCTCCAGCGAAAGGGCCCGCCCGTCGATCTCGATCATCGCCGCCCGAACAGCCGCTCGATGTCCGCGAGCTTCAGCTCGACGTAGGTGGGCCGCCCGTGGTTGCACTGCCCCGAAAGCGGCGTCGCCTCCATCTCGCGCAACAGCGCGTTCATCTCCCCGGCCCGGAGCCGCCGGCCCGAGCGCACCGAGCCGTGGCAGGCCATGCGCGAAAGAACGGCCATCAGCCGTGCCTCCAGCGCGGTTGCACTGCCCGTCTCTTCCAGCGCGTCGGCCACGTCGCGCAAGAGCGCGGGTGCATCCACCTCGCCCAGGAGCGCGGGGGTTTCGCGCACGGCCAGCGCCTCGCCGCCGAAGGGTTCGATCACAAGGCCGAGGGTGGCCAGCGCCTGCGCGGCCTCGATCAGTCGCGTGCGCCCCGGCTCTGGCATCTCGACCACCTCGGGGATGAGCAGGGCCTGCGCGGCGACGCCCCGCGCCTCGAACTGGCGCTTGAGCCGTTCGTAGACCAGCCGTTCGTGCGCCGCGTGCGCATCGACGATCACCATGCCGTCCATGGTCTGGGCAAGGATGTAGGTCTCGTGCAGCTGCGCCCGCGCCGCGCCCAGCGGCAGGCGCTCTGCCGGGGTCTCCTCGGCCCCTTGCGGGGCCTCCTCGACCGACTCCACCCGCGCCGACCAGTCTCTGGCCATCTCGGCGAAGCCGGGCTGCGGCGCCTGCGCGCCGTATGCGGCAGCGCGCGCCGAGGCCGAAGGGCGGTCCATCTGGTAGCGCGGCGCCGCCGGCGCCTCGGGGCGCGCCGTGCCCAGCAGCCCTGCGCCCACGGTCGAGGACGCGCGGTGCCCGGCCTCTGCCAGCGCATGCCGCAGCGCCGAGATGATGAGGCCGCGCGCGAGGCCCGGATCGCGGAAGCGCACCTCGGTCTTCGCCGGGTGCACGTTGACGTCCACAAGCTCCGGGTCGCAGTCGATGTAGAGCGCGGCGGCCGGGTAACGGCCCGCAGGCAGCACGTCCATGTAGGCCGCCCTGAGCGCGCCCAACAGCATCCGGTCCTTCACCGGCCGGCCGTTGACGAACAGATGCTGCGCCACCGCCGCGCCGCGCGAATAGGTGGGCAGCGCGGCATAGCCCGTCAGGCGCAGCCCGTCGCGCGCTGCCTCGATCCGCAGGGCGTTCTTCGTGAACTCCGCGCCCAGCACGCGGGTCAGCCGGCCGTGCAGCGCGTCGAAGAGATCGCCGGTCTCCGCATCGGCGCGAAAGCTCACCCGTTCCTCGCCGCCCGAGCCATCCGTCAGCGTGAAGCTGACGAAGGGTTCCGCCATCGCCAGCCGGCGCAGGATGTCGCCGATCGCCTGCGCCTCGGCCCGGTCGGAGCGCAGGAACTTCAGCCGCGCGGGCGTCGCGCGGAAGAGGTCGCGCAGCTCGACCACCGTGCCCCGGCGCAGCGCCGCCGGCCGGACCTCGCCCAGCCGCCCGCCGGTCACCGTGATCTCGGCCGCTTCGGCACCGGCCACGCGAGAGGCGATGCAGAGCCGCCCGACGGCGCCCATCGAGGCCAGCGCCTCGCCCCGGAAGCCGTAGCTGGTGATGTTGAGCAGGTCCGAGCCGTCGATCTTCGAGGTGGCGTGGCGCGCGACCGCGAGCGGCAGGTCCCCGGCCGCGATGCCGTGGCCGTCGTCGGTGACGCGGATCAGCGTCTTGCCGCCGTCGGCCTGCGCCACCTCGATTCGTCGCGCGCCCGCGTCGAGCGCGTTCTCGACCAGTTCCTTGACCGCCGAGGCGGGACGCTCGACCACCTCGCCGGCAGCGATGCGATTGATGGCCGCTTCGTCGAGGGCGCGAATCGCCGGGCGGGCGGGGTGCATCTTGTGGCTCGCGTCATTCATGCCGCAAAACCTAGCATGGTCGCGCGCGATTTGGCCAGCGCTCAGACGTGCCCCTTTAAAACGGAAGACATTCCATTAGGTGCATGTCAAACGCAGACCACGAAAGGAAATCGCGATGTTCACAAGAGAAAGCCCCTCGCAGGGTCCCGGCTCGCCGCGCGTGGTGGGCTTCTACGAAGAGCCCAGCGGCAGTATCCAGTATGTCGTCATCGACCCCTCGACGAAAAAGGCCGCGCTGATCGACGTGGTGCTGGGGTTCGACCCGGCCCACGCCAGCACCGACACCTCCGCCGCGCAGGAAATCCTCGACTTCGTCCGCGCCGAGGGGCTGACGGTCGAGTGGATCCTCGACACCCACCCGCATGCCGACCACATGATGGCCTCTGCCTGGCTCAAGGAACAGCTGGGCGCACCTGCCGCGATCGGTGCCAAGGCGCGCGAGATCGCGAAGCTGTGGGAAGGCATCTACAACACGCCCGGCGCGCTCGACCCGGACCGGGATTTCGACCGTCTCTTCGAGGAGGGCGAGACCTTCTCGATCGGCGACCTGCCCGTGCGCGTGATGCTTTCGCCGGGCCACACGCTGGGCTCGATCACCTATGTGGTGGGCGAGGACGCGGCCTTTGTGCATGACACGCTGATGCATGTCGATGCCGGCACCAGCCGCGCGGACTTCCCCGGCGGCTCGGCCTCGGAGCTTTACGATTCGCTCATGGCGATCCTGTCGCTGCCCGACCGGACGCGGCTCTTCGTGGGCCACGACTATCCGCCCGTCGGCGACCGGAAGGATCCCGCGTGGGAGGCCACGGTGGCCGAGCACAAGGCCCACAACAAGCACCTGGGCGGCGGCACGACGCGCGAGGAATTCGTGAAGATCCGCGAAGAGCGCGACGCGACGCTCCCTTTGCCGGACCGGATGCTCTATGCCCTGCAGGTGAACCTGCGCGGCGGGCGGCTGCCCGCGCCAGAGGACGACGGCAAGAGCTACTTCAAGATCCCGGCCAACAAATTCTGAGGAGACCAGCGCGATGAAGACCGAACATGTGGGCGAGGCGACCTTCGAGACGTGGACACCCGAGGAGGTCTTCGAGGCCTGTCACAAGGGCCAGATCGTGGTGATCGACGTCCGCACGCCGCAGGAATACATGTTCGAGCACATCGAGGGCGCGATGCTGATGCCGCTGCCCTTCTTCAAGCCCGAGATGCTGCCGGGACAGACCGACAAGAAGATCGTGCTGCACTGCGGCTCGGGCGTGCGCAGCGAGAAGATGGCGCGGCTGGCGATGGAGCGCGGGCTGGACCGGATCGCCCACATGGAGGGCGGTTTCGGCGCGTGGAAGGCGGCCAAGCTGCCCTACATCGGGACCAACATGGCCACTGGCGCGCCGCAGAAGGTCGAAGGCTGACCGCGGCACTCGGTTCCGGCGCCGCGCTGGATCGCGGCGCCGGCCACCCGTGTCCGCTGTGGCCGGGCGGTCTTGTCAGATCTTGTCTTGTCAGATCTTGAGGAACGGTTGCGCAAGCCGCGGCATGAGGCCGGAAAACCGGAGCGGCGCATCGGTCACGGCGAGGCAGATGCAATCCTCTCCCTCTTCGGCCACGGGCGTATGCTCAAGATCGCTGTCCGCGATCTCGACGTCGCCGGGGCCGAACCGCCCGCCCTCGTCGCGGAACGCGCCCCGCAGCACGAGGGTCAGTTCCATGCCGCGGTGCCCGTGGTCGGGCACGGCCGATCCGGCCGGAATGTGCAGGAGGCGCGCGCGCGCCTCGCCGTTCACCGGCAGCAGCGCCTGGCGCACGCCCATGCCGACGTTCTGCCAGCGCACGGCACCGATGTCTCCGCCCACGAAGTCGCGGATGGGGCGGGGCAGCACGGCGTCGATGGCGGGCGCGGGCGGCGATGCCGGTTCCTCTGCACCGCTGTGGATCATGCGCAGGGTTTCGGCCAGACTGTCCTCGGACATATCTGCCGTCTCGTCCTCCAGCAGCGCGCCGCCCACGGCGTCGTAACTCTCCGCCTCCGCGCGGCACTGATCGCAGAGCGACAGGTGAGAGGCGACGATCAGGTCGAAAGCCTCCGGCAGCGTTCCGGCCGAATAGGCCATCAGCAACTGCGGCGTGAGATGGTGAGTGATCGTGTCGGTCATCGTGTTGGTCACTTCAGCGCATGGCGCAGCCGGTCGAGTGCGAGCCGGATGCGGGATTTTATGGTTCCGAGCGGCAGGCCGGTCTCTTCGGCGATCTCGCTGTGCGAGAGTTCGCCGAAATAGGCGCGCTCGATCAGAAGTCTCTGTTTCTCGGGCAGGCTGCGCAGGGCCGCGGCCAGCCGGTCGCTGTCCTGTTGCAGGGCCAGCACGTCTTCCTGATGGGGCTCTGCCTCCGGACCCCAGGCCAGGTCCTCGGGTTCTGGCCTGCGCTGCCGGCGCAGCGCGTCGATCCGGCGGTTGCGCGCGATGGTGAAAACCCAGGTCGAGACGCTGGCGCGTGCGGGGTCGAACAGATGCGCCTTCTGCCACAGCGTCGCCATGACCTCCTGTGCGCACTCCTCGGCAAGTCCGTTGTCGGCGCCGGAGCGGATCAGGAAGGCTTTCACCCTCGGCGCGAAATGTGCGAAAAGCTCGGCAAAGGCCGCCTCGTCGCGGGCGTCGCGGATGCGCAGCACATGCTCGATCCAATCGGCTGCGGCGTGCGTCGGGCCATCGTTCATCCTTGTCACCCTGGTCACGCTGGCGCAGTCTGCAGCCGGGCGCAAGGGATCGTCCGCCGCCAGCGCGCCGGACGCCGGAAGCGCCAGTGCGTCGAAGTCTTCGATCCAGTCGACATTGCTGAACATGTAGCGGATACGGCGCGGGATTGCGACCGGATCACCCGCGCCGTCAATTCTTTTGCATCCGGCCGCGGACCGCATCCGTAAGACCACAGGGAACCACAAGCAAGACAAGGGAACTCCAGGACATGCCGTTCGAATCCGCCCCCGCCGCCCCCCGTCGTATCGCCGTCATCGGCGGCGGCATCTCGGGACTGGGTGCCGCGCATTTTCTTGCAGGGGCGCATCGCGTCACGCTCTACGAGGCCGAGCCGCGGCTTGGCGGGCATGCCC
This sequence comes from Rhodosalinus sp., assembly GCF_046542825.1. GTDB lineage: Bacteria > Pseudomonadota > Alphaproteobacteria > Rhodobacterales > Rhodobacteraceae > Rhodosalinus. The sequence continues at coordinate 35,345 of NZ_JBKHAQ010000008.1, read as the reverse complement.
GCACCGTGATCGCCGGCAAGCGCGGCGATCAGCCGGTGGACATGGGGTTCATCGTGTTCAACCACGTCAACTATCCGCTGCTCACCCGGCTGTTCGACGACCTGCGCGTGCCGGTGGCGAAGAGCAACATGAGCTTCGGCGTGTCGATCGACGGCGGGCGTTTCGAATACGCGTTGCGCACGCCCGGCGCGCTCTTTGCGCAGAAACGGAACTTTCTGAACCCCGGCTACCTCGGCATGCTACGCGACATCCTGCGCTTCAATGCGCGCGGCTACACACTGTCGCGGCAGGACGGCATGACGGTGGGCGTCCTCCTGCAGGAGTTGCGGCTGGGCCGGCGGTTCCGCGAGCATTACCTGCTGCCCTTCTCCGGCGCGATCTGGTCGGTGCCCAAGGAGCAGATCCTCGACTTCCCCGCGCGGGCGATGCTGGACTTCTTCCACAACCACGCTCTGCTCGGCGTGACGGGGCAGCATCAGTGGTATACGGTGAAGGGCGGATCGGTGCAGTACGTCGACCGGCTGACCGCCTCCCTGCGCAAGGCGGGGGTGGAGCTGCGCGCCGGCGCGCCGGTGGACTGGGTGCGGCGCGGCCCGGAGGGGGTGACGGTCAAGACGCCGGGCGCCGAGCCCGAGCTTTACGACGAGGTGATCTTCGCCACCCATTCGGACCAGGCCATGCGGATCATTGCAGACCCCACGGAGCAGGAACGCGCGAGCGTCGGGCGCATCGCCTATCAGCCCAACGACGTGGTGCTGCACTCCGACCCCACGGTGATGCCGCGGCGGCGCATCGCCTGGTCGTCGTGGAACTACACCGAGGCCGCGGGGCAGCGCGGCGACCGCATCGGCGTGAGCTACTGGATGAACTCGCTGCAGCCGATCCCGCAGGACGACCCGCTCTTCGTCTCGCTCAACATGACGACGCGCATCCGCGAGGAGCATATCCACGACCAGGTGCGTTTCGACCATCCGGTCTACGATGCCGCGGCGCTTGCCGCGCAGGCCGAGGTGGCGCGCATCAACGGCACGAACCGGACGTGGTTCTGCGGGGCATGGATGAAATACGGCTTCCACGAGGACGGTCTGTCATCGGGGCATGACGTGGCGCAGGCGATCCTGCGGCGCGCGGAAACGGACATGGTGGCAGCGTGAACCGGGTAGAGCATATCGCGGGCCAGACCTGGCACGGGCGGCGCGGGGCGATCGAAAACGGCTTTCGCTACGGTGTGGACTACATGCTGCTCGACGCAGAGGCGGAGCGGGTGACCGCGCCTGCGCTCTTTGCGCGCAACCGCCGCGGGCTCGTCTCGCTCCGGGATGCCGACCACGGCGGGCCGCGCGGCCACGGCCGCGGCGCGGCCTGGGTGCGCGGCGTGCTGGCGGCGCATGGCCTCGACCTGCCGGGCCAAGTGCTGCTGCTGGCGCAGCCGCGGGTGCTGGGGCACGTCTTCAACCCGGTGAGCTTCTGGCTCTGCCACGACGCGGAGGCGCAACTTTGTGCGGTGATCGCCGAGGTCAACAACACCTTCGGTGACCGCCATTGCTATCTCGTCCATCACGAGGACCTGCGGCCCATCGGCCCCGAGGACCGGCTGGCCGCGCGCAAGGTGTTCCACGTCTCGCCGTTCCAGCCGGTCGAGGGCGGCTATACCTTCCGCTTCGACATCCGGCCCGAGCGGATCGGCGTCTGGATCGACTACAGCGCCGGGAACGAGGGCGGGCTTTACGCCACTCTCACCGGCCGGCGGCGGGCGCTCACGACCCGCGGGCTGCTCGCCACGCTGCTGCGGCGGCCCTTCGGCTCGCGCCGGGTGCTGGCGCTGATCCACTGGCAGGCGCTGAAGCTCTGGTGGAAGGGCGCGCGCTTTCATTCCCGCCCCGAGCCGCCGGAGGCCGAGGTCACCCGATGACCCACCGCCTGCCCGCCTACGGGCTCTTCGCCGCGATGCTCGCGGCGGCGGGCCTGCCGCTCTATATCCATGCGCCCAAGGTCTATGTGGACGAATACGGCGTGAGCCTTGCCGCACTGGGCGCGGTGCTCTTCGGGCTGCGGCTGCTCGACGTGGTTCAGGACCCGCTGCTGGGCCGGCTGGCCGCGGCGCTTCGGGCGCGGCGCGCGCTGGCTGTCGGCGTGGCGGTCGCGGTGATCGGCGCGGCGATGGTGGGGCTCTTCGCGGTGGCGCCGCCGATTGCGCCGCTGTGGTGGTTCGCCGCGATGCTGACGCTGGTCTTCTCGGCCTTCAGCTTTCTCACCATCGCCTTCTACGCGCAGGGCGTGACGACGGCGGCGGACCTTGGCCAGGGCGGGCACCTGCGGGTGGCCCGCTGGCGCGAGACCGGCGCGCTCCTGGGCGTCTGCGCGGCGGCGGTGGCGCCCGTGGCGCTGGGCTTTGCCGGCTTCGCGCTGGCCTTCGCGATCCTCGCCCTGCTTGCGGGGCTTTCGATGCGCGGCGAGTGGCGCGGCCCGGTCGAGGCGCCGGCAGGCGGGTTCGCGCCGGTGCTGCGCGATGCGCTGGCACGGCGGCTGCTGCTGGTGGCGCTGGTGAACGCGACGCCGGTGGCCGTCACCTCGACCCTGTTCCTCTTCTTCGTGGAAAGCCGGCTGCAGGCGCCAGGGATGGAGGGGCCGCTGCTGCTGCTCTTCTTCCTTGCCGCCGCGCTCAGCGCACCCTTCTGGGGCAAGGCCGCGGACCACTACGGCGCGCGGCGTGTGCTGCTTTTCGGCATGGGGGCCTCGGTGGTGGGCTTCGTCTTCGCGCTGGGTCTGGGGACAGGCGACTGGCCGGCCTTCGCGGCGATCTGCGTCGTCACCGGCGCGGCGCTGGGCGCGGACATGGTCGTGCTGTCGGCGCTCTTCGCGCGGCGGCTGGAGACCGTGGCGCCCGGCGCGGCGGAGGCCTTTGGCCTGTGGTCCTTCGTGACCAAGGCGACGCTGGCCATCGCGGCCGCCACGCTGTTGCCCACTCTGCAGGCCGCCGGCTTCCAGGCGGGCACCGAGAACGACGCGCAGGCGCTCTGGACGCTGACGCTGCTCTACGCCGGTCTGCCCTGCATCCTGAAACTGGCCGCGATCGCGCTGCTGGCGACCGCGCCCCTGGGCGACAGCGAGAGCCGGGACCACACGGAGACGGACACATGGAAAACTTCCTCTACGCGCTGACCGGCGCGACGGCTATGGCGATGCTGGTCTGGCTGCGCACACGCTTCTTCGGATTCGTGGCGCAGCGACCGGCAGACTACGGCGACGCGGGGCCGCAGTTCGACATCCGCCGGCACCTGAACGGGCCGCTGGTCTGCGACGGGGTGATCTACGGGCCGACAGGGCGCGTCACCTCGCGCTTCAAGGGCGATTTCGACATCAGCTGGCAGGGCAATACCGGCGTGATGCGCGAGCGCTTCGAATACGACAGCGGCACGGTGCAGAACCGCGCCTGGCAGCTGACCCTCGGCAACGACGGACGCATCCGGGCGCTGGCCGAGGACGTGGTGGGCGAGGGCGAAGGCTGGCAGAAGGGCTCTGCCGTGCAGCTGAAATACCGCATCCGCCTGCCCCGCGAGTCGGGCGGGCACGTTCTCGACACGACCGACTGGATGTATCTGACGCCTGCCGGAACCATCGTAAATCGCAGTCAGTTTCGAAAATACGGGATCAAGGTGGCCGAGCTTGTGGCCACGATGCACAGGAAGGACGCCGCGTGAGAGACTGGACTGGCAAACGCTACTGGCTGATCGGCGCCAGCGAAGGGCTGGGCGAGGCGTTGGCCGAGCGGATGAGCAAGGCGGGCGTCGAACTCGTTCTGTCCGCGCGGTCGCGCGACAAGCTCGAGGCGCTGGCAGACCGCCTGCCCGGCCGGGCCATGGCGGTGCCGCTGGACGTCACCGACCTCGACAGCCTGAAGCAAGCCGCTGAAGAGGCGGGCGAGATCGACGGCATGGTCTATCTGGCCGGCGCCTACTGGCCCTTCGGCGCGCGCGAGATCGACGCGGAACAGATCGAGGCGATGGGCGACATCAACTTCACCGGCGCACTGCGCGCGGTTGCCGTGGCCCTGCCGCCGATGGTGGCGCGCGACAGCGGGCACATCGTGCTGACCGGCTCGCTCTCGGGGTTTCGCGGCCTGCCGGGGGCGGTGGGATACACGCCGTCCAAGGCGGGTGTCATGGCGCTGGCCGAGAGCATGTATTGCGACCTGCGCAAGACCGGCGTGCAGGTGCAGGTCGCCAATCCCGGCTTCATCCGCACCCGGCTGACCGACAAGAACGATTTTCACATGCCGTTTCTGATGGAACCCGAGGAGGCGGCACGCACGATGTTCGAGCACATGTCCGGGGATCGTTTCAAGCGCAGCTTCCCCACGCTGTTTTCGTGGGTGTTCCGGGGCAGCCAGTTTCTGCCGGACTGGCTTTACTATCGCATCTTCTCGTAACATTGTCGCGCTTCCCGAAGTGCCGCAAAAGGACGAGACCATGCCCGACATTTCCCCGCGCAAGGTGGCACAGGTCATCATCATGGCGCGCGAACTCGACCGTGCGGAGCCCGAGTTGCGCGCCTTCATCGACCGGATGGACGAGGACGAGCAGGCCGAACTCGTCGCGATCATGTGGATCGGGCGCGGCGCCTTCGAGGCCGGGGACTGGGACGAGGCGCTGTCCACCGCCTATTCCGAGGCGACGACGCCGACCGCCGATTACCTGATCGGCACGCCGCATGTCTCCGATCACCTCGAGGCCGGGCTGGAGGCACTGGGCATTTCGCCCGGAGAGGTCGAGGACGACCTGCTCTAGGCGCCTCCGTCACGCAACCGTGCGCCTGCGCGCGCGGGTCTCGGGAACCAGCCGTCCTCACGCTCGTTTGGTGTGGAGTCGCTACCAATGCGGAACCATAGGAGGCGAGTGATGAAAACCATCAGGACACTGACCACTGCAGCCGCAGCCCTCGGCCTTGCCGCCGGCATTGCTGCCGCGCAGGAAGTCGAGGTCGAGGACCGGATCTACATGACCGATCAGAGCGGCCAGCTCTACGAAGTGACGCTGGTGAAGATCGACGAAGAGGACATGGCCGAACATGCCGAGGATGCAGCCAGTGCCGACGGAGCGCCGACGGAGCGCGACGAGGCCCTTGGTGCCGATCCCGAAGAGACCGACGGCCGCGAGCGGCTGGTTCTGACGGAGAACTATCTGTCGGAGCGCGACCAGGAGCAGACCACCGGCGAAGTCCGCGATGTCGAGACCTTCGAGGGCGAGAACGGAGAGGTGGAGACGGACGCGGCGCGTCCGTAACGCCATCCTCGCGGCATCGTGTGAAGAAGGGGCGCGCCCGGTCGGGCGCGCCTCTTCGCGTTCAGACGTGGCGGACGATCTCGAGGTGCTGGGCCAGGCGGCCGACCTCTTCCATCCAGCGCGCGACCAGTGCGGGGTCCGAGGGCGCGGCCGAGACGCCCGGCGGGATGTCGCCTGCCTGCACCGAGTCGACCGCTTCCGCGACCATGTGGCTGACCAGCCGGCCCATCGCCGTGCCGCGCGCATCGCCCCAGGCATCCATGACATAGCTCCGGTGCCAGACGGGCTGCCCGTCGCGCGTGGCCTCCAGGCTGACGCAGAGCACCACGCGGTCGGGCTCTTCCGCGTCGTAGGCGTGTTCCTGCCACAGCCGCTGCGACAGGTCGCGCAGCACCTGCTCGCCCGCGTCGCCCGGCGGCAGGTTCTCGACGGTGCGGAAGATGTCGGACCATGCGTCGGACCAGCCCTCCAGCCGCAGGGTGCCGCGCACGAAATCCTTCACCGGCCATTGGGGGTCAAAGCCGTATTCGGCCATGAAGGGCAGCGAATCGCGGTTGGGATAGACCTCGAAGGTCTCGGGCGCGGGCAGGGGGGCGGTGTAGCTTGACAGCGCGTCCCAGGGGCACTCCGCGCGCAGCTCCTCGAAATCGCGGATCGAGCGCGAGGGCGATTTCAGCGCCTTCAGCACGCCCAGCGGCGACCAGGAGAACTTGTAGCGGAAATCGTTGGCCTGCTTCGGCACGCCGCCGCAGTAGCTGAGGAAGGACAGCGTGTTGGCGGGGTCGAAGGCGTCCGACTCGCGGTAATCCGCCATCAGCCTGTGCGCCATCAGGTGGTCGATGCCGGGGTCGAGCCCGACCTCGTTGATCAGCGCGACGCCGGCCTCCTTCGCCGCCGGGTCCAGCGCGCGCATCTCCGGCGAGATGTAGGAGGAGGAGACGAAATGCGCGCCCTTCGCGATCGCGGCCTCGGCGATCGGAACGTGCCAGTCGCCGGGCAGCATCGAGACCACGACGTCGCCGGGCGCGAGTGCCGCGCGCAGCGCGTCGAGGTCGAAGGCGCGGATGTTGCCGGTGATGTCGCCCACCGCCGCCTGCGCCTTGTCCACCGTCCGGTTCCAGACGGTGACGGCATTGCCCGCCGCGATCAGCTTTCGCAGGCCGGGCACCGCGGACAGTCCCGTGCCGCACCAGTGAATCGTCATTGCGCCGCCTCCTTCACATGCGTGTCGAATTCCGCCGCCGCGCGCCCCCAGACACCCGCATCGAGACTGTCCAGCGCGAGAAGCGAGGGCAAGAGCTGCTCGGCGAAGTCGCGCGAGGACTCGAGCGGCAGCAGCGAGGGCAGGTTGTCGATCGCCATGACGTCGAGCGGCGGCGTCTCCCGCACCCGGACGACCGGCGCGGCCCATGTCGTCGCCCGGTCATGGAGCGGCACCGGATTGTAGTCGCTGTCCGGGTCGCAGGCGATGTCGCCGATAACCCGCAGCGCGCGGTCGGTGGCATCCGCGTCCTCGGGCCGGACGAAGACCGGCGTGCCGGGGCGTGCGAGGATGCAGTTGAAGAAGAGCGTATGCGTCAGGATCTCGGGGAAGGGGCCGCCGCCCTCGGTCTCGGCCATGTCCCAGCGGGTGGGCTGCACGCCCATCGCCTCGCACAGGTCCGCCGCGCCCGTGCCCACGCGGCCCAGCGCGCCCACCACGATGGCAGAGGGCGTGTCGAGCCCGTTGAGGGCGGCGCGCACCTGGCCGTCCATCGCGGGCTTGTCGGGCCAGGCGTCCACGGCGGGGCAGTCCGCGCCCCGCGCCTGCGCGGCCCAGGCCAGCAGGCTCACCGCCGCGCCGGCGTAGCCTGCCCAGTAGCCGAAGGCGGCGACGCGCCGCCCCTCCGGGTCCAGAAGGTATTCGAGATCGTAGAGCGTGCCGCCCCCCGCCGCGAAACGCGCAAGCAGCCGCCGTCCCGCGCGCTGCCCCTTGTAGGCGTGGCCGAACATGATGTGCCGGTGGGCGAGCGGCGTGCCGTCCTCGGGCAGCTCCTTCAGCCCGAAGATCAGCGCCTCGGCAGGCGCCTGCCGCCAGCTTCCGCGTGGCGCGATGCGGCAGCCGGCGCGCGCATAATCCTCGGTCGCGATGATGCGGTCGGGGCTTTCCTCGACCGTCACCGCGATGCCGCGGTCCAGCAGCGCAGCCGCGCCCTCGGGGGTGAGGCCCACGCGGCGCTCGTTCGCGCGCTCCTCCGCCCGGACCCAGAGATGCGTCATGTCCCCTCCGTCAGTAATGGGTGCGCGCGTGCGCCCGGTCGGGCCGCTCCAGGTGCGGTATCGCGTTGAAGCCAGCAAGGATCGTGCCGTGGTCGGTCACGAGCAGCCGGTGCACCGAGCTGTTGAGAATGGGCAGCATGATCCGCGCCAGCCCTTCGGTGTCGAGGTTCATCAGCGTGCGCACGATCATGCCGATCACCCCGCCGGAGGTCACGCAGAGCACGCGCCGGCCGGGCTCGGCCGCCTCGTGCAGGATGTCGGTGACCCGAAGCTCGAAGTCGGAAAAGGTCTCCTGCCCCATGATCTCGGCGTTGTGCCAGGACGCGAGCAGGTGCGAAAGGTAGCCGGCGAAGTCTTCCTCCCGCTCGGGCATCGGAACGCCGCGGTGGTCGCGCAGCGCCTTTCCGAGGTTGAAGTAATCCATCTCGTTGAGCCGCGCGTCCGTCTCGGGCGCGAGCCCGAGGTCGCCCAGCCCCTGAGCCGTCTCGCGGTGCCGGCGCAGCGCGCCCATCAGCACCCGGTCGTAGCGCTCGCCCGCGCCGCGCAGATGCTCGCCCAGCCAGGCAGCCTGCCGGTGGCCCAGCGCAGAGAGGCGGTCGTAGCTTTCCTCGTCGCGGGCGGCCGAATTCGCCTGCCCGTGCCGGATCAGGATGATCTCTCCCATGTCGCGACGCTCCTTTCCGTCGAGCGGTTAAGCGATTCCGGCGCGCTTGCCAAACGGGTTTCGCGGCGGAACGGGGCGGCTGCACCGCGCGTTTGTCGGCTGGCCACGATCATGACAAGGGAGGCCCCCATGCCCCGTCTCATCCCGTTCGCCGCAGCCGCCGCGCTGGCGCTTGCCTCGTCCGGCGCCGCGCAGGAGAACGCCACCGACGAAGGCCGGAGCGGCCCCGTCGACACGCGCGACGAGGACTATCTTCAGGTCGCCCAGGATCTGGAGGTGCGGACCGGCGACGGCGAGTTGATCGGAACGATCGAGGACGTGCTGCTCGATGCCGAAGGCCGCCCGGCCGGCTACGTCGTCGGCATCGACGGCTTCCTTGGCATCTTCGACAGCGACGTGCAGGTGCCGATGGAGTCGCTTTCCTGGAACGAGTCGCACTTCGTCAGCAAGATGACCGAGGAACAGCTCGAGAACCTCACGCCCTGGGACGAGTGAGCGCGCTCTCCCCGCGCCCTGCCGGTCGCGCGTCGATCGGCGGGACGAAAACGGTCCCGAAGGAGGCGTCAGCCCTCACCCCCAGCGCACTTCGCCCAGAAAGATGTAGCCTGCGCCGTAGATCGTCTTGATCAGCCGCGGGTTTCGCGGGTCCTCGCGCAGCTTGGTGCGCAGGCGCGAGATGCGCACGTCCATCGCCCGGTCGAAGCTTTCGCCCGCCGCGCCCCCCAGCGCTTCCTGCATCCGGGCACGCGAGATCAACCGCCGCGGGCTTTCCAGGAAAAGCCGCAGCACCTCGCCCTCGGCATGGCTGAAGGGCGTTTCGCGCCCCTCCGCATCCTCCAGCGTGTAGCGGTCGAAATGCGCGGTCCAGCCTTCGAAGCGCGCAGTGTCGCCGCCGGCCTCGGGCGCCGTGCGCTTGCGCAGGCGGGCGCGGACGCGCGCCACCACCTCGGCCGGCTCGAAGGGCTTGATGATGTAGTCGTCCGCGCCCAGCTCCAGCCCCGTCACCCGGTCCTGCACCTGCGCCCGGCCCGAGATGATGATCACCGCCGCGCCGCTTTCCAGCGCCAGCCGGTGCACCAGGCTCAGCCCGTCGCGGTCGGGCAGGCTGAGGTCCACCAGGCAGACGTCCGGCGCGGTCGAGCGCAGCGTCGCCTCGAACTCTCGGGCACGCGCGAAGCGCAGGGTGCGGAAGCCCGCCTCTTCCAGCGCCTCGGCCAGCATCTCGCGCACCTCGGGCTCGTCGTCGAGGATGGTGACCAGCGGTGCGCTCATGCGGCGCGTCCGGCGTCCAGCGCCTGCGCGAGCGCCTGCGTCGTGAAGGGCTTGGCCAGCACAGGGCCGCGCGCCCGCGCCGCGGCGTGCAGCGGATGCGCGCGCGGCAGCGCCGTCATGAACCAGACCGGGGGGCCGGTCGGCCCGATCCCCGCGGCCAGGTCCAGCCCGGTCTCGCCGCCCTCCAGCGTGATGTCGGTCAGCACTGCGCCGATCTCGGTCAGCGTGTCGAGCAGCGCCCGCGCCTCCGCCACGCTTGCGGCCTCCACGACGGCATGGCCCAGCCGCGTCAGCATCTCGCGCACGGTGGCGCGCAGATCGGGGCTGTCCTCGACCAGCAGCACCAGTCGCCCGGCCCCTTCCGCCGGCGCCGCGCGCAGCGGCAGGCGCAGGGCCACCCGCGCGCCGGAAAAGCTGTTGCCCAGCGTCACGCGCCCGCCCGCAAGCTTGGCCATGTCGTAGACCATGGCAAGGCCCAGGCCCGATCCCTCGCCGCCCTTGGTGGTGTAGAACGGCTCGCACCCGCGCTTCAGCGCCGCGTCCGAAAACCCGGGGCCGCTGTCGGTCACCGCGAATTCGACCCAGGTGCCCTGCAGCGCGCTCAGCGTCACGCCGATGCGTCCTTGCCCGCCACAGGCGTCGCGCGCGTTCAGGATCAGGTTCAGCAGTGCGTCCTGCACGAGGCCCGGGTCCAGCATCAGCCGCGCGCCCGGCATCTCGTTGCGGATGTGCAGCGCCATGTCCTCGGGCAGGCCGGCGCGCGCCAGCGTCTCCAGATCGGCGAGAAAGGCGTCGGTCGCGCAGGCCTGCGGGGTCCAGTCCCGCGCGCCGGTGAGCTGCGCCAGCCGCTCCAGAAGGGTGCCGCCCCGCCGCGCCGCCGCCAGCGTTGCATCGACCAGCGGCCGCGCCTGGGCGGGCAGCGGCAGGGCCGACAGCCGCGACTGGCTGCCCAGGATGATGGTCAGCAGGTTCGAGAAGTCGTGCGCCAGCCCCGAGGTCAGCTGCGCGGCCATCTCGCGCCGCCGCGTCTGCTGCAGCGCCGCGCGCGCCTGCGTCTCCTCGGTCACGTCCATCGACAGGATATAGACGCCCTCGATTCCCTCCTCGCGCCGGTCGGGGGTGAAGGCCACGCGAATCCGGCGCGAGCTGATCTCGTCGGTGAACTCGAAGACGCTCTCGCGCCCCTCGAAGGCCGCATCGAGATGCGGCGCGATCCGGGCATGGGCCGCGCCCCCCAGCGCCTCGGCGATCGGGCGGCCCAGGATGTCGCGCGGGCGGCCGGGCAGCACCGAACTCAGCCGACGGTTGGAATAGGTGTAGCGACGCTCTGCATCCACATGGGCGATGTGCGCCGGCATCATCTCGGCGGTCAGCCGCGTGCGCGCCTCCATCACCGCCAGCTGGCGCGAGGTCTCCTCGAGCGCGGCGTTCGTGGCGGCGAGTTGCCGGTTGGCGGCGGAGAGTTCCTCGGCATGGGTGACGAGCTGTTCGGACAGTTCCTCGGACCGGGCGCGCAGCATCGCCTCGTGCTGCCGCGTGGGCGTGATGTCGGTATAGACGGTGACCCAGCCGCCCTCGGGCAGCGGCGCGCCCTCGACGCTGATGGTGCGGCCGTCGGGGCGGGTGCGTTCCATGTAGTGCGGCTGAAACTGCCGGGCGATCTCGACGCGGGCGCGCACCGCCTCCTCCGCATCCTCGACCGCGCCGTATTCGCCCCGCTCGACGAGAAAGCGGATCGTGTCCTCGAAGTCCACTCCCGGCGTGACCAGCCGGTCGGGCAGATCGAACATCTCCTGGAAGCGGCGGTTGCAGGCTGCCAGCCGCAGATCGCTGTCGTAGATCGACAGCGCCTGCTGAATCAGGTTCAGCCCGGCGGTCATCAGCGCCTCGGTCCGGCCCGTTCGTGACGCCATGCGGCCTCCTCCTCCTTCCGGAGACAATGGCTAGCATCCCGGATTGCCGCAGCATAGACCGTCGCGCCCGTCCAAGACGCAGCGCGCCTCCCGCGGCTCGGGCGACACGGGCCCGGCGGCGGGCGTGCAGGCACGCATCCTACCTGCCACTTCTTCCTGGACGGGAATTGTCACGGAGGGTGCACGCCGCGCCAGCGGCAGATGGGGGGCGGCACCCCCTTGCCGCGTCGATTGTCCCGCGCGTCCGGCCTGTTACAATTCGCAAGACTCCGGACAAGATGGCGCAAGACTCGCGCGCCAGCCTGCCGGACACGCCCCGCTCTGGGGGCTGCCCGGCGGGGAGGGTCGGGCAGGGAGGAGGAGACGTGACCGACACAGCGACGGCGAGCGGCGCCCCGGCATCGATCCCTGCGATTCTGGCGCGCAACGTCCAGCGGTTCGGGTCGAAGCCCGCCTACCGCGAGAAGGAATTCGGGATCTGGCAGAGCTGGACCTGGGCCGAGACCGCGGCCGAGATCGACGCCTTCGCGCTGGGCCTTCTGAACCTTGGGGTGGCAGAGGGCGATTTCGTCGCCGTGATCGGGCGCAACCGCCCGGCGCTCTACTGGGCGATGGTGGCGGCGCAATCGGTGGGCGCGGTGCCCGTCCCGCTCTACCAGGATGCGGTTGCCGAGGAGATGGCCTATGTCATGGGCCACTGCGGCGCACGCTTCGCGGTCGTGGCCGACCAGGAGCAGGTGGACAAGCTGATCGAGGTGCAGGAGCGGCTGCACCAGCTCGAGCATATCGTCTACATCGACCCGCGCGGCCTGCGGAAATACGACCATTCGCGGCTGCATCAGTATTCCCATGTGCAGAACCAGGGCCGCGCGGCGGAGGAGGAGTTCGCGCCCGAACTCGACCGCCGGCGCAGCCGGCTGGACTACGACGACACCTGCGTGATGCTCTACACCTCGGGCACCACCGGCAAGCCCAAGGGCGTGGTGCTGTCCAACCGCAATATCATCGAGACCTCGAAGGCCTCGGCCGAGTTCGACCACCTGCGCGCGGACGAGGAGATCCTCGCCTATCTGCCGATGGCCTGGGTGGGCGATTTCATCTTCTCGGTCGGGCAGGCCTACTGGTGCGGTTTCTGCGTCAACTGTCCCGAGTCGGAAGACACCATGATGACCGACCTGCGCGAGATCGGTCCCACCTATTACTTCGCGCCGCCCCGCATCTTCGAGTCGCAGCTCACCACCGTGATGATCCGGATGGAGGATGCGGGCCGGTTCAAGAAACGGCTCTTCGACAGTTTCATGGCGCATGCGCGCCGGGTGGGGCCGGCGATCCTCGACGGGCGGTCCGTTGGCACCTGGGACCGGCTGAAATACGCGCTGGGCAACCTGCTGGTCTACGGCCCGCTCAAGAACGTGCTGGGCATGTCGCGCATCCGCGTGGGATACACCGCCGGAGAGGCGATCGGCCCGGAGATCTTCGATTTCTACCGCTCGCTCGGCATCAACCTCAAGCAGCTCTACGGCCAGACCGAGGCCTCCGTCTTCATCACCCAGCAGCCCGACGGCGAGGTGCGCTCGGACACCGTGGGCGTGCCGTCCCCGGGCGTCGAGGTGGAGGTGCGGGAGAACGGCGAGGTCTATTACCGTTCTCCGGGGGTCTTCGTGGAATACTACAAGAACCCCGAATCCACCGCCGACACCAAGGACCCGGACGGCTGGGTGGCCACGGGCGATGCGGGCTTCTTCGAGCCCGACACCGGGCACCTGCGGATCATCGACCGGGCCAAGGACGTGGCGAAGATGGCCGACGGCAGCCTTTTCGCGCCGAAATACGTCGAGAACAAGCTCAAGTTCTATCCCAACATCCTCGAGGCGGTGGTCTTCGGTGCGGGGCGCGAGAAGTGCTGCGCCTTCGTCAACATCGACCTCAGCGCGATCGGCAACTGGGCGGAGCGCAACAACATCGCCTACTCCAGTTACCAGGAACTGGCGGGGCACCCGAAGGTGCTGGACATGATCCAGAGCCACGTCGAGGAGGTGAACCGCTCGGTGGCCCAGGACGAGATGCTCTCGGGCTGCCAGGTTCACCGCTTCCTCGTGCTGCACAAGGAACTCGACGCCGACGACGGCGAGCTCACGCGCACCCGCAAGGTGCGGCGCAAGGTGATCGGCGAGAAGTTCGCGGACCTCGTGCAGGCGCTCTACGACGGCTCGAAGAGCGTCTATACCGAGACGGAGGTCACCTACGAGGACGGCCGCAAGGGCAAGATCAAGGCCACGCTGGAAATCCGCGACGCGGCGGTGGTGCCTGTCCGCGCGCCGGCAAAGAAGGAGGCGGCTGAATGAGAGATGCGGGCGCTCTTTCGCCCTGCCGGGCTGCATCGCCGGGCCGAGGAGCGCCCGGAGGGCCGCGACGAGGCGTCGGTGCAGCGAAGAACGGGGGGCTGCGGCATGAATGACGCCTCGACGGTGCTGCTTGCCGGGGCGCTGGCGCTCTTCGGGCTTGCGCTCGCGGCAGCGATCGGGCGGATGGCCCGGCGCTCATGGGTTCCGGGGCTTTCCGGGGCCGTCACCGGCGGCTGCGGGATCGGGGCCGTGCAACTCTCGGGCTACGGCGACATCGGACTGCTGCCCCTCGCGGGGGTGCTCGCGGTCTACGGGGCGCTTGTCGGCGCCGTCGCGCTTCTGGCGGGGGGGGGACACGAATGAGCGATCCGGCAGTGAGCCGCGAAGTTCTGGACGCGGCGATCCACGAGAGCGCCCACGGCGCCGCAACGGGGGATACCGCGGCGGAGGATCACCTCACCGCGGACGGCCGCAGGATCGGCGGCGTGGTGATGGAGATGCGCAACATCACGCTGCGCTTCGGCGGCGTCACCGCGATCAAGGACATCTCCTTCGACATCCGCGAGGGCGAGATCCGGGCGATCATCGGGCCGAACGGCGCGGGCAAGTCCTCGATGCTGAACGTGATCTCGGGCTTCTACATACCGCAGGAGGGCGAGGTGTGGTTCCGCGGCGCGAAGCGCCCGCCGATGCGGCCCTATCAGGTCGCCCGCCAGGGCATCGCGCGCACCTTCCAGAACATCGCGCTCTTCGAGGGCATGAGCGTGCTCGACAACGTGATGACCGGCCGGCTTACCCAGATGAAGCAGGGCCTCTTCTCGCAGGCGCTCTGGAAGGGCGCGGCCGAGCGCGAGGAGGTGGAGAACCGCGAGAAGGCGGAGAAGATCATCGACTTTCTCGAGATCCAGCACATCCGCAAGACGCCCGTCTCGCGCCTGCCCTACGGCCTGAAGAAGCGGGTGGAGCTTGCGCGCGCGCTGGTCTCGGAGCCCACGATCCTGCTGCTCGACGAGCCGATGGCCGGCATGAACGTCGAGGAGAAGGAGGACATGTGCCGCTTCGTGCTGGACGTGAACGACGAGTTCGGCACCACCATCGCGCTCATCGAGCACGACATGGGCGTGGTCATGGACCTGAGCGACCGGGTCGTGGTGATGGATTACGGCAAGAAGATCGGCGACGGCACGCCCGACGAGGTGCGCGCCAATCAGGAGGTGATCGACGCCTATCTGGGGGTGGCGCATGACTGAGGAGCGGACGGCCGGCGCTCGGCTGCGCCATCGCCCCGCCCGCCGTCCCGCAGGTGCGGCGCGCGCGGAACGGAAGGCCATGAGGGAGGCGAGCCATGCCTGAGCAGTTCTTCTGGGGCGTCGAGGTCGTGCTGAACGGCCTGATGGCGGGGGTGCTCTATGCGCTGGTGGCGCTGGGCTTCGTGCTGATCTTCAAGGCCTCCGGCATCTTCAACTACGCGCAGGGGGTGCTTGCGCTCTTCGCGGCGCTCACGCTGGTGGGGATCATGGAGGGGCGGGTGCCCTTCGCGCATCTGATCAACGCGGTCTTCGGCACCAAGCTGCATCATTTCGGATGGGAGCTTCCGGCGCTGGTGGCGATCGTGCTGACCGCGGGGGTGATGGTGGCGCTTGCGTGGGCGGTGCAGCGCTTCATCTTCCGCTTTCTCGTGGGGCAGGAGCCCATCATCCTGTTCATGGCGACGATCGGGCTTGCCTATTTCCTGGAAGGTCTCGGCGACGTCATGTGGGGCGCCGACATCAAGAACCTGGAGGTCGGCCTGCCGCAGGGCATCAACGCCACCATCGACCAGATGACCTTCGAGTGGTTCGGCTACGGCTTCTTCATCGACAACCTCGACATCGCGGCCACGCTGATCGCGGCGGCGCTGGTCACGGTGCTGATCCTCTTCGCGCAGTACACCAAGCAGGGCCGCGCCATGCGCGCGGTGGCCGACGATCACCAGGCGGCGCTCTCCGTGGGCGTCTCGCTCAACTTCATCTGGATCATGGTCTGGTCGCTCGCGGGGCTGGTGGCACTCGTCGCCGGGATCATGTGGGGCACCAAGATGGGCGTGCAGTTCTCGCTCTCGCTCATCGCGCTCAAGGCGCTTCCCGTCCTGATGCTGGGCGGGTTCACCTCGATCCCCGGCGCGATCGTCGGCGGGCTCATCATCGGGGTGGGCGAGAAGCTTTTCGAATTCCTGATCGGCCCGATGCTGGGCGGGGCGACGGACAACTGGTTCGCCTATGTGCTTGCGCTCGTCTTCCTCGTCTTCCGGCCGCAGGGGCTGTTCGGCGAGAAGATCATCGAGAGGGTGTGACACCATGCGCAAGCGCATCGCCATCGTCGACGTTTTCGCCTTGTCGGGGGTCTGGGCCTTGGGCCACGTCGCGCTCGCCCCGGGGCCTGCGTCGCAGGGGCAGACGGTCATGGCGACGGCGATCGCCCTCGCGGGGCTGGTGACGGGCCTG
Source organism: Rhodosalinus sp. (assembly GCF_046542825.1). Taxonomy (GTDB): domain Bacteria; phylum Pseudomonadota; class Alphaproteobacteria; order Rhodobacterales; family Rhodobacteraceae; genus Rhodosalinus. The sequence continues at coordinate 19,127 of NZ_JBKHAQ010000008.1, read as the reverse complement.
GCCGCATGGATATGGGCGGTACGGCGCGCGGAGGCCACGGGACATGCGTGGCGGTCCTGCCGGATGCCGCCGGAGAAGCGCGAAAACGCGCAGGCCGAATGGGGGAAGACCGATGCTCTATCGTGAGGCGGGCGACTTCAAGACCAGCTACACAGCGGACAGCCAGACCTTCCCGATCCGCTTCGATCGCTGGCGGTATTACGCGGTGCTGGCCGTGGCCTTCGGCATCGTGCCCTTCGTCATCACCGACTACTGGGCCAACGCCGTCCTGCTGCCCTTCCTGATCTACGCCATCGCGGCGATCGGGCTCAACATCCTGACGGGCTACTGCGGTCAGGTGAGCCTTGGCACCGGGGGCTTCATGGCGGTGGGCGCCTATGGCTGCTACAAGCTGATGACGGCCTTCCCGGACGTCTCGATCCTGATCCACATCGTGCTGGCGGGCGGGATCACGGCGGCGGTGGGGGTGCTCTTCGGGCTGCCCTCGCTCAGGATCAAGGGCTTCTACCTCGCGGTCGCCACGCTGGCCGCGCAGTTCTTCCTCGTCTGGCTTTTCAACCGGGTGCCGTGGTTCTACAACTACTCCGCCTCGGGCCAGATCACCGCGCCCGAGCGGACCGTTCTGGGGGTGGCCGTGACGGGGCCCGATGTCCCGGCCTGGGCGGCCTATCTGGTCTGCCTGCTTTTCCTGACGCTCGTCGCGATCGCGGCGCGGAACCTGACGCGCGGCACGCAGGGGCGGAAATGGATGGCGATCCGCGACATGGACATCGCGGCCGAGATCATCGGGGTGAACCCGCTGGCGGCGAAGCTTTCGGCCTTCGCGGTCTCGTCCTTCTTCATCGGGATCGCGGGCGCGCTCTTCTTCTCCGTCTACCTGGGCGCGGTCGAGGTGGGCGAGGCCTTCGGCATCCAGAAATCCTTCCTGGTGCTCTTCATGATCATCATCGGCGGGCTCGGCTCGATCTTCGGCAGCTTCGCCGGCGCGGCCTTCCTGGTGCTGCTGCCGGTGTTCCTGAAGAACGTGCTGGTGGGCGGGCTTGGCTGGCCTTCGGACCTGGCCGCGCATCTGGAGTTCATGATCGTGGGCGGGCTGATCATCTTCTTTCTGGTGGCAGAGCCGCACGGGCTCGCCCAGCTCTGGCGCCTCGCGAAGGAGAAGATGAGGCTCTGGCCCTTCCCCTACTGAGGGACGGGCGCGGCGGCGGGTAGCGCCGCAAGTCAACGACGACCAAGAGGGAGGAGGATCCCATGAAGACCAAACTGACCGCAGCGGCGCTCGCCGCCAGCATGGCCGCCGGGCCGGCGCTTGCCGATCTGGTGTTCCCGGATCTGAGCTACCGCACCGGCGCCTACGCCGCCGGCGGCATCCCGTTCTCGGACGGCTACCGCGACTACTTCACGCTGGTGAACGAGCGAGACGGCGGCATCGGCGGCGTGGAGGCCCGCGTCATCGAGTGCGAGACGGCCTACAACACCGAAAAGGGCGTCGAGTGCTACGAGGCGACGCGCGACGAGGGCGCGCTGGTCTATCAGCCGCTCTCGACCGGGATCACCTATCAGCTGATCCCGAAGGTGCAGTCCGACGGCATCCCGCTGCACACGATGGGCTATGGCCGGACCTCGGCCAAGAACGGCGAGGTCTTCAAGTGGGTGTTCAACTACCCCGCCAACTACTGGGACGCCGCCTCGGTCGCGATCAAGTACCTGCTGGACGAGAACGGCGGCGACCTGTCGGGCAAGGACATCACGCTGCTCTACCACAACTCCGCTTACGGCAAGGAGCCGATCCGCACGCTGGAGGAACTGTCGGCAAAGCACGGCTACAATTTCTCCACGATCGCGGTGGACCATCCGGGACAGGAGCAGAAGAGCCAGTGGCTGCAGATCCGGCGCGAGCGGCCCGACTACGTGATCATGTGGGGCTGGGGCGTGATGAACCAGGTCGCCGTGCAGGAGGCCGCCAACGTCCGCTTCCCGATGGAGAACTTCATCGGCAACTGGTGGGCGGGCGCCGAGCACGACGTGACCCCCGCGGGCGAGGCTGCCGACGGTTACAAGGCGCTCAACATGAACCGGATCGCCGATTACCCGGTGTTCGATGACATCCGCGAGCATGTGATCGACAAGGGGCTGGCCGCCGGCGAGGGCTCGAACGTGGGCAAGGTGCTCTACACCCGGGGGATGTATGCAGCGATGCTCGCGGTCGAGGCGGCCAAGACCGCGCAGGAGATCCACGGCACCGAAGAGATCGACGCCGCGATGATGCGCGACGGGATGGAGGCGCTGGAGATGACCGAAGCGAGGATGGAAGAACTCGGCATGCCCGGCATCGGGCCGGAGTTCTCTGTGTCCTGCTCGAACCACGGCGGTTCCGGCGGCGGCATCGTGCAGCAGTGGGATGCCGCGGCCGGCGAGTGGAAGCCGCTGACCGATTACATCGAGCCCGACCACGAGGTGATCCAGCCGCTGGTCGAGGCGGACTCGGTCGCCTTCGCCGAAGAGAACAACATCGAGACGCGCTGCAACGAGAGCTGAGCGCGCAAAGCCCCGGCCGCGGCGCACGCTGCGACCGGGGCGTCACGGGTATTTCTGGCAAGAGGAAGGACCGGGCGCGCGCGCCCGGCCGCACCCCGGCGGGAGAAACGAGAATGCTCGACGCAGGCCGCACCGACCAGGCGCTCCTCGAAGTGAACAACATCGAGGTGATCTACAACCACGTCATCCTCGTGCTGAAAGGCGTGAGCCTGACGGTGCCCAAGGGCGGGATCGTCGCGCTTCTGGGCGGCAACGGCGCGGGCAAGACCACCACGCTCAAGGCGATCTCGAACCTGCTGAAATCGGAACGCGGCGAGGTGACGAAGGGCTCGATCGTCTACCGCGGCGAGCGGGTGCAGGACCTCGACCCGTCCGCGCTGGTCAAGCGCGGCGTGATCCAGGTGATGGAGGGGCGCCACTGCTTCGAGCATCTGACCGTGGAAGAGAACCTGCTGACCGGGGCCTACACGCGCTCGGACGGCGCGGCGGCGGTGCGGCAGGACCTCGAGATGGTCTACGACTACTTCCCGCGGCTCAGGGACGTGCGCCGCAGCCAGGCGGGCTATACCTCGGGCGGCGAGCAGCAGATGACGGCGATCGGCCGGGCGCTGATGTCGCGCCCGGAGATGATCCTGCTGGACGAGCCGTCGATGGGCCTTGCGCCGCAGCTGGTCGAGCAGATCTTCGAGATCGTGAAATCGGTCAACGAGAACGAGGGGGTGACCTTCCTGCTGGCCGAGCAGAACACCAACGTGGCGCTCAGGTTCGCGCGGCACGGCTACATCCTCGAATCGGGGCGCGTGGTGATGGAGGGGCCCGCGGACGACCTGCGCGAGAACCCCGACGTGAAGGAATTCTACCTCGGCATTTCCGACGAGGGACGGCGGAGTTTCCGCGACGTGCGCAGCTACCGGCGGCGCAAGCGGTGGCTTGCCTGATGGGAGCGCGTGTCCGGAACCCGGTCCTGCACCGCCCGTTGCGCCTGACAAGGCCAATGGAGGCGGAGATGGATCGCAAGGAACTCGTGCGGGCGCTGATCGAGGATCAGGGGCGGCTCTGGAGCGAGGAGATCGGCGCGCGGATCGACCTCGACACGCCCGAGGACTGGTTCCACTGGCTTCTGGGCGCGCTGCTGATGTCCGCGCGCATCGACGCGACGATGGCGGCCAAGGCGGCCGGCGCGCTGAAGCTGGAAGAGATGAGTACCGTGCAGGGCGTGCTCGAGACCGAGCGCGATCAGCGCATCCGCGTGTTGAACGAGAACTGCTACGCGCGCTTCGACAACGTGGGCGCGGACCAGATCTTCGAGGCGGCGCAACTGGTGCAGGAGACCTATGGCGGCGACCTGCGCCGACTGCGCGAGGAGGGCCGCGATGCAGCCGGCATCCGGGCGCGGCTGAAGGGGGTCAAGGGCATCGGTGATGTCGGCGCCGACATCTTCCTGCGCGAGGCACAGCTTGTCTGGGACGAGGTCTTCCCCATGGCGGACGCTCACGCGCTGGAGCAGGCGAAGGATCTCGGCCTGCCCGAGCGACCCGAGGAGCTTGCCCAGATCGCGGGCGGGCGCGAGCGCTTCGTCCGGCTGGTGACGGCGCTGGCGCGCGTCTGGCTCGACGGGCCGAGCGACAGAGTGAAGGAGGCAGCTGCATGAAGGACAAGGCGGGAGCGGAGGGGCATTTCGACGATCTGGAGACGCGCAGCGCCGGGGCGCGGGCCGCCTGGCTGGCCCAGGAACTGCCGAAGCAGGTGGCGCTGGCGCGCTCCCTGCCCGGATATGCCGAGGCGCTGGAGGACGTCGAGCCGGAGAAGGTCACCACGCGCGAGGCGCTGGCGGCCCTGCCGGTGCTGCGCAAGTCGCGGATCGGCCATGCGCAGGCGGCCGATGCGCCCTTTGGCGGCTACACGACACGCGCGGCGCATGAATTCGCGCATGTCTTCCAGTCGCCGGGGCCGATCTACGAGCCCGGCGGCGACGCACGCGACTGGTGGCGGATGGGCCGTTTCCTGCATGGCTGCGGGATCGGGCCAGGCGACATCGTGCAGAACTGTTTCGGCTACCACCTGACGCCAGCGGGCATGATCTTTGAAAGCGGGGCGCGGGCGGTGGGTGCCGCGGTGCTGCCCGCCGGCACGGGGCAGACCGAACTGCAGGTGCGCGCGGCCGTGGATGTGGGCACCACCGCCTATGCCGGCACGCCGGATTACCTGAAGGCGATCATCGACAAGGCCGACGAGATGGGCGAGACGCTGCGCATAGAGAAGGCCGCCGTGGGCGGCGGTGCGCTCTTCCCCTCGCTCCGGCAGTTCTACGCCGAGCGCGGGATTGCCTGCCTGCAGTGCTACGCGACGGCCGATCTGGGCAACATCGCCTACGAGAGTGCCGCGCAGGAGGGCATGATCGTGGACGAGCACGTCGTGGTCGAGATCGTGACGCCGGGCACCGGCGACCCGGTGCCGGACGGCGAGGTGGGTGAGGTGGTCGTGACCACGCTCAATCCGGACTATCCGCTGATCCGCTTCGCCACGGGCGACCTGTCGGCCGTGTTGCCGGGCGAAAGCCCCTGCGGCCGGACCAACATGCGGATCAGGGGCTGGATGGGCCGGGCGGATCAGACCACCAAGATCAAGGGCATGTTCGTGCGCCCCGAGCAGGTCGCGGCGCTGGTCGCGCGGCACGACGAGATCGCACGCGCCCGCGTCGTGGTCACCCGCGAGGGCGAGCGCGATGCGATGTGCGTGCAGGTCGAGGCCGAGGGTGGCGAGCCTGCCGTCTTCGAGGCGAGCGTCGCGGAGGTGCTCAAGCTGCGCGGCGCGGTCGAGATCGTGGCCCCCGGAAGCCTGCCACGCGACGGCATCGTGATCGAGGACCGGCGCAAGTACGACTGAGGGCCGCGCGTCGGCCCTGACGGGCCTCCTCGCTGCGAAGAGGCCCGCACGGGGCCGACGCGCGGGCCGGTCACTTCTGGAAGATGTAGGTGCCCGGCGCCGGGGCAAGCGGCTTCAGCCCCTTCTTCGGTGCGCCCATCGGCGGCGGCGCGACCGGAGCGCCGCTGCGCTCCGCAAGCCAGGCCCCCCATTCCGGCCACCAGGAGCCGTCCTTCTGCTCGGCATGGTCGAGCCAGGTGTCGGGGTCCATGTAGAGCGCGCCGGGCGGCCGGTGCCCGATGCGGTAGCGGCGGCCCCTGTGGCCGGGCTCTGACACGATGCCGCCGTTGTGCCCGCCGCTGGTCAGCACGAAGCGCATGTCAACGTCGGTGAAGAGCTTCGCCTTGTAGACCGAGCGCCACGGCGCGATGTGGTCCTGCTCGGTCCCCACGGCGAAGATCGGCGCGCGCAGGTCGCGCAGCACGACCACGCGCCCGTCCACGGCGAAGCGTCCGGCGGTCAGCCGGTTCTCCATGAAGAGCGCGCGCAGGTAGTCGGAATGCATCCGGGCCGGCATCCGCGTGGCATCGCGGTTCCACACGAGGATGTCGGCGTCCGGCTCCTCCTGCCCCATCAGGTAGCGGCGCACCGCGCGGGTCCAGATGAGATCCTCTGCGCGCAGCGCCTGAAAGGCACCGGCCATCTGGCGGGATTCGAGCGTGCCCTGATCCCACATCATGTCCTCGAGAAAGGCGAGCTGGCTCTCGTCGACGAAGAGCAGCAGTTCACCCGCCTCGGCAAAATCGGTCTGCGCCGCCAGCAGCGAGAGCGAGGCAAGCCGCGCGTCGCCGTCGCGCGCCATCGCGGCCGCCGCGATCGACAGGATCGTGCCGCCAAGGCAGTAGCCGCAGCCATGCACCTTTTCCGCGCCGGTGATCGCGGTTACGGCCTCCAGCGCCGCCATGACGCCGGCGCGGCGATAGTCGTCAAGGCTCCGGTCGCGATCCTTGGCCGTAGGGTTGGACCAGGAGATCGTGAAGACGGTGAAGCCCTGCCCGACAAGCCAGTTGATCAGCGAATTGTGCGGCTGAAGGTCCAGGATGTAGTATTTCATGATCCAGGCCGGCACGATCAGCACGGGTTCGGGGTGCACCGTGTCCGTCTGTGGCGTGTACTGGATCAGTTCGAGGATCTCGTTGCGGAAGACGACCTGGCCCGGTGTGCAGGCGAGGGTCTCGCCGACACGGAACCGGCTTTCCGGTGCCTCCGTATCGCCCGTCAGTTCCGCCAGCACGTCCGCCTGCAGGTTGTGCCACCCGTCCAGAAGCGCCTGCCCACCGCTTTCGCGCAGCGCCTCGATGATCTCGGGATTGAGGGCAGGCATGTTCGAGGGCGAGACGGTGTCGAGCCCCTGCCGCGCCATGAAGCGCACACGTTCCGCGCTGCGCGCGCGGGCGCCGCGTATCGGGTCGGTCGCCAGATCCCACCAGTCCTGTGTTGCCAGGAAGGCCTGCTGCCAGACCGAGAACGGCGGGCGCTGCCACCCCTCGTGGGTAAAGCGGTGATCGGTGCGCTCGGGCGCGAAGGGGGCCTCGGTCAGCCCGGCGGCATGGCTCGTCACCTTCCAGGCGTTCCGCGCGGCGCGTTCGGCAAGTTCCAGTTGCCGGCCGGGCGAACGCGCCAGGTGCGCGGCCCAGTCCAACCAGGCGGACCATGCGGCGTGCGGCGACACACCGCCCGTCAGCCGCGCCTGCAGCGCCCGCGTCGCGCGGTCCAACGTCTCGTGCGGGTGATCCTGATGGCGCAGATGGCCGTCCGGCGCCTCTGCAAGCCGGGAGCCGGCCGTGTGTCTATCGGGGGCCGGGGAGTCGTCCCTTGGCATCGCATGACCTCGCGCTGTTTTCCGCCTCGGGTCTGTCACCGCCGCGTGACAGCCATGTGACAGCCGCTTGACGACAGGCTGCCATGCAGCCTCGCGCCGCGCACGCACAAAGGGGCGCGCTCCTGCGGAACGGCCCCCTGTCTGCCCGTTCGGGCGGCGTCACGCGGCGCGATTCAGCCCTGGCGGGCCTTGAACCGGCGCTGTGTCTTGTTGATGACGTAAACGCGGCCCTTGCGCCGCACCACGCGACAGTCGCGGTGGCGGTTCTTGAGCGAGCGCAGCGAGTTCCTGACCTTCATCGGTCTTCTCCCAGTTTCGCGTGGGCGCCGGGGCGCCCGATGAGCTGCCGCCGTCGCGGCCTGTTCGATGGTGGGCGGTACTGGGATCGAACCAGTGACCCCTACGATGTCAACGTAGTGCTCTACCGCTGAGCTAACCGCCCTCGGCAATGGGCGCTCCGATGCGCCCCCGAAACGAAAGGGGGCGCGGAAGCCCGCGCCGGATGGGCGGGCTATAAAAGGAGTTCCCGGGGGGATCAAGGGCTTTTGGCCCGATGTGCAAACGCGCTATGTTCGGCGTCAGAGAAGCGGAGGGGCGCGGTGCCGAAGGCTGCCTATCACATCGATCTGCCGGTGCGGCGAACCTCCTGCGTCGTTTTCGCCTCGCCGCACAGCGGGCGCGACTATCCCTGGAGCTTCCTGCGGCGCACGGTGCTCGACGAGCTTTCGATCCGCTCGTCCGAGGACGCCTATGTCGACCGGCTGTTCGACTGCGCGCCGGATTTCGGCGCGCCGCTGCTGCGGGCCGGCGCACCGCGGGCCTACGTCGATCTCAACCGCTCGGCAGAGGAGCTGGACCCCGCGCTGATCGAGGGGGTGCGCCGGTCGAGCCACAACCCGCGCGTCACCTCCGGCCTGGGCGTGATCCCGCGCGTGGTGGCCAACGGACGCGCCATCTATCGCGGCAAGCTGGACCTAGCCGAGGCACAGCGGCGGATCGACGGCGTCTGGCGCCCCTATCACGCGGAACTCGCCCGCCAGCTTGCCGTCGCGCACGAGACGCATGGCCAGGCCGTCCTGATCGATTGTCATTCCATGCCGCACGAAGCGGTGGACGGGATCGCCCGGGCGGGCGCGCGGCGTCCGCAGATCGTTCTGGGCGACCGTTTCGGTGCCTCGGCCGCGCCCGACATCGTGGACCGGATCGAGGCCGCCTTCGCCGCGGCCGGACTGACGGTGGTGCGCAACGCGCCCTTTGCGGGCGCCTACGTCGCGCAGCACTACGGTCGGCCCTCGCGCCATCAGCATGTCGTGCAGATCGAGATCGATCGCGCGATCTACATGGACGAGCGCAGCGTGCGCCCGAACGCGGATTTCCACGCGTTCCGCCGCGTGTTGCGTGGGATCGTGGCCGAGGTCGCCGCGCTTGGCGGCGGCGGGCACAGCTCACTGCCGCTCGCGGCGGAATGAGGCGCACCGATTTTTCGATCGAAAAATCGGTGGCGCGAGCGCAGCGGGTCAGAAGAATTTTCGACCGAAAATTCTTCGGTCAGCGCAGCGCGCGTCCTTTCAGGATCGCGTCAGAGCCGAAACGCGCGCGAATCGAGTCGGCCGCGCGCTCTGCCTGCCCCCGTCGCGCCGCCTGCGGGTCGAGCAGGTCGCCGGAGCGTTCGGCCTGCGCCTCGGGGCACAGATCGGAAAGGCCCACGCCCAGAAGCCGGTAGGCGCGGCCTGCCGGCACCGCGTCGAAGAGCTGCCGCGCGGCGCGATAGAGCCGGTCGGCAAGCTGCGTCGCGTCCCGGAGCGCCTGCCGCCTGGTAACCAGCCGGAAGTCCGCCTGCTTGAGCTTCAGCGTCACGACGCGGCCCGCAAGGCCCTTGGCCTTGGCGCGGTCCGCCACCTTTTCCGCCATTCGCCACAGGTGCCCGTCGAGGATGTCCGGGTCGTCGATGTCCTCGCCGAAGGTCGTCTCGTTCGAGATCGACTTCGGGGCCGCATCGCGCGCCACGCGGCGCGCGTCCTCCCCGCGCGCCAGATGCCACAGCCGCGGTCCCATGGAGCCGAATCGCGCCTCCAGCGCGGATTTCTCCCAGCGGCGCAGATCGGCGAAACGATGGATGCCGGCGCGCGCCAGCGCCTCCTGGCCGGCCTCCCCCACGCCCCAGATGTCGCGTACCGGGCGTTCGGCCAGGAAATCGATCGTTTCCACTCGGCCGATCACGGAAAACCCCTGCGGCTTGTCGAGGTCCGAGGCGAGCTTGGCGAGGAACTTGTTGTGCGAGAGCCCGATGGAGCCGGTGACGCCCAGCTCGTCCTTCATCCGCCGCACCAGCCGGGCGAGCAGCACCGCGGGCGGCGCGCCATGCAGGCGCTGGGTGCCCGAAAGGTCCAGGAACGCCTCGTCGAGCGACAGCGGCTCGATCGCGGGTGTCAGCTCTTCCATCATGGTGCGGATCGCGCGGCTGACCTCGGCATAAAGCTCCATGCGCGGCCTGAGCACCACCGCGTCGGGGCAGAGCGCCAGCGCCCTGAACATCGGCATCGCAGAGCGCACGCCGCGGATGCGCGCGATGTAGCAGGCGGTCGAGACCACGCCGCGCCGCCCGCCGCCGATGATCACCGGCTTGTGGGCCAGGTCCGGGCGGTCGCGCTTCTCCACGCTGGCATAGAAGGCGTCGCAGTCCATGTGTGCGATGGAAAGATCGAAGAGTTCGGGATGCGCAGTCACGCGCGGACGTCCGCAGGCCGGACAGCGGTGGCCGGTCTCGAAGCAGGTCAGACAGTCGCGGCAGAGGGCGGGCATGGGGCGAAGATGCGCCCGCCGTGTGCCTGCGTCCAGTGTTTCAGGCGGGCGTGCCCGCGCGGTCTTTGCGACGGAAGGCCACGTCGCCGCCCGCCATCCGCGTCAGCATCTTCGTCGTCACGCCGCCCGGACAGACGGCGAGGGTCATCACGCCGAAGGCCAGCTCCTGGCGGCAGCCTTGCGATCTGCAAGAGCGTGAAGGCCACCACGGGCAGTAGCGCCACCTGCGCCAGGGCACCCACGAGGAAGGCCCGCGGCGCCGTCAGCACGCGGGCGCAGTCCGCTCCGCTCAGATCAGGCCCAGCGAAGCCATGATGCCCGCAAGGGACAGCGGCAGGCCGAGGGTGAGGAGCAGGTCCACGCGGCGGTCCCTGCCGTTCCGGTCGATCTGGAAGAAACGCCGGGGATGGCGAAGGGCAACCCGATCCGGCCTGAAACCGTATCTCAGACCGGGGCCGGAAGCTCTGCCAGCACCGCCTCTGCCGCCGCGCGCGGGTCCGCGGCCTGCCAGATCGGGCGACCGACGACAATGTGGTCGGCCCCGGCCGCCAGCGCCGCCGCCGGTGTCGCGATCCGCTTCTGGTCGCCCGCATCGGCGCCCGCCGGCCGCACGCCCGGCGTCACGATCAGCCGGCCGGCGGCCTGGGGCAGGGCGCGGATCGCTGCAGCCTCGTTCGGCGAGGCGATGACGCCGCCGGCCCCTGCCTCGAAGGCGCGCGCGGCCCGCTCCGTGACAATCTCCGGCAGGTCGCCGGCGCGGATCATCGCGGCGTCCAGGTCGCCGCGGTCCAGCGAGGTCAGGATCGTCACGGCAAGGATAGTCAGCCCCGATCCGGCCGCGCCCTCCGCCGCGGCGCGCACGACATTCGGGTCGCCGTGCACGGTGAGAAAGTCCAGGTCGAAGCGGGCGAGGCCACGCACCGCGGCCTCGACCGTCGCGCCGATGTCGAAGAGCTTCATGTCGAGAAAGATCCGCTTGCCGTGCTCCGACTTGAGTTCGTTGGCGAGCGCAAGGCCGCCGCCGGTCAGCATCCCCAGGCCGATCTTGTAGAAGCTCACCGCCTCGCCGAGCTGCCCGGCGAGGGTGAGGCCTGCGTGGGCGTCCGGCAGGTCGAGGGCGACGATCAGGCGGTCGTCGGCTTGGTCAGGCATTGGGCACGTCCTTCGGTTGGTGGCGGGCTTGCCGCAAATGCAGGCGCCGCACAAGCGCAGAGGAACAGCGCACGCGCGCCACGCATTGCTCGAGGGAGCTGGAGGTGGCCAGATGGCACAGCGGAAGACCGAAGAGAATTCCGACGGCACGCCGCGCGGCGGCATTCCCGCGCCGATCATAGGTGCTGCCGTCGCGGCAATCCTGGTGATCGGTCTGATCGTCTTTTTGGGAATGCGCGATGAGACGCCCGTGGTGCAGACCGACCCCTTTCCCGAAGAGGATGCACCGACGGAGCCCATGGCGGGCGGAGAAAACGACGGTGCCGTTTCGATGGAGCAGGAGGGTGTCCGTACCCCGGAAGAGACGCAGGAGCGAATCGAGGGCGATGGCCTCGCCACCGAGGCGGAGGAGGGCGAACAGCTCTTCGAGGGCACGGGAGAGGATCCCGACCTGATGGAGCCCGGAGAGAACACGGTGAACGAGGGCGAAGCGGGACCGGAGGCCCGCCCGAATCCCCCCGACGATGACGGGGACGACTGAGCAAGAAATCTGCCGATGCGGGCGCCGGTTGCTTGGGTGACGGACCAGCAGTCCCGCAAGGTCACTTCGTAAGGGTGGAGAGAGCTATGCGCGATAATGGACCAGGAAACTCGGGCGGCGGAACATCCGTGGCGCTGATCGTGGGAGGCATCCTCATCATCGTGGCGATCGTCGCGATATGGGTTGTAAGAAGCGCGGACCGCGAGATGGTGTCCGACCCCGCTGAGCAGCAAACCGACGAGCCTGTCGAGCAGACCGACTGAAGAGGCGGGCTCGGTGGAGGATGCGGCGCGCGCTCCGCCGGTGGGTCGCCGGGCGCTCAGGGCCGCGGCGCGTTGCAGAGGGCGCGGATGCCTGCCGTTGGCTGTGTCAGACTTGCAACAGGCCGCGCTCTTCCCCATCTCTTTGCGCGAGGCTTCCGACGGGCCGTGCCGCACAGCGGGCGAACGATTGGAGGCGCTTGAAAAAGGAGATATGACTCATGGACTTGTCGAAGTTCACGGAGCGGTCGCGCGGCTTCGTTCAGGCGGCGCAGACCATCGCGGTGCGCGAGGGACACCAGAAGCTTGGCCCCGAGCATCTGCTCAAGGCGCTGATGGACGACGAGCAGGGGCTCGCCGCCAACCTGATCCGCCGCGCAGGCGGCGCGCCCGATCGCGTGCTCGAGGCCGTGGAGGCCGCGCTGGCCAGGGTGCCGCAGGTGTCCGGCAGCGGCGCGGGCCAGATCTATCTGGACACCCAGACCGCCAGGGTGCTGGACGAGGCGCAGAAGCTGGCGAAGAAGGCCGGCGACAGCTTCGTCCCGGTGGAGCGCATCCTGACCGCGCTGGGCATGGTGAAAAGCCCCGCCAAGGACGCGCTGGAGGCCGGCGCCGTCAGCCCGCAGAAGCTGAACGAGGCGATCAACGACCTGCGCAAGGGCCGCACGGCGGACACCGAAAGCGCCGAAGAGGGCTATGACGCGCTCAACAAGTATGCGCGCGACCTGACCGAGGCCGCCGAGCAGGGCAAGATCGACCCGATCATCGGCCGCGACGAGGAAATTCGCCGCGCCATGCAGGTGCTTTCCCGCCGGACCAAGAACAACCCCGTGCTGATCGGCGATCCCGGCGTCGGCAAGACCGCCATCGCCGAGGGCCTTGCGCTGCGCATCGTCAACGGCGACGTGCCCGAGAGCCTGAAGAACAAGAAGCTGCTCGCGCTCGACATGGGGGCGCTCATCGCCGGCGCGAAGTATCGCGGCGAGTTCGAGGAGCGGCTGAAGGCCGTGCTGTCCGAGATCACCGCGGCGGCCGGCGAGATCATCCTCTTCATCGACGAGATGCACACGCTGGTGGGGGCAGGCAAGGCCGACGGCGCGATGGATGCCTCGAACCTGCTGAAGCCCGCGCTGGCGCGCGGCGAGTTGCACTGCGTGGGCGCCACCACGCTCGACGAATACCGCAAGTATGTCGAAAAGGACGCAGCCCTCGCACGGCGGTTCCAGCCGCTCTATGTGGACGAGCCGACGGTCGAGGACACCATCAGCATCCTGCGCGGCATCAAGGAGAAATACGAGCTGCACCACGGCGTGCGGATCTCTGACTCCGCGCTGGTCGCGGCCGCGCAGTTGTCGGACCGCTACATCACCGACCGTTTCCTGCCCGACAAGGCGATCGACCTGATGGACGAGGCCGCCAGCCGCCTGCGCATGGAGGTGGACAGCAAGCCCGAGGAACTCGACGCGCTCGATCGGCAGATCCTGCAGATGCAGATCGAGGCCGAGGCGCTGAAGAAGGAGGACGACCAGGCCTCGAAGGACCGTCTTGAGACGCTTGAGAAGGAACTCGCCGAGTTGCAGGAGCAGTCGGCCGAGATGACCGCCCGCTGGCAGGCGGAGCGCGACAAGCTGGCCTCGGCCCGCGAACTGAAGGAACAGTTGGACCGGGCGCGCGCCGATCTGGAAATCGCCAAGCGTGAGGGCAACCTGGCGAAGGCGGGCGAGCTGTCCTACGGCGTCATCCCGCAGATCGAGAAGCAGCTCGCGGAAGCCGAGCAGCGCGAGGGCGAGGACGACGGCGTGATGGTCGAGGAGGCCGTGCGCCCCGAACAGATCGCCGCGGTGGTCGAACGCTGGACCGGCATCCCGATGTCCAGGATGCTGGAGGGCGAGCGCGAGAAGCTGCTGCGCATGGAAGAGGAACTGCACGCGCGCGTCGTGGGGCAGGATCAGGCCGTGCACGCGGTGTCGAACGCCGTGCGCCGGGCGCGCGCGGGTCTCAACGACGAGAACCGCCCGCTGGGCAGCTTCCTGTTCCTCGGCCCCACCGGCGTGGGCAAGACGGAGCTGACCAAGTCGCTGGCGGACTTCCTGTTCGACGACGAGAGCGCGATGGTGCGTATCGACATGTCCGAGTTCATGGAGAAGCACTCGGTCGCGCGGCTGATCGGCGCACCCCCGGGCTATGTGGGCTACGACGAGGGGGGCGTGCTGACCGAAGCGGTGCGGCGCCGGCCCTATCAGGTCGTGCTCTTCGACGAGGTCGAAAAGGCGCACCCGGACGTGTTCAACGTGCTGCTGCAGGTGCTGGACGACGGCGTTCTGACCGATGGTCAGGGCCACCGCGTCGATTTCAAGCAGACGCTGATCGTGCTGACCTCGAACCTGGGCTCCCAGGCGCTGAGCCGCCTGCCGGAAGGCGTGGATTCGGGGCAGGCCAAGGCAGAGGTGATGGAGGCGGTGCGCAACCACTTCCGCCCCGAGTTCCTGAACCGGCTGGACGAGATCATCGTCTTCGACCGGCTGGGCCGCGAGGACATGACCGGCATCGTGGAGATCCAGCTGTCGCGCCTCGCGAAGCGTCTGGCAAACCGCAAGATCCGGCTGGAACTGGACGAGAGCGCCAAGGAATGGCTTGCGAACGAGGGCTATGATCCGGTGTTCGGCGCCCGTCCGCTCAAGCGGGTGATCCAGAAGGCGCTGCAGGACCCGCTCGCCGAGATGCTGCTGAGCGGCGATGTCAGGGACGGGGACGTCATCCCGGTGAGCGCGGGTCCCGAGGGCCTGCACATCGGGGACCGCGTCGGCCGCTCCGACCGCGAACCGCCGCAGGAAGCCGTCCTGCACTGACGCCGGTCACACCCTGACAGGACAAGGCCCCCGCCGGTTTGCCGGCGGGGGCCTTTCGCGTCGGATCATCGCCGATCGATCATTCAGGCAGCAGCACGGTGTCGATGCGGTGGATCACGCCGTTCGAGGCCATGATGTCCGCCTGCGTCACGCGCGCGTCGTTGACATGCACGGCATCGCCGGTCGCGTCGATGTGCAGCGACCCGCCCTGGACGGTGGTGGCGCTGGTGCGCTGGCCCGCCAGCTGGTCGGAGGTCACTTCGCCCGACACGACGTGATAGGACAGCACCTCGATGAGCTGGTCGCGGTTCTCCGGCTGCAGCAGCGAGTCGACCGTGCCTTCCGGCAGTTTCGCAAAGGCGTTGTCGGTGGGCGCGAAGACCGTGATGGGGCCGGGGCCGGCGAGCGTCTCGACAAGGCCTGCGGCGTCGGCGGCCGCGACCAGGGTCGAGAACTGGTCGCTGGTGGAAAGGATGCCGGCGATGGTGGGCTGCTGGGCCATCGGGGCGCAGGCGGCGACGGCCGCGGCAAGGCCGGTGCCGGCGAGCGCACGGAGTGCGAAACGGCGGTTCATGTCATGTCTCCCTCTGGTCACGGTTCCGGAAAGCGGGAAGGGGCGGCCGACCCGGCCGCCCCCTGGGTTTCGATCACTCGGGCAGGATGACCGTGTCGATGGCGTGGATCACCCCGTTGGAGGTCTCGATGTCGGCCTGCACGACGTTGGCGCCGTCCACGGTCACGCCGCCCTCGGTGCCGATGGTCACTTCCTGACCCTGCACCGTTTCGGCCGTCATGCCGTCGGAGAGGTCGGTCGACATCACCTTGCCCGGCACGACGTGATAGGTGAGCACCTCGGTCAGGGCGTCGGTGTCCTCCAGCAGCCCCTCGACCGTGCCCTCGGGCAGTGCGGCAAATGCCTCGTCGGTCGGTGCGAAGACGGTGAAGGGACCCTCGCCCTTCAGCGTCTCGACCAGCCCGGCCGCTTCGACAGCGGCAACGAGCGTCGTGAAATTGCCGGCCGCAACGGCCGTGTCGACGATATCCATGTCCGTGGAGTCGTTGGCCAGCGCCGGGCCGGCAAGTGCGGTGGCGGACGCGAGAGCGATAAGTGTTCTGCGGAACATGACTGTCCTCCTGAATGTCAATTCGGGACACCCGATGCCGGGATGTCCAGATCCCTCTACGCAGGACATGTGCCACAGGTTCAGCGGGGATTTCCGCCGACGCGACTTGACTGGCAAGGGTTCAAGGCTAAGCCTGCAACCTCCTGTCTGGCCAATAAAAGACTTGTGATCCGGCGTGATCCGGTCGGGCCTAATCCATCCCGATCGCGTTGCGCGCGATACGGTCCAGAAGCTCCTCGACCGCGTCCATCGGCCCGTCGGGATAGCCGCGGTAGCCGATGGTCACCGTGTCCTCGCCCGCCTTCTGCATGATGAAGACGTGATAGGGACAATAGGCGATGTTCATCGGGTCCGCCTCCATCACCTCGCGTGAGACGGTGGCGGAGCAGAAGCCGTAGGCGTCCGCCCCTTCGTAAAGCTGCATCTCCGATCCCACGTCTGCGCGGGTGCGCTCCAGCATGCCTCCGACGCGGCTCACGTGGTCGATCACCAGCCCCTCGTCCAGGATGGCGTTCTCGAGCCCGAAGGCGACGTCGCCGAAGGCGAGGTCGGTCTCGTAGGTGACGATGTCGTCGTCCGCCACGGCAGGGGCCGCGAGCAGGACAAGCACGGCGGCACTCAGGTTGCGACGCATGGCTCTCCTCCCTCTTCTCATGGTGCGTTGCGAAGGCGGTGGCCCGCCCTCGTGCGTTACGTTAGGGTCATGGCGGCGCCGGGACATTGAGACAGGTCAAGACGGAGACACTTTGCAGGGGCTGAGCCGGGGGGCCGCCCCGCAGGCTCTCGCGGCGCTCTTCCCGGTCGCGATCGGCCTGGCGGTGCTGGGCCTTCCGGTTCGCTTGGTGCTCGAGCGGACGCAGACGGGCGACGCGATCCGCCGCAACGACCTGTCATCGGTCGTTTCCGGCAGCCGTTCACGGCGCCGGGAGAGTCCTTCCGGCAGCATTTCCCTGGGCGAGCATTTCCCCGGGGCGGCCGCCGCGGTTTCGCGACGGTGGTCAGCCCCGGCCCATGTCGATCTCGCCGTGGAACGCCGGCAGGCGAAAACGGGGCGCAAGGCGATCCTCGACGGCGGCGGTTGGAGTTTCGCGCAGGCAAGGGCCGCCAGGCGGCATCCTGGCCGTCAGTCCTTTTGCAAGGGCCAGTCGGCAACCACGGCCCAGACGACAAGGACCACTGCCCCGCTGACGAATTCCGCGAACACGCTGGGCGCCGCGGGACCGATCAGGAAGACCGCAGAGGCATACCAGGTTACGGGGATCGCAATTCTCTTCAGAAACCAGACGTAAAGATTTCGCATCATGGCAGGCCGACCCGAAACTCGATGTCTTCTGCATCGCAAATCAGTTGAACCGCATTTCGGCCCGTATAGGCGGCTGGCGGCATGCCACCGCCCGGTGCGACCCAATGGCCGGCCATCCAGAAGTTGCGCACAGCATCGAAATGGGTCGGGATCCTGGCCTTCGCGGCCGCCGGCGTGGGCAGCCAGCCCTCATAGGCGCCGCGATGGTTGCCCGTGTAGCGCTCATAGGTCAGCGGCGTGGCAAGGTCGCGGAACACGACCCCGTCGCGCAACCCGGGGAAATGCCGGTCGAGCCCGTCGATCATCGCATCGGCGATGTTGTCGCGAGCGCAGCGGTAAGCGTCCGCCCCCTCGTCGTGACGCGCGCGCCACCAGTCATAGTCGCTGTCGAGCATCGCCGTGAGCAGGACCTGGCCCCGCGGCGCCAGCGTCGGGTCGAAGCTGTAGATCTGCACGGTCGCGCGCGGGTGGCTCACCGGTCCGACCTGCAGGGGTGGGTCGAAACGCAGGTTGTGGCCCATCGAAACCGTCTCGAGGCCGGCGAAGTCATAGCTTGCACCGGCCGAAAAGTAGCAAAGCGGCGGAAACGTCGTCAGGTGGTCAAGGCTTTCCGGGCGCAGCGCCTCCCCACCGGGGAGCAACCGATCGAATACCTGCGTCGCGTCGCAGGCGGCGATGACGTGGTCGGCGGCCACGCGGCGGCCATCAGCGAGGAAGAGACCGGTGGCCTTGCCGTCCGATACGTCGATCCCCGTCACCCGCACGCCGGTTTCGATCCGGCCGCCAAGCCCCTCGAGACGGCGCACCAGCCGGTCGATGAACGGCCCGGACCCGCCCAGTGGATAGGCAGCCGTCCCGCGCGCCGCGAAGCCAAGTTGCATCAGCAGGAACTGCATCGACAGGCCCGGTGTCCAGAAATTCCGCAACATGCCCTGCAAGGCGGGATGCCTGAACCGCGCGGCATAGTCCTCGACCGTCAGGGCGCCATAGCGGCGATGCGCCAGCATGAAGGGCATGTTGCGCGCGAAGATCCCGATCCACTCCGTCAGGCTGAGCAATTCGAAATCGCGCCGCATGGGAAACTCGGCATCGCGGAACACGCGGATCGCGTCGCACATCTCGGCGACCGTGTCGGCGTCATCGGGCGAAATCTCGCTCAGATGGACCTGAAGCTTGTCGGGATCCCGCCACAGGTGGACATCGACGCCATCCAGGTCACGAAACAGGGCAAAGCGGGCGGGCGACAGATGCGGGTGGTCATCGAGCACACCCAACTGCATCCACATGTCATGCAGATCGCTTCCGGGCGCGGATCCGACCAGCCAGTGGATCGACCCATTGACAAGGAACCCGCTGCGCTCCCACCCGGCGCAGACACCGCCGGGTTTCTGCGCCATCTCGTAGACCGTGGCCTCGAAATCGTTGAGACGTGCGTAGATCGCGGCCGACAGACCGGCGATTCCACCCCCAACGACGACGATCGCACCGTGATGCCGCGCAGCCATGTCGCTTCCTTGTCATGCGCGAAGCGCGCGCGGAGCATACCACGCGGAACGTGACACGGCGATACGCAGTCGCCTCCTGCCGGGCGCTGCCGTCACCCGGCGTGTTCGCCCCCGGCAAAGACGCTGTCGGTGCGGCGCTTCGGGAAGGCTGTCCGCCGGGAGGAGCGATGCACGACCCACCGCGGGGGCAAGCTGAAAGGCAGCTCACCCCGTCGCGCCAATCGCAAGGGGGCAGAGGAAAGGCTCACCGGGCCTTCCCCCTTTTTCTGGCGCTGCAGGCGGTGGCAAGCTGCCGTGGCGCAGGCA